>NZ_JAGKWP010000027.1 GCF_021151785.1 Flavobacterium sp.
CAGTTAAATTGTTGCATGATGTTTGGGTAGTAATTTTTTATTTAAAATCATTTTTTTTTCTATATTTGTTTATTAATCACTTAAAAACTCATAAATTAATGAAAAAAATTACTCTATTAACCTTTTTATTAGTGTTTTCCTTGGTATTAGGTCAAAATAAAAAAGAAGGCAGAGTTGTTTTTGGTAAAACAATAGCTGCTGACAAAATTTCTCCTTCTGGGCACATAAGATGTGCTACTGATGAATATAATGACTATTTGAGATTGAAAAATCCAAAAATGGAAACTTTAGAACAGTTTGAAGCATGGATGGCTAATAGAATTCAGCAACAACAGTCTATGTCTCAGACAGGCGGTATTATTTATATTCCAGTTGTAGTTCATGTTATTCATAACGGAGATGCTTATGGAGTAAATGAAAATATTACTGATGAGCAAGTTCAATCACAAATAACTGTCATGACTCAGGATTACAGAAAAATGTTAGGCACGCCAGGATACAATACAAATGCGGTAGGTGCCGATGTACAGGTTGAGTTTGTTTTAGCAAAAGTGGATCCAAATGGAAATCCAACTAATGGAATTGATCGTGTGAACCTTTGTCAAGCTTCTTGGTCAGACACTGATATTGATGGCATTGTTAAACCAACTACAATTTGGGATCCTACTCAATACATGAACATGTGGTCTGTTAATTTTTCTGACTCTACACTACTTGGTTATGCACAATTTCCAGAGTCTTCTTTGGCAGGATTATCTACAACTGCTCAAAGTGCAAGTACCGATGGAGTAGTTGCTGGTTATCGTTATTTTGGAAGTTCTAGTTTAGCAACTGGAGATTTTGCTGCCCCCTATGACAAGGGAAGAACTATGACTCATGAGGTTGGACATTTCTTGGGATTAAGACATATTTGGGGAGATAATGCTACTTGTCCTACTACAAATACATCAACTAATAAAGATTTTTGTGCAGATACACCCGCAGCAAGTGCAGCTAATTTTGGTTGTGTTACAGGAACGGATTCTTGTCCATCAAATCCTGGAGTTGATATGATACAAAATTATATGGATTATACAGATGATACATGTATGAACATATTTACTAATGATCAGAAAACTAGAATTACTACGGTTTTAAATAATTCACCTAGAAGAGCAACTTTGAAGACATCAAATAAAGATGTTGCTATACCTTTATTTGCAAATGATGCAGAAGTAAAAATTGAAAATTTATGTTTAGGTGCTTCAATTGCAACATGTTCAAATCCTAATCCAGGTGTTCCTCTTAAGCAAGTTTCACTATATAATAGAGGTACTGCAAATTTAACTTCAGCAACTTTGACTTACAATATAGATGGAGGCACAAATTATACTTATAATTGGACAGGTTCGTTGGCAACAAACAAGTATGCCTTGATTTCATTACCTAACACAGCTGCTGATGGAATGTTGACGGTTACAGTTACTGCTGCAAATGGAACCGATCAAAGAGCTTCGAATAATACTTCTGTGATGTCATTTACAGGAGGTGGTACAGCTCCTACTGTTCCTTATTATAACTATACGACTTTCACTTTTACATTGATAGGTGATAGATATGGAACTGAAACAACATGGTCATTGAAAAATGCAGCTGGAACAACATTGTATTCTGGTGGTCCTTATACTAATTTGACTAGTAATGGTACACAAACATTAGTTAACAATCAAACTTGGACATTACCAACTAATGGATGTTATTATCTAACAGTAAATGATTCTTATGGAGACGGTATTAATGGAGGTTTTGGTTCGGGAAGTTATACAGTTAAAACAAATTCTGGAGCTATTACTGTAGTGAATAATACCACTTTTACAAGTTCATCTGCTGTACATTATTTTACAAATAATGCATCGTTAGTTAATGAAAGTTTTAATATACTTGAGGATGTTGTTCTTTATCCAAATCCATCAAGAGAGTTTTTTACAATTAATATTCCTGCTGGACTTGAAAAAACAGGTAAAATGGAAATATTTAATAGCATTGGTCAAAAAGTTATGACCAAAGCTGTTGTATCTGATGCTGATTTGAATGTAAATGTATCGAATTTTGCTAACGGAGTTTATTTCTTAAATTTAAATATTGGTGGTGCATCAAAAACATTGAAATTTATCAAAGAATAGATTAGAAATTAATAATAAATTAAAAAAAGGATTGAACATTGTTCAATCCTTTTTATTTTTGCATAAAAATAAGATTTTGAAAGTTTATCATAATATTAAAGAAGTATCATTAACTAACAAAACGGTCGTTACACTTGGAACTTTTGATGGGGTTCACAAAGGACATCAAGCCATATTAAAAAGACTTGTTGCTATTTCTCAAAAAGAAAACTTGGAATCTTTAGTGCTAACTTTTTTCCCTCATCCAAGAAAAATAGTTTCAAATCAAGACGAAATTAAACTTTTGAATACTATACATGAGCGAACAGCATTATTAGAGAAAAATGAAATAGATCATTTTGTGATGCATCCTTTTGATGTTGAATTTGCTAATTTATCTCCTTTAGAATTTGTGGAACAGGTCCTGGTTAAACAATTTAATGTAAGTAAAATAATTATAGGTCATGATCATAAGTTTGGTAAGAATAGAGCAGCGAATTTTCATGATTTAATTGATTTTGGTAAACAATTTGGATTTGAAGTTGAAGAGATTTCTGCTCAAGTAGTAGATGAAGTTTCTGTAAGTTCAACTAAAATTAGAAATGCTTTGTTTGAAGGAAATGTTGCCCTAGCAAATGAGTTTTTAGGATACCAATACACAATTCAAGGAACGGTTGAAAAAGGGAATCAATTGGGAAGAACTATTAATTTTCCAACAGCTAATTTAGCGATTAATGAAGATTATAAATTGATACCCAAAATAGGTGTTTATGCTGTCGAAATATATTATGAAAATCAAAAATATTTCGGAATGATGAATATCGGTATGCGACCTACAATTAATGGGGTAAATAAAACTATTGAAGTTCATGTTTTTGATTTTAATAAGAACATATATGGTGAAAAGTTGATCATAAAATTTGTTAAAAAAATTAGAGAAGAACAAAAATTTGAGTCCTTTCAACAGTTAAAAGAACAGCTAGAGCGTGACAAAAAAACAACGATAAATCTTTTTCGTGACTAGATAAAATTACTATGCGAAAATGGCTAAATACTTCTGTTGATAATTCAGGACTTATACTTTTTAGAATTTTATTTGGAGTTTTAATCATGTTTGAGTCTTTCGGGGCTCTTTTGTTGGGGTGGGTTAATACCGTTTTTATTCAAACTAAATTTACTTTTCATTTTATCGGTTTTGATTTTTTAGAACTACTCCATGGAACAAAAATGTATTATTATTTTGTAGCTATGGGAGTTCTAGGGTTGTTAATTGCCTTGGGTTTCTTTTATAGATGGGTCATTATTGGCTTCACTATTCTTTGGACTTTAGTCTATTTTGCCCAAAAGGAATTTTATAATAATCATTACTATTTTGTGGTTTTAATAGCCTTTATTATGTGTTTCTTACCTGCTAATAGAAGATGGAGTTTAGATGTACGTTTTTTTCCAAAAATAAGCGCTACACAAGTTCCAAGATGGATGCCTTTTTTATTGATATTTCAGGTTAGTATTTTGTATTTTTATGCTTCATTAGCAAAAATATATCCAGATTGGTTAAACGGTACATTTGCTAGTATTTTACTAAGTGGTTACAATGCAAGTTCTTTTTGGCTTGAATTGATAAAACAAAAATGGTTTGGTCTTGCTTATTCGTATTTGGGGTTGTTTTATGATTTGTTTATTATTCCAGCTTTGCTTTGGAAGCGAACTAGAATCTGTGCTATTTTAGCTTCTTTATTTTTTCATTTGTCTAATGCATTATTTTTAAAAATAGGAATCTTTCCTTTTTTTGCATTAAGCTTCATTGTTCTTTTTCTAGATTATCAAAACATGAATTACTCATTGTTTAAGACCAATGAAGTTCGAGAAATGACATTGACAAATAATTTTATAAATGTATATAAATGGATTTTTATTCCATTTTTCATGCTTCAACTTTTGTTACCAATAAGGCATTTTTTTATCAAAGGAAATGTCTTATTTACCGAAGAAGGACATCGATTGTCTTGGAGAATGATGTTAAGTGAAAGAAAAGGTAAGCTTAAAATAAAAGTGTTGAATAAACAAACTAAAGAAAGTTTCTATCATAATATATTAGCAGATTTAAACGCTAAGCAAATCAATATTGTATCTCATTCACCAGATATGATTTGGCAATATTGTCAAAAAATAAAAAAACAATATATATTTCCAACTGAAATTTATGTCGAAAGTTTTGTTTCTGTTAATCGGAGACCTTATTATCGATTAATTGATCAAAAAGTAAATATGGCAGAAGCAAAGTTTGATTACTTTTTTCACAATGAATGGATTTTAATGCAAGAGTTGAATTAGTTGCATTTTTACCATTTTTTTTAAGTATTTTTGAAACCTCAAATAAACAAAACCATGAGTATAACAAGACATAATTGGACCAAAGAAGAAATTATTGCTATCTACAATAAGCCATTAATGGATTTATTATATGATGCAGCAACGATTCATAGACAATATCACGACCCCAATGTAGTTCAAGTTTCAACACTATTATCAATCAAAACAGGCGGATGCCCAGAAGATTGTGGTTATTGCCCACAAGCTGCTAGATATAGCACAAACATTGAAGGTAATGATTTAATGAGCGTGCAACAAGTAAAAGCTCAAGCTTTACGAGCAAAATCATCGGGCTCTTCTAGAGTTTGTATGGGTGCTGCTTGGAGAAATGTTAAAGATGGACCAGAGTTTGATCAAGTATTAGAAATGGTTCGTACAATCAATAAGTTAGACATGGAGGTTTGTTGTACATTAGGAATGCTTACAGAAAATCAAGCACAACGTTTAGCTGAGGCAGGACTTTATGCTTATAATCATAATTTAGATTCTTCAGAAGATTATTATAAAGAAGTAATCTCTACAAGAGGTTTCGAAGATCGTTTACAAACTATTGAAAATGTTAGAAAAACTAATGTAACAGTTTGTAGTGGAGGAATTATTGGAATGGGTGAGAGTGTGGAAGATCGTGCAGGAATGTTAGTTGCTTTAGCAACATTGAATCCTCAACCAGAATCAGTGCCAATAAATGCTTTAGTGGCGGTAGAAGGAACACCCTTAGAAGATCAAAAGCCAGTTGAAATTTGGGAAATGATAAGAATGGTTGCAACAACAAGAATTGTAATGCCAGAAACACAAGTACGCCTTTCAGCAGGTAGAACAGAAATGAGTAGAGAAGGGCAAGCTATGTGCTTTTTTGCAGGTGCTAACTCTATTTTTGCAGGAGATAAACTTTTGACTACTCCTAATCCAGATGTAAATGAAGACATGAAAATGTTTGAAATGCTTGGTTTACAGCCTCAAAAACCATTCATTAAATTGATGCAGCCTAAAACGGTTGAAGCAGAAGATTCTAAGTTTCAATCTTTAGGAGAAAAGCCAAAATGGTCAAGACCAGGACATGCTATTGAAAGAAATTTAGAAGCTTCTATTAAAGGTAAATAACACTTTTTTAAGATTTTTGTCTTAACAATTTTATAAATTTGCTCTAACTTTTGTTAGAGCTTTTTTTATGGGAATATTTTTAGAAGAGATTGAGCGTGTAAAAACTATTAGCAAAGAAGATTTTTACAATAAATATGTTAAGAAACAAAAACCAGTTGTAATTGAGCAGTTGACCGTAGATTGGCCAGCCTATGAAAAATGGCGTCTAAATTATATTAAAGAAGTAGCGGGTGAAAAAATAGTACCACTTTATGATGATCGACCAGTGTCTCATGAAGATGGATTTAATGAAGCTCATGCTAAAATGAAAATGAGCGATTATATTGATTTACTTCAATCGAAACCTACAAATTATCGAATTTTTTTGTATAATCTAATGAAAGAAGTACCTTCATTAGCAAGAGATTTTAAATGGCCTGATATAGGTTTGCGTTTGGTAAAACAATTGCCTATGTTGTTTTTTGGGGGCGAGAATTCCAAAGTATTTATGCATTTCGATATTGATTACTCCAATATTTTACATTTTCATTTTCATGGAGAAAAAAGATGTATGCTTTTTACACCAAATGCCACGCCATATATGTACAAAGTTCCTTATTCACTAATAGCAAGAGAAGATATTGACTTTGATAATCCTGATTTTGAACAATGGCCTGCTTTAAAGCAAGTTAAGGGTTTGGTCTGCAATTTAAAACATGGTGAAATGTTATATATGCCCGAAGGATATTGGCATTATATGAAATATGTAACTCCAGGTTTTTCAATGAGTTTGAGAGCCTTTCCGAGAAAACCGTTAAATTTATTGAAAGCTATTTATAATGTTTTTTTTATGCGACATTACGACAATTTTATGCGAAAGAGAAAAGGTCAAGCGTGGATTGATTATAAAAATGAGCAAGCTATTTTACGAACAAATAAAAAGTTAAATAAAGAAGTCTCGATTTAATGGAGACTTCTTTATGCTAACTGATAGTTTCCCATTGAGGTAATTGAAATGCTGTGTTTTTCAATTAAGTCTTTTAGAATATCTTCTAAATCTTTAGCTACTTCTAAATCAATTAAAATTTGACTTCTTGTCCATAAATCTATGAGATTAGTGTCTAATTTTTCTAAAGTTAGAACGCCTAACTTTTTTAAAGCAACAGCATTGTATTCTTGTTCGAGTTGTTTTTTGATTGGAATGACTAGCAATTTCTTGTTTAAATACAAAGTTTCGGCTGGAAGTTCAAAACCAGCATGGCATAAAACTCCTTCACAATGATTTAATTTAAATAAAAAGTCATCTTCATTAATGGGGTATAAACTACAGTTATTTACATAAAATTCTGTTGAAGTATATCTAGAAAAAATGTGCCAATTTACAGGTATTCTACTAAGTGTTTTTATTATTTTCTCATCTGAAAAAGCAGGTAAGTAGACTACAAAATTTCCTTCGGATGATTGGGGTTTTAATCGTTTAATTTTTTCTCTTATAACTGGTGGAAAAAGATTTGGATGGTAACTTTTAAAGTGAAAACCATATTTTATTTTGCATGGCGCATAAAGTTTTAATATTAAATGTGAAAGTAAATCTGTTTTTTTAGGCTTAGGAGTATTTTCAAATAATAAAGACGCTTGATGAGATAGTGAAATACAATTGCCTCCTTTTAATTTTGAAGCCCATGCACTCACAGGTTCAAAATCATTGATAATAAGATCATAAGAGTTAACATGTAGTTGAAAAACATTTTTAAAAAATTTCCAATAATTGTTTTGTAGTAGTGTTTTTAAGTAAGATACTTTCCCTTTTTTATTGTAAACCAATGAAATGCCATTAAAATTGTAGTTGATTTTGAATGGAATATCTAATTGGGATTGATTTCCACTAGTTAATAAATCTACAGTTCCTATTTTTTGAAGAATAGGAATGATTTCTTGTGCTCTAGCGATATGCCCGTTGCCTGTTTTTTGAAAAGCATATAATATTTTCATCGGATATAAATTAAAAATTAATTACGTCTTTGATTAGCATTTCTATAGTTTGTTGTTCATATGGGTCTAATTCAAAGTCCTTATTTTCTTCAAACATTTTCTTGTCGTAAGTAAAGAGAGTCCATTCAGAATTATGATATTCTAAGGCAGTTAAGTTTTCAATCCAATCGCCGCTATTTAAATAAGTACATCGGCCATTTTTGGTTTCAATTTCTCTAATTTGAGGTTGATGGATGTGTCCGCAAATAACATAATCAAAGTTGTTTTCTATGGCTAGCTCAGAAGCTGTTTTTTCGAAATCGCCTATAAATCGGACCGCTTTTTTTACATTATTTTTAATTTTCTTTGAAAAAGAATATTTTTCTTTACCTAGCTGCACCAATATCCAATTGCTTAACACATTGAGTCTAATCAATAAATCATAACCCCAACCCCCTAATTTAGCAATCCATTTGGAGTGCTGAACGGAGGCATCAAATACGTCGCCATGAAAAAACCAAGCTTTTTTATTGCCTAATTCCAAGATCTTTTTGTTGACTAATGCAATGTTACCGAATGATGCATTGGAAAATCTTCTAAGAAACTCATCGTGATTACCAATGATATAAGTGACTTCGGTTCCTTTATTAGAAAAATCAATAATTTTTTTTATAATTTTTAAATGGCTTTTAGGAAAATAGCTTTTTTTGAATTGCCAAATATCAATAAAATCCCCATTAATAATAAGTTGCTTGGGTTGAACTGATTTTAAATAGTGTAGCAATTCTTTTGCTTGACATCCATATGTGCCTAAATGCACATCGGAAATAACTACAATATCAACTTTTCTTGCCATGTGAAATGTTTCTTGCAAAGAAAAAGTTAGTATGTTAAGCTAGTAGTAGGAAAAGTTTAAATCTTTGAAAGAAAAAAAGCTTATGTGTTAAGTTTCTGTCACATAAGCTTTTATTTGTATTATTCGGTGATAATCTGAAGGGTTTCTCTACTAATTTGTTTCACTAACACTTTTTTATTTAATTCAACCATTTCAGCCGCAGCTTGGTCAAAATGTCGGATGGTGTATAAGGAAACATTTTCGTTGTAAGCTACTTTGAATTTTTTGGAAAGTACTGCTTTTAGTTCACTGAATTTATCGAATTTATCCTCGACACAAACAGAAAAACTGATTGCTGTGTTTTGAATTAAACTTACTTTAATTTTATATTGATGGAATAAATGAAAAATTTCACTAATATTTTCTTCCATTATAAATGAAAAATCTATGGATGAAAGTGAAATCAAAATTTGGTTTTTCTTTACAATGAAGCAAGATGTTCTTGGTTCTAAATCAGTACCCTTACTTACTTTTGTTCCAGGTAGAGTTGGGTTAACAAAAGATTTTACAAATAATGGAATTTCTTTCTTTTGGAGTGGTTGTAAGGTTTTAGGGTGAATGACACTTGCTCCATAAAAAGCTAGTTCAATAGCCTCTCTATAGGAAATTTGATTCAGTAAAACAGCGTTTTCAAAATAACGGGGATCGGCATTTAAAACCCCAAGTACATCTTTCCAAATAGTAACATTTTCAGCACCTAAACAATAAGCAAAAATTGCAGCGGTGTAATCAGAACCTTCACGTCCTAAAGTTGTTGTGAAATGATTGTCATCAGCACCTAAAAAACCTTGTGTTATGTACAATGCTTTTTTCTTGTTTAATTTACTAATGTTTTTTTGAGTGCTTTCCCAATCCACATTTGCATCACGATAAGTATTATCTGTTTTAATATAATTTCTAACATCTAACCATTGATTAATAAGGTTTTCATGATTGAAATAGTGACTGGCAATAGTAGTTGAGATAAGTTCTCCAAAACTTACAATTTGGTCGTAAACAAAATTATAATTAGGAGATTTATTATTTTTTAAAAAGTACTCTAAATCTTCAAAATGTTGGCTAACAGCTTCATAAGCACTTGTGAAATTTGGGTTTTTTTCGTCGACAAATAAGTCTAATAATATTTCAATATGGTATTTTTTGACATCTTGTACAGATGAAGTTAACTCCTTTGACTTGTCGAAATAGTTTTTGATGACCACTTCAAGGGCATTTGTTGTTTTTCCCATAGCAGAAATCACGACCAATACATTTTCAAAACCCACCGTTTCTAATACCTGTTTTACATTTTTCACGCCAGCGGCATCCTTAACAGAGGCCCCTCCGAATTTGAATATTTTCATCTTGTGTTGATTTAAAGGTTATAAGTGCGCAATGAAATGAGTAATTCCTGATTCATCCATGTGAACTACACGCCAATCTTCTAAAACTTTTGCGCCACTTTTTTCGTAAAATTCTATAGCATTCGTGTTCCAATTTAAAACATTCCATTCTATTCTTTTCACACCATCGCGTTTTCCTTGAATAATAATTTCTTTATATAAAGCAAAACCTGCTCCTGTTCCACGTTTATTTTCTTTTATAATGAGATCTTCTAAATGAATAGTTTTCCCTTTCCAAGTAGAGTATCGGTAATAATACAAAGCCATCCCGATAATTTCTTCATTTTCTACAGCAATAAAAGTATGAAACAAAGGTTGAATTCCAAAGCCATCTCTTACTAAATCTTCTGTTGTAAGGACTACTGCTTCAGGCTCTTTTTCAAAAAGGGCTAGTTCCTTTATTAACTCTAATACTGAAGGCATGTCTTCAGCGACACCTTCTCTAATATGTAGCATTTGTAATGTTTTAAAAAATGAATTCTTATACAAAGTTACTTGATTATGTCATCATGTAAAAATAAAATGTTTGATTAATCAATTAACTGAAAATTAGTCTTGTTTATTGTTTAAATAAATTATAGTACTATATCAATTTTCTTGTAAAATTATGTAAGTTTGCACTGCAATACAACTCAATCGATTTCGTAATGGAAGAAAGAAACAGAACCTTAGGTGAATTTATCATTGAAAACCAAACCGCTTTCCAATATTCTACTGGAGAGCTTTCAAGAATTATTAACTCTATTCGTTTAGCTGCTAAAGTAGTTAACTATAAAGTAAATAAAGCTGGATTAGTTGACATTGTTGGGGCTGCTGGTGATCAAAATATTCAAGGGGAAGACCAGCAAAAGTTAGATGTTTATGCCAATGAAGTATTCATTCAAACGTTAATTAATCGTGAGATTGTTTGTGGAATTGCTTCTGAGGAAAATGATGATTTTATTACTGTAGCAGGTAGCGACAATAGCCATAATAACAAATATGTTGTTTTAATGGACCCTTTGGATGGATCCTCTAATATTGATGTAAATGTATCTGTAGGAACTATATTTTCTGTATTTAGAAGAGTAACGCCAGTAGGAACACCTGTTACTATTGAAGATTTTTTACAACCAGGGGTAAATCAAGTAGCTGCGGGTTATGTTATTTATGGAACATCAACGATGTTAGTATACACTACTGGACATGGTGTGAATGGTTTTACGTTAAATCCAGCAATAGGAACGTTTTATTTATCACATCCTAATATGCGTTTCCCTGAAAAAGGAAATATCTATTCGGTTAATGAGGGGAATTACATTCATTTTCCACAAGGGGTAAAGGATTACATTAAATATTGTCAAGCAGAAGAAGAAGATAGACCATATACTTCTCGTTATATTGGAAGTTTAGTTTCTGATTTTCATAGAAATATGATTAAAGGAGGAATTTATATTTATCCTACTAGTTCAAAAGCACCAAAAGGTAAATTGCGTTTATTGTATGAATGTAATCCAATGGCATTTTTAGCTGAACAGGCAGGGGGAAAGGCTTCTGATGGTTATGGAAGAATTATGGAAATTCAGCCTACAGAATTACATCAGCGTGTACCATTCTTTTGCGGAATGAAAGATATGGTAGAGACGGCAGAAGCGTTTATGGAAAAATACAAATAAGTTAAAGCGGTGTAAAGCCGCTTTTTTATTTCCTTAAAAAAATGTAAGTTTGGGTTTTATTAGAAATTGCAATGAATGAATTTTTGATTTACTTTAACATGGGTCTAAAGCACGTGCTTGATATAAATGCTTATGACCACGTATTGTTTTTAATTGCATTAATGGTTCCGTATGTCTTTAAAGATTGGAAACGAGTATTATTATTAGTAAGTTTATTTACTTTTGGTCATACTATTGCATTAATTTTATCCGTATTTGGATTTGTCTATATCAAAGAAGAAGTAGTAGAGTTTTTAATTCCTGTAACCATTTTAACAACTGCATTGTTTCACTTGTTTACGGCTGGTAAAAATGGCAAAAAAGAAAGCGTTAATTTTGTAGCTATAATTACTTTGTTTTTTGGAATCATTCATGGTTTAGGTTTTTCTAATTATTTTAAAGCCGTAATGGCAGGAAATGCAAACGATAAATTATTACCATTGTTAGAATTTGCACTCGGTATAGAAGCTGCACAAATTATTGTTGTTTTAGTAGTCTTAATTCTCGCTTATTTTGCACAAACAGTTTTTCGTTTTTCAAAAAGAGATTGGGCTTTAGTTTTATCTGCCTTTATTATTGGTGTGGTATTACCCATGATTATTGAGAGCGAAATTTGGAATCAAAATTAAATCAAGAGTTGATGAAAGCAGAAAAAAAATCTAGGTATGATAAAGCCTATTTAAAAATTGCTCGTGAATGGGGAAAATTATCTTATTGTAAAAGAAAACAAGTCGGTGCGATTATTGTAAAAGACAGAATGATTATTTCAGATGGATATAATGGAACGCCAAGTGGTTTTGAAAATTGTTGTGAAGACGAACAAAATTTGACTAAATGGTATGTGCTTCATGCTGAGGCTAATGCTATTTCAAAAGTGGCGCGATCTACACAATCTTGTGAGGGAGCAACATTATATATAACATTATCGCCATGTAAAGATTGCAGTAAATTAATTCATCAGTCAGGAATTAAAAGGGTAGTATATTTAGAAGAATACAAGGATTGTTCTGGTGTAGATTTTTTAAAGAAAGCAGGCGTTGAGGTATCTTACATTCCAAATTTAGATGAATAATTCCAATAAATATACTATTTATATTCCCATTTTTATAGCAACTATTTTTGCTTTAGGTGTTTTGTTGGGATACAAAATAAATGTAATAAATCAGCCCAGCACCAAAACTAACACAGGTAAAAATAAAATCAATAGATTGCTTGATTTAATTAATAAGGAATATGTCGATGAAGTAAATACAGATTCTATAGTCGATTTGACTGTTAACGGAATTTTAGAAAAACTAGATCCTCATTCTGTTTATATCCCGAAAGAGTCTTTGGCTCAAGTTAATGAAAGTATGGAAGGGAATTTTGTGGGTATTGGTGTGAATTTCTACATGTATAAAGATACATTAACGGTCATCAAACCAGTGGTCAATGGCCCTTCTGAAAGAGCTGGAATAAAGTCTGGAGATCGAATCTTATTTGCTAATAAGCAACAATTATTCAATAAGAAAATCAAAAATGAAAAATTGTTTCAAATTCTAAAAGGAGAAGTTGGAACAAAAGTAAATTTAGTCATTTATAGAAAAGCTGAAAACAAGAAATTTACAGTCTCTGTTACTCGAGATCTAATCCCTATAAATAGTATTGACGTAGCTACCATGCTAAATGCTAAAAAAGGTTATATTAAAGTTAACCGTTTTGCAGAAACTACGTATAAAGAATTTCATCAAGCTCTTGTGAAACTTAAAAAGCAAGGGATGAATGAAGTTATTGTTGATTTAAGAGGTAATGGGGGCGGATATTTAGAAATGGCTGTAGCTATGGCGGATGAATTTTTGAAAAAAGGAGAGTTAATTGTAAAAACCAAAAACAAAGGAGGTGTTATTGAGAATTCTTATGCGACTGAAAAAGGAGTTTTTGAATCGGGTAAGGTGGCTATTTTGATAGATGAAAGTAGTGCTTCTGCAAGTGAAATATTTGCAGGCGCAATTCAAGATAACGACCGAGGGTTGATTTATGGTAGACGCTCTTTTGGAAAAGGATTAGTCCAAAAAGAAATGAAGTTAGATGATGGATCAGCAGTTCGATTGACAGTTGCTCGTTATTTTACGCCTTCGGGTAGAAGCATTCAAAAGCCATTTTTAGATAAGGGTAATAATTACTTCAATGACTTTGAAAAACGTTTTACGAGTGGAGAATTGTATAAGGCGGACAGTATTAAAGTGGCTGACAGTTTAAAGTTTAAAACAAAAAAAGGACGAATTGTTTATGGAGGAGGTGGTATTATTCCAGACATTTTCGTTCCACTTGAAGACTTCCATTCAGAAGAAGGTATAAATGTCTTGCTGCAGTCAGAATTACTAAATTATTATGTCTTTGAAAAATTAGATGAAAATAGAGCTTTTTTTAATGGTTTAAACCAAGCTTCTTTAAAGAAAGAGTTATTCGGTAAAGCAAAATATTTTAATCAGTTCAAACAATATATGATTAGTAACGGATTGCTAATAAGCTTAGTAAATCAGAGAGAAAAAGTGTTAACTTATTTATATGCAGAGTTTTCAAGACAATTATTTAATGATACATCTTATTATAAGATTACGTTGCCAAAGGATAAAATAATTAAAAAAGTTTTAGAGAAAGAAATATAATTTAAGAAATAATTGACATCAATTCGCTTTTTCTTAACTTTTTCATATTTGGTTTCACATTACATTTGACCTAATTAAATTAATTAATGTGGTCAATAGAATTATTCTCTTTCTCTTTTTTTTCTGTAGTGTGTCGAACTCTCAATCCGTTCTTTTGAAAGGGAAAGTGCTGCAAGACGATGTTCCTATTTCAAATGTCGAAGTTATAAATAAACAATTGAATAATATTTCATTGACAAATGTCTTGGGAGAATTTGAAATTCCAGTTGAAAGAGAAAATAATTTGGCTTTTTTTAAAAACGGATATGATTTCCAAACCATAATTATTGATGACGAATTGCTTGAAAGTAAGTGTCTTACAATACGATTGGTAAAGAAAGAACAACTAATTGAAGAAGTAGTTGTGAAAAAACAAACTACTATTCCAATAATTAAAGTTGAAAGACAATATCAGGAAAGAAAGTTTGCCATTCCTGATGGTTCCATTCAAAATGGAGTTGATTTTGTGCAAGTTTTTAAATTACTATCAAAAATTTTTAAAAAGGACAAACCTAAAGAGGCTAAGAAAGAATGGGTTTCTTTTCAAACGTATGTAAACTTGAATTTTACAGACGCTTTCTTACTTCAAAGTTTGGAATTAAAAGAAACTCAATGGAATGATTTTCTAACTTATTGTGATTTTGATCCTGAAAAAACATCAATTATTGAACAAGAAAATAAAATGATTTTACTCGATTTTTTAATAAAGAAAGCAAAAGAGTTTAAAGAAAAGAATAATTAATTATTCTTTTGGTAAAGCATCGTGAACTTGAACGGGTGTATTATCATTCCATAATGTCATTATATCAGTGGCAACTGCAGCACCACTTCCAGCGGCAATCATTAGTTGACTTCTTAAACCTGCTAATGTTCCTACTGCATAGATTCCCGGTTTTACTAGATAATCTTGATTTTTAAGTTGTAATCTGTTTTTTTCAGGAGCCGCTTTCTGATGAGGTATTATATACTCATCAAGGCCTTCAATAGTAAAAGGGTTACCCGCTCCAATACCAATTATGATATTTTTAGCACGATAAATGTTTTTGTTTGTTGAAATCGAAAAAAGAGGTGATTCTCCTGAAATGGTAAGAACCTTTTCATTTTCAATTTGATCAATATGTGGGTACAACTTTTCTAGGTGAATTTTACTCTCTTCTAATAATTCATTTCCTTTTTTACCAGGAGTTATTCCGTAGGCGTTATTAAAAATTGCGGTTTGTAAAGAAGATGTTTTTTGGTGTACTATAATGCCTATTTTCTTATTGAACATAAAAGACTTGTGTTGTGCAGAACCAAAAAGTAAAGCTGCAGACATCCCAGATACACCACCGCCAATGATTAAAACATCAAACTCCATTATTACTTTGTATTTTCGTCAACTTTTTTTGCCAATTGGTACAATACAACAATAATTATAGCACAAAAAGAAGCTACAATACCGATAAGAGCTACTGTACTTTCGCCTTGTAATGGGTTGCTGAAATTAATTCGAGTGGCATTAAAACCGATAGTTATCAAAGCTAAAACAATAACTACATAAGTGAAAATTTTCATTTTAATTATATCTTTTAAATAAATAATCCTTTAACATTGGCAGCAAATAATTTTACAGCAATAGCTAATAAAATAACACCAAAAACTTTTCTAATGACCCCTAAACCATTATTCCCTAATAAACGTTCAATTTTACCTGATGATTTCAATACACCATATACCACAACTACATTAATGATAATGGCAATAATAATATTCGCTTTATCATAAGCGGCGCGTAAAGATAAAATTGTTGTCATGGTTCCTGCTCCAGCAATCAAAGGGAATGCAATTGGAACTATCGATGCTGTGGACGGATTGTCCTCTTTGTATAAGCGAATACCTAAAATCATCTCTAGTGCTAAGAAAAACAAAACAAAAGAACCAGCAACAGCAAATGAATTTGCATCTATACCAATTAACTTTAATATTTCTTCTCCCACAAATAAAAAGGCAATCATGATAATGGCAGCAACAATAGTTGCTTTTTCAGATTGAATATGTCCCATTTTACTGCGTAAATCAACAATGATAGGAATACTTCCCACAATATCAATCACGGCAAATAAAATCATACTAATGGTGAAAATTTCTTTCCAATCGAACATAATCTTAATTTTTTTGCAAATATATGATTTTACCCGACTTTTTATTCTTAAAGAAATGATAACATTTTGAATTCTTTTACTAATCAAAAAAATCAAGCTACCTTTGTATTTTAATTTCAATTGTATGTTTCAATTAAATAAAACGATTATTTCTGAAGAAATTTTAGAAAAAGAATTTGTTTGTAATCTTTCTGCTTGTAAAGGAGCTTGTTGTGTAGATGGTGATGCGGGTGCTCCCCTAACTAAAGAAGAAACGCAGATTTTAGTTGATCTTTATCCTAAAGTAAAACCTTTTTTGCGTCCTGAAGGAATTCAAGCTATAGAAGAACAAGGCGCTTTTGTAATAGGAACAGATGGCGAGTATGAAACAACTTTAATCGATGGTAAAGATTGTGCTTATGTAATTTTTGATGGTCAAACGGCATTATGCGGTATTGAACAAGCGTATAATGAAGGAATAGTAAATTGGAAAAAACCGGTTTCTTGTCATTTATATCCTATTCGAGTAAAAGAGTACTCTGATTTTGCTGCGGTAAATTACCATAAATGGCATATTTGTTCCGATGCTTGTTCTTTAGGGAAAGAATTACAGGTTCCAGTATATAAATTTGTTAAAGAAGCGCTTGTTCGTAAATTTGGTGAACAATGGTATGAAGAATTAGAAAAAGTGGCTGAAGAAATGAAAAAATAGCGACTTAAAATCAGTCCTTTAAAACGCTCAAATCTGTTGGTTTTTCAATAGCTTGAGCGTTTTTTATTTATAAATGTTGAATTTGTAAAATATTGATATACAATAAGATGAATTTGTTATTTTTAAAAATGTTAAAAAAACAACTTTGTTAAAAACTTCGTCCAATTGTGAATAAGTTTGACTTTTATTTTCCATTTGATTTAACAAACTTTGTAGAATTCAAATTCAAAAATTTACAAACCAACTAAAAATATAAAAATCAAAAGATTATGTCTGTAGTAGAACCCATTTTAGCTGAAAACAAAGATCGATTTGTGATTTTTCCTATCCAACACCATGATATATGGGATTTATATAAAAAACAAGAAGCGTGTTTTTGGACAGCTGAAGAGATTGACTTACATCAAGATATTACAGATTGGAATACTAAATTGAATGATGATGAGCGTTATTTTATTAAGCATATTTTAGCTTTTTTCGCTGCTTCAGACGGAATTGTAAACGAAAATTTAGCTGAAAATTTTGTTAGTGAAGTGCAATATTCAGAAGCTAAGTTTTTCTATGGATTTCAGTTGATGATGGAAAATATCCATTCTGAAACTTATTCTCTTTTGATTGATACCTATGTAAAGGACGAAAAAGAAAAAAACATTCTCTTTAAAGCAATTGAAAATTTTCCAGCTATTGCTAAAAAAGCAGAATGGGCATTAAAATGGATTGATTCTCCAAGTTTTGCTGAACGTTTAATTGCATTTGCTGCTGTGGAAGGTATTTTCTTTTCGGGAGCTTTTTGTTCCATCTATTGGTTGAAAAAGCGAGGTTTGATGCCTGGATTGACGTTTTCTAATGAGTTGATTTCACGTGATGAAGGTATGCACTGTGATTTTGCAGTTCACTTGCATAATAATCACTTAATTAATAAAGTTTCTAAAGATAGAATTACAGAAATCATTACTAACGCATTGGATATTGAACGAGAGTTTATCACAGAAAGTTTACCAGTAAGCTTAATTGGAATGAATGCAAAATTAATGACTCAGTATTTAGAGTTTGTAACAGATCGTTTATTAGTGGAATTAGGATGTAAAAAGGTTTACAACGTTACGAATCCTTTTGATTTTATGGATATGATTTCATTGGAAGGTAAAACTAATTTCTTCGAAAAACGTGTTGGTGAATATCAAAAAGCTGGAGTGGTAAATAACGATTCAGGGGAAGATAAATTCAGCTTTGATGCTGACTTTTAATCTCGTATTATCAAAAATCTAAAAAGAATAAAGACAACTAACCAATTATAATTAAGTAAGTTATGTACGTAGTAAAAAGAGATGGACGCAAAGAACCAGTATCGTTTGATAAAATTACCGATAGAATTAGAATTTTATGCTATGAACTAAATGAGCGTGTTGATCCTGTTAAAGTGGCTATGCGTGTAATTGAAGGTTTATATGACGGCGTAACTACTTCAGAATTAGATAATTTAGCGGCTGAAACAGCGGCCTCTATGACAGTTACGCATCCTGATTTTGCTCAATTAGCAGCAAGAATTGCGGTGTCTAACTTACATAAAAACACAAAAAAATCGTTCTCAGAAACAATGGTAGATTTATACCATTATGTAAACCCAAGGACAGGTAAAAAATCGCCATTATTAGCAGATGATGTATATGAGGTAATTATGGCTAATGCAGAAAAATTAGATTCTACTATCATTTATAATCGCGATTTTAATTACGATTATTTTGGATTTAAAACCTTAGAACGTTCTTATTTGTTAAAAATTAATGGTAAAATAGTTGAACGTCCTCAACATATGTTAATGCGTGTTTCCGTAGGTATTCATTTAAATGACATTGAAGCTGCAATAGAAACGTATGAATTAATGTCTAAAAAATTCTTTACGCATGCAACACCAACCTTATTTAATGCAGGAACACCAAAACCTCAGATGTCTTCATGTTTCTTGTTGACTATGAAAGATGATAGTATTGACGGTATTTATGATACTTTAAAACAAACGGCTAAGATTTCACAATCCGCAGGTGGAATTGGATTGTCAATTCATAATGTGCGTGCAACAGGCTCTTATATTGCTGGAACAAACGGTACTTCAAATGGAATTGTTCCTATGCTGCGGGTGTTTAATGATACGGCTCGTTATGTGGATCAAGGTGGTGGAAAACGAAAAGGAAGTTTCGCTATTTATGTTGAACCATGGCATGCTGATATTTTTGATTTTTTAGATTTAAAGAAAAACCACGGTAAAGAAGAAATGCGTGCACGTGATTTATTTTATGCTATGTGGATTTCTGATTTATTCATGAAACGTGTGGAAGCAGACGGAGATTGGACGCTAATGTGCCCGAATGAATGTCCAGGTTTATATGATGTGTACGGAGATGAATTTGAAACGTTATATCAATCATATGAAGCAGCAGGAAAGGGAAGAAAAACAATCAAAGCTCGTGAATTATGGGAGAAAATATTAGAATCACAAATTGAAACGGGAACGCCTTACATGTTATATAAAGATGCGGCCAATAGAAAATCGAACCAAAAAAATTTAGGAACTATTCGTTCGTCAAATTTATGTACAGAAATTTTAGAATATACTTCTGAAGATGAAATTGCGGTATGTAATTTGGCTTCTATTTCACTGCCAATGTTTGTAGAAAACGGACAGTTTAATCATGACTATTTATATAAAGTAACAAAACGAATTACACGTAATTTAAATCGTGTGATTGATAGAAATTATTATCCAGTAGAGGAAGCTTACAATTCTAATATGCGTCACAGACCTGTTGGCTTAGGAGTGCAAGGTTTAGCAGATGCTTTCATTATGTTAAGACTGCCATTCACCAGTGATGAAGCCAAACAATTGAATCAAGAAATCTTTGAAACCATTTATTTTGCAGCAGTAACAGCTTCAATGGAATTAGCAAAAGAAGAAGGTCCGTATTCTACTTTCAAAGGATCGCCTATATCTCAAGGGGAATTCCAATACAATATGTGGGGATTAAAAGATGAAGAGCTTTCAGGAAGATGGGATTGGGCTTCATTAAGAAAAGAAGTAATGGAACATGGGGTGCGCAATTCATTGTTGTTAGCTCCAATGCCTACCGCTTCTACCTCTCAAATTCTTGGAAATAACGAAGCCTTCGAACCCTACACTTCAAACTTATATACAAGACGTGTATTGTCTGGTGAATTTATTGTGGTAAATAAACATCTGTTGCAGGATCTAGTCCAATTAGGTATTTGGAACGAAGATTTAAAGCAAGAAATAATGCGTAATAATGGTTCTATCCAAAACATTGAAGGCATTCCGCAGGATATTAAAGAGTTGTATAGAACCGTTTGGGAAATGAGTATGAGAGACATTATTGATATGTCACGTCAACGTGGCTATTTCATCGACCAATCACAATCTTTAAACTTATTTATGGAAGGTGCTACCATTGCTAAATTGAATTCAATGCATTTTTACGCATGGAAATCTGGATTAAAAACAGGTATGTATTATTTACGTACTAAAGCTGCTGCTAATGCTATTCAGTTTACGGTAGCTAAAAAGAAAGAAACAGAACCAACAGCAGTTCAGGTTGAAGCAGAAGCCATGAGTGCAGAAGAATTTAGAGCGATGATTGAGCGTTCTAAAAACGCAGGACCTGAAGATTGTGAAATGTGCGGATCATAATAATATTAAATTTTCAATTTTTTAAAACAGCCTTTTTATAAGGCTGTTTTTTATTGACTTAATTCAATTAAGTACATTCTAGGTTCTAATAATAGAAACCAATTCAATTCATGCTGACTTTAAATAATGGATATTTGATTGGTTTTGATAGCAATGAACGAGAGTTTTTTAACTAAATATAACAATGTGTAACTCGATTATGTTTTACAGTTTGCCAAAATGGATTACTAAATTATCTCGAATTACGGTCAATATGTAACTATTGAAAATAGCGAGTGTATGAAAAAGAGAAATAAATTAGTAACTTCGTGTTTCAAACTTTAAATTTCCAACATTAAATGATGCAATGGGAACAATTGTTGTCTCTAAAAAGACAAGGCGACACCAGTAAACGATTACGAAAAGAACAAGATGATACCCGTTTGGGATTTGAAGTAGATTATGACCGAATCATTTTTTCTTCCGAATTTAGAATTTTACAAGATAAAACACAAGTTATTCCATTATCCAAAACCGATTTTGTGCATACTCGATTAACGCACAGTTTAGAAGTTTCGGTGGTAGGTCGTTCCATAGGACGGTTAGTAGGGAAACAAATATTAGAAAAATACCCGCATTTAAAAGAGGTACATGGATATCAATTAAATGATTTTGGAGCCATAGTAGCAGCTTCTTGTTTAGCTCACGATATTGGAAATCCTCCTTTTGGACATTCGGGTGAAAAAGCAATAGGGGAGTATTTTGCCTCCGGAAACGGAATGAAATATAAAGACGAAATGTCGGCTAAAGAATGGCAAGATTTAATAGATTTTGAAGGAAATGCTAATGGTTTTTCGATTTTGACTTCAAGTAGAGAAGGGGTGGAAGGGGCATTACGTTTGTCATACGCTACTTTAGGAACTTTTATGAAATATCCAAAAGAGAGTTTGCCAAAAAAACCAACAACTGCAATTTGTGATAAAAAATATGGTTTTTTTCAACAAGATGTACATTTTTTTCAAGAAGTGGCTTATGAATTAGGTTTAAAAGTAAATAAAGAACTTCCTGATGTGGGCTATTTTAGACATCCCTTGGCTTTTTTAGTTGAAGCAGCTGATGATATTTGTTATACCATTATTGATTTTGAAGATGGAATAAAATTAGGGCTTATAGAAGAAGAATTTGCATTGGAATACTTAATTAAGTTGGTGCAAAAATCTATTGATTCTAAAAAGTATAACGAACTTAAAACGAAAGAAGATCGAATTAGTTATCTTCGAGCATTAGCCATAGGGAGTTTAATTAATGATGCTGTTCGCTTATTTTTAGAAAATGAAGAAGCTATAATGAAAGGCTCTTTTGAAGTTTCTTTAATGGAAAAAAGTCAATACAAAGCGCAAATTGATGATATTATAAAGATTAGTGTGAATAAAATTTATCGATCAAAAGAAGTAATTGAAAAAGAAATTATAGGTTATAAAGTTATACATGCATTGCTAGATGCTTTCATAACAGCTTATGTAAATCAAATAGTTAAGAAGGAGACTAATTTTGATCGTTTAATTTTGAATTTATTACCCGAAAAATATCGTGTTGAAAAATCAACAGTTTATAATCAACTTTTAAATATATGTCAGTTTATTTCTCTGTTAACTGATGGCAAAGCAATTGAACTTTATAAAATTATAAACGCAAATAAATTATAATTTACACATATTGCATAACAGGTGTTAAATATTATGAAATAGTTAAAAAATATTTTGTTTTAAAATATAAAACATTAATTTTGAGCATCTAAACTAAATCTTAACTTATGAACAAAAGACTACTGCAAGTTTTCCTCATGTTAAGTGTGATTGGTTTTGCTCAAACCCCGAGTGAAAAAATTCAAACTTACATTAGTGAAAACAAAGAAAAGTTAAATCTTTCATCTTCTGAAATTAATCAGTGGATAATTGAGAGTGAAACAAGCTCGGAGACCATGGGGCTTACTAATTATCTAGTAATGCAAACTTATAATGGTGTAAAAATTGATAATTCATATATTTATTTTTGGATAAAAAATGATAAAATTGTCAACACTCCAGAAGGTTTTATTACTAATATTGCTTCAAAAGTAAATACAACTAACGCGACTTATAATGTAGTTCAAGGCTTTTCTAGTGCCCTTTCAAAATTAAATGAGAATACTTTTTCTAGTACAATTATTTCTTCTGATAAGAATAAATATAAATTATCTAATGGAGTATTGTCAGAAGATCCTGTGAGTGCAGAATTAGTTTATTTCCCAAATCAACAAGGTAATTTAGTTCTTGCTTGGAGTTATGAATTTTATTCTCAAGACGCCAAGCATCTTTGGAAAGTAAAAATCGATGCTACCAATGGTACATTAATAGAAAAATATGATTTAGTACATAATTGTAATTTTGGCCCTAGACATAATCACACAATGTGTGTAGAAGGATTGAAAACTAAAAATTTTGAGGCTAAGTTATTTAAGGACCAGCAAGCAGAAATGTTATTAACACCAGGAACAACAAATTATAGAGTAATTCCATGGAACTATGAAAGTCCAAATCACTCTTCTAGACAATTGATTACAAACCCTGAGTCAACAACTGCTTTAGCTCCATTAATCGTAGCGGCTTCTCCTAATGGTTGGCATAATACAAATACAAGTATTGGAGGAGGAAATGCTTCAACACAATTTAATTATTCAAGAGGAAATAACGTATTTGCTTATTCAGATTTTGCAAATGCAAATCCAGCAAGTCCAACAACTTATACTAATGCTTCTTCTGGAACTTATCCAAGTTTAACTTTTGATTATCCGTATAATGGAACGGGTACATCTCCTAAGACTTATGTTAATGCAGCAATTACAAATTTATTTTACATGAATAATATCATGCATGATTTGTGGTATCAATATGGTTTTAATGAAGCAAATAGAAATTTTCAAACGGTTAATTACGGTAGAGGTGGTACGGGTAACGATGCAGTAAATGCAGAAGCACAAGATGCTTCATTTGCCTCAACACCATCTTACAACAATGCTAATTTTTCAACACCATCAGAGGGTTCTAAACCAAGAATGCAAATGTATGTTTGGAATGCAGGGAAGAAGTTTTCAAATTTGACGGTAACTAGTGGAGCATTAAGTGGTACTTCATATCAAGTAATTGAGAATGCATTCAATGAAGGTCACGTTCATTTACCGATTGCTCCAGCAGTTTTAACCAATTCCTTAGTTTTATTTGAAGATGCTACGCCTGATACATCAGATGCTTGTGAAACAGCAACAAATGCAGCGGCATTGAACGGTAAAATTGCTGTAATAAGAAGAGGTACTTGTACCTTTGCTCTAAAGGTAAAGGCGGCTCAAACGGCTGGTGCTATTGCAGCCATAATTGTAAATAACACTACTGGTACAATTTCAATGGCGGGAGACGACCCTACAATTACAATTCCTGCGGTTAGTATGACGCAAGTTGATGGAGAATCTTTAATATCTGCTATGGCTAATGGTACAGTAAATGTTAATTTATCTTCTATTGATTCTTATGCATATGCAGATGGTGATTTTGATAATGGCGTTATTGCTCATGAATATACACATGGTATTTCAACACGTTTAGTTGGTGGTGGTGCAGGAATGTCAGGTTCTGCAGAACAACCTGGTGAAGGATGGTCTGATTGGGCATGGTTAATGATGCAAATTAAGCCAGGAGATACTAGAGCAGGAGCAAGAGGGATTGGAACTTTCGTTGAAAATCAACCAACTAATGGACCTGGAATTAGAGAATTCAGATACTCAACAGATATGGCCGTTAATCCTCATACATTTGCTGATACAAATGATCAATGGTTTACAGACACAGATGGTATTGATAGAATTGATGTGCATGGTCTTGGTTCAATTTGGTGCGTGATGTTGTGGGATTTAGCTTGGAATTACATCGATAGATATGGATATGATCCTAATATTTACAATGGTACAGGAGGTAATAATAAAGTTATGAAGTTAGTAATTGATGCAATGAAATTAACGCCTGCAAATCCATCTTTGATTCAATGTAGAGATGCTATTATTCAAGCAGATTTAAATACTACTAATGGGCAAAATTATTGTATGATCTGGGCTACTTTTGCAAGAAGAGGTATGGGAATTAATGCTTCTTCAGGAACTAAAACGGGTGTGACTGGAGTTCAAGATCAAGTTGCTGATTTCACAGAGCCTACCCCAGGGAATACTCCTGCAACTGGTTCAAATTGTATATTAGCTGCTAGTTATTTCCAAGATAGTGATTTGTTTAAAATTTATCCTAATCCTACAAATGGTGATTTAAATATTGCGATATCTAATTATTCTGGTGATTTAGGAATCAAAGTATTTGATTTGAATGGTAGAGAGGTTTACAATTATAATGTAAATAGTTTCAATGTTGAAAAATCAATTAATTTAGGTAATTTATCAACAGGAGTTTATGTATTAA
>NZ_JAGKWP010000028.1 GCF_021151785.1 Flavobacterium sp.
GTTTTATAGCTTTAATTTTATAGCTATTTAAACTTCAATAAATCTTTTCAACAATTTTTGTTTGGGCCAAAAAAAGATTTATTTTTACAGAAATATTTAAAGTTATGAGTTCAGAAAAAGAAGCCAAATTAAAAGCCTTACAATTAACGTTAGACAAGTTAGACAAAACCTACGGTAAAGGAACAGTAATGAAAATGGGAGATTCTGCTGTTGAAGAAGTAGAAGTTATTTCATCAGGTTCATTAGGTTTAGACCTTGCCTTAGGAGTAGGTGGTTACCCAAAAGGGAGAATCATTGAAATTTATGGTCCAGAATCATCAGGTAAAACAACGTTAACACTACACGCCATTGCTGAAGCTCAAAAAGCTGGAGGAATTGCAGCCTTTATTGATGCAGAACACGCATTTGACCGTTTTTATGCAGAAAAATTAGGTGTTGATATTGACAATTTAATTATTTCGCAACCGGATAACGGAGAACAAGCCTTAGAAATTGCAGAAAGTTTAATTCGCTCAGGAGCTGTAGATATCGTGGTAATCGACTCAGTTGCCGCCTTAACGCCAAAAAGTGAGATTGAAGGTGATATGGGAGACAGTAAAATGGGATTACATGCCCGTTTGATGTCACAAGCCTTAAGAAAATTAACCGGAACTATTCACAAAACAAACTGTACCGTTTTCTTCATTAACCAGTTACGTGATAAAATTGGAGTAATGTTTGGTAATCCCGAAACCACTACAGGTGGAAATGCCCTGAAATTCTATGCATCGGTTCGTGTAGACATTCGTAAGTCGTCACAAATTAAAGACGGTGAAAATGTAATAGGTAACCGTGCCAAAGTAAAAATTGTTAAAAACAAAGTAGCTCCGCCATTTAGAACAGCCGAGTTTGACATTATGTATGGCGAAGGGGTTTCAAAAGTAGGTGAAGTATTGGATTTAGCCGTTGAATTTGAAATTATCAAGAAAAGTGGTTCTTGGTTTAGTTATGGAGAAACTAAATTAGGACAAGGTAGAGACGCTGTAAAACAATTGATTAAAGACAATCCAGAATTAATGGATGAAGTAGAGGCAAAAATAAAAGAAACCTTGAAAGAGCAAGAATAACAAAATTAAGAATCCCGATTTTCGGGATTTTTTTTATTTATAACGCAACCTTTTTAAGTATCTTGCATCTTATACAAACAAAACTAAAAATAAATCATGAAAAAAATAGTTGCTTTTTTGAGCTTATTTCTAATAGCAATTTCTTGTTCTGTTGACGATGATCAACCTAATGTACATTACGAATTAGTTCCTGTAGAAAGTGTAAGTTTAGAGGACACTTTAACCGTTGGTTTAGTTAATAACATTGAAATAAATTATAAAAAACCTTCGACTTGTCATGGATTTAATGGATTTTATTATGAGAAAAATGGATTTGAGCGAATTATTGGTGTGCAAAACTATGTAATAGAACAAAACGATTGTCAACCAATTACAAATATAACTAGACAAGAAGTATTAAAATTTAAGCCCACCGAAGTTGGAACATATACTTTCAAATTTTGGCAAGGAAAAGACACTAATGGAGAAGATATTTTTCTAGAAATAGAACGACCTGTTGTTATTAATTAAACTTTACTTTACACCCCTGTAAATGCTTGAAAAACTCATAAATGAATGTAAAAAAAACAATACTCAAGCACAAGAACAGCTCTACAAGCTTTTAGCCCCAAAGTTGTTTGCCGTTTGTTTGAAGTATTCAAGAAATTATGAGGAAGCACAAGATCATTTACAAGAAAGTTTTTTAATTATTTTTAATAAAATTGTACAGTTTAATTATCAAGGATCTTTTGAAGGTTGGGCAAAAAGAATTGTGGTGAATTATGTTCTTCAACAATATAGAAGTCAAGGCGGATTTTTCGAAATCATTTCAGAAAAAATCCCAAATGAAGAAGAAGTCGAAATTGATAATGAGGAAATTTCAATGGATTTTTTGTTAAAAATAATTCAAGAATTACCAGACAGATATAGACTTGTTTTCAACTTATATACTATTGATGGTTATTCACACAAAGAAATTGCACAAATGCTTGAAATTTCAGAAGGGACGTCTAAATCAAACTTAGCACGAGCTAAAATGATTTTGAAAGAAAAAATAAAACAATCATCCACTATTTTTTCTAAAATTAAATGAAAGAAAACAAAAATATAGAGCGCTTATTCCAAGAAAAGTTTAAAGATTTTGAGGTTTCTCCACCAAATATTATTTGGGAAAACATCCAAGAAAAACTTCAATCTGATAAAAAGAAACGCCGCTTGTTGCCACTTTGGTTGAATGTAAGTAGCATCGCAGCGTCTTTTGCGGTACTTTTTACTTTAATTTTTTTCTTACTTAAAGAAGAGTCTTATTTAAACTTTAAACCTAATATTAACAATAGAAAATATCCAAGTACTATAACAAAATCTAATCAAGAAATTAAATCAGAAACGAATGAAATTACGAATATTTCAAACAAACAAAATAGAATTGAAATAACATCTTCTTCAAGACTAAAAACAAATCAAAATGGCGCTCCCCATGAGTCAAATCTTACTAGAAAAAGCAACCAGAAAACAACAAAAATTTCATTTGATTTAAATGAATATAATACTAATTATGCTGTAACTTCCTCCGACCATTTTTCTTTTGGAACTTCGACAAAAGAAAAAAATTCGGCTGTAAAAGAACTACACCATAATCAAAAAAATAAAAATTACATTTCAAAATCAGAAAAAGCACTTATTGCCACTAATGAAAAAAGCCAGCTAAAAAATGCTAATCCAGACGAGTCAAAGCAGATTTCATTACTTTCGGATTCTAATCTATCAACAGCCAAAATAAGAATTGATTCCGTTGGTATTACTACTCTTTCTAAATCCGATTCGTTACCATTGGTACAAGTAAAAAAAGAAGAAAACCCGTTGGAAAAATTGCTAAAAGAAAAAGAAGAAAAAATGGCTGATGAGAAAGAAAAGCTAAGTAAATGGGCGATTAACAGTTTTGTTGCGCCTGTTTACTTTAATTCTTTCGCGCAAGGTTCACCTATTTCTGAAGAATTTATAAATAACACTAAAAAATTTAACAATTCCATGAGCTTTGGAGTCGGAATTGCTTATCAATTAACCTCTAAACTTTCCATCAAAACAGGAATTAATAGCCTTTCTTTAGATTATGATACACAAGATGTAGCTTATTACACGAGTTACAAAGATCAGAGTAACACAAGAATTAATATTGAGAGAAATCAAAATAGTAAATACCTCGTTCTAGAAAACCAAAAAAAAATATCGGTAAATTTAATTGAAAATCAAGTTTTGGCTTCTGGTCAAAACGAAGGATATTTGAATCAAAAAATGCAATATATTGAAGTCCCTGTTGAGCTTTCCTACTCGTTAGTAAATAAAAAATTTGGTGTAGCCTTAAAAGGAGGTTTTAGTACTCTTTTACTAACCGAAAATAAAGTTTCTATCATTTCTGAAACGCAACAAATGGAAATTGGTAAAGCAACAAACTTGAATAATATGCATTTTAGTTCTAATATTGGTTTAGGATTTAGTTATAATTTCAAAAGAAGATTCCAAGCTAACCTCGAACCTATGTTGAAATACCAAATCAACGCTTATAATTCCAACACTGGAAATTTTAAACCATATATAATTGGTATTAGTACAGGTTTAACTTATAAATTTTAGAAAATTGGGTTGGTTATAAATTTAGTTAAGGTGTTTCAATTCTTTGTCTAATAATGGATTGAAACTGAAAAAGCACCTCGCCAAAGGTGCTTTTTTACGTTAAATCATTTTCTAAATCTGTTAAAATTAATTCTCTTACCTGATGCTTAACCGTATTTTTGTTTTCTAAAGTCAATCCTTTTGTATAAACTGGAGGATGAATTTTAGCTCGCATTTTTCCAGGTGAACCACTAAAAAAAGTATAAGAAAATCGTTTTTTATTGTCATAAAAAGTCATAGGTAAAATAGCCAATTCATGTTCAATAGCAATTCTAAAAGCGCCGTCTTTAAATTCGTCTAAAATAATATGCTCTTCAGGCACACCCCCTTCAGGAAAAATACAAATACTAAGTCCTTGATTAATTCTGTTTTGAGCTCGTTGAAAAACCTCATACCTACTTTTACTACTATTACGATCTACCATTATACAAACACGTTTATATATGAAACCGAAAAGCGGAATGTTTTGTAATTCTTTTTTACCAACAAAAACAAAAGGATGATTCTGAACGGCGATCAACATCAACATAATATCAGTCATAGATGTATGATTGGCTACAAGCATATAACTTTTCCCTTCTTCAAAATAATGTTGACCTTCAATGCTATACCTAAATCCCATCCCAATTAAAACAATTTTTGCCCAAAAACGCGCAATTTTAAAAAAGAAAGGATATGTTTTCTCTTTATAAATGGTAATAAAAATAAAAGGAAATAAAATAAGAATTGATACTAAAACTAACAAATAAAACCAAATTCTATACAAGAATGTTAACGGATATGTAATAAAGTTCATCTAGGTTGAGTTATTAGAAACACAAATATAGGATTTCCATCGACATCACCACGTGTCTTTCGCTTTATCTTTTTCCCCAACTTTATCCATAAAAAAAGGATGTCGCTTCAACCACGGTTAAACTTGAAATTATCAATTTCATAATAAATTATGGTGTAAGGAACTTTCTGTTTTTCACTAATCGGTGTATCTTTGCAAAAAACAAACAAGTATTATGTCAAAAATTTTAACAGGCGTACAAAGTACGGGTACCCCACACTTAGGAAATTTGTTAGGAGCTATTTTGCCTGCTATTGAAATGGCAAATCATCCAGCCAATGAATCATTTTTATTTATTGCCGATTTACATTCGGTAACTCAAATTAAAGATGGTAAAACATTACGTGAAAACACCTATAGTGTTGCGGCAACTTGGCTTGCTTGTGGTTTAGATGTGAATAAAGTTGTTTTTTATCGTCAGTCAGATGTGCCTCAAACGGCTGAATTATCTTGGTATTTAAGCTGTTTCTTTCCATATCAACGTTTAACATTGGCTCACTCTTTTAAAGATAAAGCCGACCGATTGGAAGATGTAAACGCAGGATTATTCACTTATCCCATGTTAATGGCTGCTGATATCTTGTTGTATGATGCAGAGTTGGTTCCAGTAGGAAAAGATCAATTACAGCACTTAGAAATTACCCGAGATGTAGCTTCGCGTTTTAATCATCAAATGGGCGAAACTTTTGTTTTACCAGAAGCAAAAATAGATGATAATGTAATGATTATACCTGGTACTGATGGAGAAAAGATGAGTAAATCACGCAATAATTTCATCAATATTTTTTTAGATGATAAAGCCTTATTAAAACAAATCAAAACCATACAAACAGATAGCAAACCATTAGAAGAACCAAAAAATCCTGATACGTGTAATGTGTTTAAACTATACCAATTATTAGGCACGCCTGAACAAATTGCTACAATGCGAGCTAATTATGAAGGTGGAAATTATGGATACGGTCATGCTAAACAAGCTTTATATGATTTAATCGTTGTTAAATTTGAAAAAGAGAGAGCTCTTTACAATCATTATATTAACCATTTAGAAGAAGTAGATCAACTTCTTTTAGCTGGTGCAAAAAAAGCTAGTGCGGTAGCAGATGTTGTTTTAAAAAGAGTAAGAGAAAAATTAGGGTTCTAAAAGAACCCTTTTTTATAATGCTTCATATAATTTTCCTGGCAAAGGTCGAATTATTCCCTTCAGTTCCATATTTAACAAATGGGTACTCACTTTAAAAATTGGGAAATCACATTCTAGTGCAATGATATCTAATAATTCTTTTCCTTTAGCTAATAAATAATCATAAATTTTTTGTTCTTCCTCATTCAATGAAACAAACAATTGTTTTTGAATTCCTTTTTCTTTATGATTATTAGTTGTCAACTCCCAATTAAGCATATAAACCAAATCGGCTGCGCTGGTTAATAAATGAGCGCGCTGTGATTTAATTAAATTATTACATCCTTGACTATATTTATCTGTACTTCTACCAGGAACTGCAAATACATCTCTATTATAATCATTAGCTACATTTGCGGTAATCAAAGAACCACCTTTCTCTGCACTTTCAATTACAATAGTAGCCTCACTCATTCCTGCTACAATTCTATTTCTTTTCACAAAATTTTCTCTATCTGGATTTGAAGTACTCCAAAATTCTGTCATAAATCCACCATGTTCCTCCATTTTAGCAACATATTTTTTATGCGTTTTTGGATAAATCTGATTTAAACCATGTGCCAAAACACCAATGGTTTGTAAACCTTGTTCCATAGCTGCTTGATGGGCCACAATATCCACTCCATAAGCAAAACCACTCACAATAACTGGGTTTAAAGGAGCTAAATCCGCTAAGAGTTTTTTTGTAAAATCTATTCCATAGGAAGTAATCTGACGTGTCCCAACAATACTTATTAAACGCTGACTTTTGAGATTAATATGACCACTTTGGAATAATAATACTGGGCCATCAATACAATGCTTCAATCTTTCAGGATATGCTGAATCTAAATAACTAACACTATTAATGGCATGCTGCTCTAGAAAAAATAATTCTTGTTCTGCTTCTTGAAGGGAATAAGGAAGTTGAAAATTTTTATATAACGTTTCGCCTACACCATCAATAGCTAAAAAATATTTCTTTTTGGCTTTAAAAACGGCTTCGGCAGAACCAAAGTGAGACAATAACTTTTTGGCAACAATGTCGCCCACACCATCTACTCGCAACAAAGCAAGTAAATGCAATAATTCATTTTGTAACATGGCGTATACAGTATTAAAAGGCTTATAATCAAAGTACAAATGTAAGTAAATCGTTTTAAATTTTCAAATGAATTCCTGTTGGAAAACAAGTATTTCAGATTGTTAATAAAAATTGTTGATAAAATTTTGATTTTGGCTTTGATTAATTAATTTTGCTTTTATGAAGATTGAAAAATACATATCGGCTTTATTATATAGATACCAGTGTGTTACCGTTCCTGGATTTGGCGCTTTTTTAACCGAATGGCAGTCAGCTCAGGTGATTGAAGGACAACATTCATTTATTCCGCCTAAAAAAATTGTATCTTTTAATTCCAATATTAAAAGTAATGATGGCTTATTAGCTAATCATATTGCCTTAACTGAAAAAATTAGTTATGATCAAGCTTTGTCAAAAATCAACTATCAAACTAATTTTTGGACACAACAACTTCTAAACAAAGAGACTCTTTTTTTAGAAAATATTGGTGAAATATTAGTTAATAGTGAAAACAATTGGGTTTTCAAGCCTAACCACGCAATCAATTACTTAACTGATTCATTTGGACTTTCTAGTTTTAATTCTCCTGAGGTCATTCGTGAAGAAAAAATTGTAGAAAAAAATATTGAAACTCCTGTTGTATCATTAACATCAAACACTGAAGTAAATGAAGAAACAGAAGTGTTCGAATCAACTAATGTAAAAACAAATACTAATTGGTTAAAATATGCTGCAGCTGTGGCTATTTTTGCCTCTGCAGGAACGTTTGGATACAAGTATTATTACGATTACTCCATCAATCAACAAACCGTTTTAGTTGAAAAAACAGTACAAGAGCAAGTCAATAAGAAAATACAAGAAGCTACTTTTATTATTCCAAATCCAAAACAAGCCGTAGATTTAACTATTGAAAAACCAATCGTTAAACCCTATCATGTTATAGCTGCTGCTTTTAGAAGTGAAAACAATGCAAAAAAAGCCGTTAGAGATTTGATTCAACAAGGTTACACTCAAGCTCACGTACTACCAATGAATAAACACAATCTATTCCCCGTAGCCTTTGAAAGTTTTAGTTTCTTAAATGAAGCTAATAAATTGAAAAATAAAATCATAACCGAACAGCGAATTGATGCCTGGTTAAAAATAGATTAATCCCATTTTTTTGGGATTTTTTTATGCTTATTATCATTATTCGTTGCTATCTTTGCAAAAAAATTGAAAACAATGCAACCAAAATTTCCTCAAGATTCTTTAACTACACTTACTGATTTAGTTTTACCAGGAGAAACCAATCCTTTAAACAACTTATTTGGAGGTGAATTATTAGCTCGTATGGACCGTGCTGCTAGTATTACAGCAAGAAGACATTCACGAAGAGTTTGTGTAACCGCTTCAGTAAATCACGTGGCTTTTAATAGAGCTATTCCTCTTGGGAGTGTAGTAACCGTAGAATCTAAAGTCTCGAGAACTTTTAATACTTCTATGGAAATATTCATTGATGTTTGGATTGAAGACCGCGAATCGGGAATTAAGAATAAAGCTAATGAGGCCATTTATACTTTTGTTGCTGTTGATGAAACTGGACGACCTGTTCCTGTTCCTCCGATTATTCCAGAAACCGATTTAGAAAAACAACGTTATGAAGCCGCATTGCGAAGAAAACAACTAAGCTTAGTCTTAGCTGGAAAAATGAAACCTAACGAAGCAACAGAATTAAAAGCGTTGTTTACAGAATAAAGCAAAAGCCTACTTTATGAGTAGGCTTTGTCTTTAATTAGCATTTTCTAATGCATATTCGGGATAGGTTTCTTTTAAGTAGTCTTCAGCTTTAGATGGAACTTCAACCAAAATAATATACTCAAATAATCCTAATGACACAAAAAACAAGCTTAAAAAAACCGCTTTAATAATACCCAATGAATCAGAAAAATTCACTTGTAATAAAAACTGAATTGGAATATAGCTTAAGCCAGCTAAAGAACTATGTCCAAAAATAATTTCTTTTAACAGCCATTTTTTACCCGTACTCTTTAATTGTTTCTTATTTCTTCTTGATTGATAAAACAAACCAATCCAAAATGTTGTCAAAAGCAAAAAAAAGAAAAAGAAAATAGTCTCTCCCTCTTGTGAATATTTGCTGAAAATAAAAAAAATTAAAACGAGCAATAAGCTAGTAAAAATAATTTTAGGAATACTAAAAAAACCCTTAAAATGTTGCCAGATGATTTTGTTATATCTTTTATTTAAACTTACTTGTCGTTGTTCAACCACCTCCATAAATCCAAAAACACCAAATTTTTTAAACTCCATTTGTAAGGCCTCTTCAAAAGAAACTTTAGGATTTTCTTCGCATTGCTGTTCAATAGCATTGGCTAAATGATCTACTAATTCCGTTTGTAAATCATACCATTCTACGTAATGTTGGCGGGTGAATTGATATAAGCGGTCTATATGTTCAGCTGTGAGTTTCATAGAGTAAATTTCTTTTGATTTGTATTGAATTTGTATATCTCTTTAGCAAAAAATAAAAGATAAGACATCATAACATAACTAAACAATGTTAATGTAATTAGTGAAGGTGCTTCAACGCTATGTGAGTTCATAAAAAACATTTGCAGGTAATAAATAATAGCCAATAATCCACTCAGTTTTTCTAAAACAAAAAATCTTTGTTTTAAAATTAAACGAAAATAAATTAATTGGGAACAAGCTAAAATTATCACAATCAAAAAGAAAAGATTTCTAATAGTAAATGCTTCCGAAAAATAATTTGCAACTTCAAAGTTTCTATAAAAAAAGTAAAATGAAACACCTCCTAAAATCATGATAGGGTGAATCAAAAACTTTAAGAAATGTAAAATAATATCTTTTGAAAAAACAGACCAAATTTTATTTCCTTTCAAAATTTCTGTTTTATGTGCCAACATATAACCTCTAAATGTATCATAAAAATCTAGATTTTCAGTTGCCATTTTTTGCTCCACGGCAGTTGCTACATGATCGAGCATTTCCATGCGAATATCATAGTAAATGACTCCAATGTTTTTTAGATAATTGTCTATAAATTTTATGTTTTCAACTGTGAGTTGCATCTTAATAACTCAATTTAGGATTTACAATCGTTTGCATGTTTTTGATAAATTCTTCTAATTCAGCCAAACGGTTTACGGTTTCTGTAGTGCCTTTTTCAGTAAGTTTATAGTATTTTCTTATGCGATTGTCTACCTTTTCTACCTCAACATCTAACAAGCCATCTGCTTCTAATTTATGCAACGCAGGATACAAAGCGCCTTCAGTAATATTCAATTCACCCTTTGTAATTTCTTTTACTTTCTGCGTGATTTCATAACCATACATTCTGCCTTGCTCTTCCAGAAGCTTCATAATGATGGTGTTCAAACTACCTTTGTATAATTGTGAGTTTTTCATAAATTTAAAATTTCAAAAACAAATATACATAATATTCTTATGTATAAAACACTTAAGTATATTTTTTTTGAATCTATTTTAACAAACCTGTATCCAATATTCTTGATAAGTAGTATTTTTGCAAAAAAAAGAATGAACTTTTATAAATTAAAAATACAAGAAGTAAAAAGAGAAACACCAAGTGCTGTTTCCATTGTTTTTCATGTTCCAGATGAATTGAAACCCTTCTATCAATTTACAGCTGGACAGTACGTTACCTTAAAACTCACATTAGACGGAAAAGAAGTAAGAAGAGCCTATTCTATTTGTGCTGCTCCTAAAAGTGGAGAATTACGAATTGCTGTAAAAGAAGTAGCTAATGGTTATTTTTCAAAATTTGCAAATCAAAAACTAACTGCTGGGGATTTGTTAGAAGTAAGCGTTCCAGAAGGCAAATTTACTTTTGAACCTCACGTTGATTATCAAAAGTCATATGCTGCTTTTGCTGCTGGAAGTGGAATTACACCTGTAATTTCAATAGCTAAAACGGTATTAATTGAAGAGTCTAAAAGCACTTTTGTATTGGTTTATGGCAATAAAAAACCAGAAGAAACTATTTTCCATGATACATTAATTCAATTACAAAAAGAATATTTAGGTCGTTTCTTTGTTCATTTTGTTTATAGCCAAACCAATGTAAATGAGGAGTTATTTGGAAGAATCGATAAATCTGTTGTCAATCATATTTTAAAAAACAAACATGCTGATTTAACATTCTCTAAGTTCTATTTATGTGGACCTGAAGAAATGATTAATACTGTTTCTGGGGTTTTAAAAGAAAACAATATTTCGGAAAAAGACATCAAGTTTGAATTATTTGGCACCTCATCAAATGAAACAGTAGCACCTACAAGTGAAATGAGCGAAGGGCATTCTCAAATAACAATACTGGTTGATAGTGAAGAAACAACTTTTGAAATGAGTCAAAAACAAACCATTTTAGAAGCGGCTTTAAAACACGGTTTAGACGTGCCTTATTCCTGTCAGGGGGGGATTTGCAGCAGTTGTATTTGTAAGGTAACTGAAGGAACAGTGACTATGAAAAAGAATCAAATCTTAACAGAGGAAGAAATTGCAGAAGGTTTGACTTTATCTTGCCAAGCTTTACCAACATCATCAAGTATCAAAGTTAATTTTGATGAATTATAAAAAGAAAACTAATTTAAAATACCCCAAAAAAGTAGATGCTGTTTTTGGGGTATTTTTTATGGAAAAAGTGTCATCTAATTCAGCTCTTTTGTTATTTTTTGTATAATTGTGTTAGGCAAAATAGTTCTCATCGCCTCTTCGTAACCTTCTACTTTTTTATTTCCATAAATGGATGTTGGTAATAAAGGATATTGTAATCTATCAGAAGTCAAACAAAAATCAGCTGGTTGGTTAAAAGGTTTAAAACCGGCATAAGGATGTGTGGCTCCCCAAAGTGTGATAACTTTCACACCTAACATAGCGGCTATATGTGCATTTCCAGAGTCCATAGAAAGCATAAGATCTAAATTAGAAATTACCTCTAACTCTTGTTTGAATTTTAATTTCCCAGCCAAAACGATTACATTTTCTTTTTGATTTTGCAATTGATTCAACAGTTGAATTTCTTTCTCTCCTCCACCAAATAAGAAGATTTTATAATCCTTATTTTTGACTAATTCATCTATTACCTCTTGCATTAGATCAAATGGATATACTTTACTTTCGTACTGAGCGAAAGGAGCTATTCCAATCCATTTTTGATTTTTTATTCCAGTGAAAAAAAGAATTTCTGGAGACAAATCGGTTTTTTTAGGAAATTTAGGACTCGACAAATCAATTGAAAACCCTAGTCTTTTAAAGGTATCTACATGTCTTACAAACATAGATGTAACGGGTTTAAAAACTTTATTAGATAAGCTCGTTAATGCCTTCTTTTCCGCTCTACCTTTATCAGTTGCAGCAACTCTCTTACCGCTTAGAGCAAATAAGCTTCGAACAACTTTAGAACGAAGTACGTTGTGTAAATCAGCAACTGCATCTATTTGCAAGGTTCTCAAATCAGAAAACAAACGGAATAAGCCTAAAAAACCTTTGTGCCGTTTTTTTAAATCCACACCAAAAAAATTCACGTTTGAAATGTCTTCAAAAAAAGGTTGAAAAAAAGGACGAGAAACCACCGTTATCTTCACTTCTGGATGTTGTTCGACCAGTGCTCTAATTAGAGGTACTGTCATGGCAACATCTCCCATAGCAGAGAGGCGAATGATTAAAATATGTTCCGTAGTTGGCATAGGCTTCAATAAAAAACCATTAAGAAAAGAAACTAGATTCTCCACTTAATGGTTAAAAGTATAAAAAACAGTTTATTTTTTATTCTGATACAAGACCGGATTTAACTCTTCGTCGTTGTACATTTTCATTTGTTTGTACACTTTCATGTATTTATCACCATTAGCAATATCTGTTAATAATTCACTAATTGAAGTAAACATATCACTTTTCTGATCTAGTAGAACATTTAATTTTTCTTGACATTTTGCTCTGTGTTCTGGTGTTGCTTCTACCCTATTAGCTTCTTCACTCATGTGATAAATTTTCAAAGCTAAAATTGATAAACGATCGATTGCCCAAGCCGGACTTTCTGTATTGATTTTTGCATTTGGTTTTACCTGTACTTCTTTGTATTTATCTAAAAAATAACTATCGATGTATTCTACCATATCCGTTCTTACTTGATTTGAAGCATCAATTTTACGTTTTAAATCTAAAGCCGCAATAGGATCTATATTAGGATCACGAACAATGTCTTCATAATGCCATTGTACTGTATCTACCCAATTTTTTGCATATAATAAATATTCTATAGTTCCTTTTTCATATGGATTAACAACTGGTTGATATACATCATCAATAACGTGGTAATCTTTGATACTTTGTTCAAAAATGGGGTATGCAAATTCAGCGAACATAATTTAATAGATTTAATTTCTACAAAAATAACGTTTTTTTGTACTTTTACTTCAAAATGTTAAATAAACTTCAAAACATGCACATTCATTATATTTCTGAACAAAACAGTATTTTAAATCATTTCTTAGCGCAAATTCGTGATATACATATTCAAAAAGACAGCATGCGTTTTAGAAAAAACATAGAGCGCATAGGAAAAATAATGGCTTATGAACTGAGTAAAACCTTAGAATATAAAAATATTGACGTGCAAACACCTTTAGGTATTAAACACACTACTACCATAGCTGAACCGGTTGTACTTTGTTCTATTCTAAGAGCTGGATTAGCTTTACATCAAGGATTTATGAATTTTTTTGATGATGCAGAAAATGGTTTTGTTTCTGCTTACAGGCATCACTATGACAACGATGATAAATTTGACATTTTAGTTGAATACCAAGCAGCTCCTTCTTTCGAGGATAAAAATTTGATATTAATTGACCCGATGTTAGCTACTGGCCAATCAATTGTTGCCGTTTTAAACAAACTTCATTTGGAACAAAAACCTAAAGAAATTCATATTGCCGTTGTAATTGCTGCACCTGAAGGAATTGATTACCTAGAAAAAAACCTACCTAAGAATTGTCATTTATGGGTAGCAGCACTAGATGATCGATTAAATGAGAAAAATTACATCTTACCAGGGTTAGGTGATGCTGGAGATTTAGCTTATGGAAGCAAACTATAATTGCAAAACAAACAGGCACACACCTACTGCAAACAAGATATAAATTGAGGCCTCTTTAAAATTGTTGTTCTCTAATTTTTCAAACATATTTGCACCTAAAATAGCTAAAGGAGCAAACGAATAAATAAGCATGTCATTAGTTTTGTTTTTTGATAATGCATAAATACCTATTGCTAATAAAAAAGAAAAATATACCTGCTTATAGGATGACTGCATATTTAGGGGTTTGTTTTGATAATCCAAAATTTGAGAAGCAAAAAACAAAACAGAGATTGATACATAAGAGGCTAAAGCCATGTTCTCATAGGTAGTTTTGTGACCTGTAAAATCAAAACTCATCTGTATCATTTCTTGAAAATGAAGTTCATATTCTCCTAAAAAAAACAAACTAAAAAAGATGTGTAAAATCCAAACACAGAAAAGAGAAATAAAAGGGATTAACCAATTTTTATAATCCTTTCCCGAGTGAAAAATAATAGAAATAAAAACTAAAATAATATAAGCTATACTCCAAAAATGAAATAAAGCGGAGAAAAATATCCAAAAGGATGCATCAAAAATTTTCTCCTTCGGCGAATTTAATGTACGCAGTGAAATCAATCTCCTCAAGGCTAATAAGAGAAAAAAATTAGACAACACAATTCTCCAATTTTCTAAAATACCGGGAAACATTAAAACAAAAATTAAAAACAAAAGAATGGCATAATTATCGTTTTTGGTCAAGGCATTCCTTAAAGAAATAAAATTAACTAATATAAAAGAAGCTATCAATAGTAAAAACACCGCTGACTCTTCCACTAATGATACAGAAGTAAAAAAATCTTTTTCTCTAGTAAATTGAAACAAAAAAAAGGCAGATATAACAAAAAATCCAGTTAATACATAATTAAATGGTCGAGTTTTACTAAAAAGGCTTGCTAACATAAAGATATTTTATATTTTTGTAGTGTAAAATTAATCAAAAAAAAATGAAAGCGTTTTTCGAAGCTATACAATTCTTATTTGAAGAAATATTATTCTTACCGATGAACTTATTCAGAGAGTGGGAATTGACTAATTGGTGGGGTGCCAACATAATCAACTGGATTTTCATTATCATTTGTTGCTATTGGACTGTTTATTGGGTTAAACAATTAAACATTCACAAAAAGAACAATGAGGATAACCAAGATACTACAGCCCATTCATTCTTAAAATAATAAAAGATATAGGATTTGATTATAAATCAAATCCTATATCTTTTCTATAATACATCTTGTCAAAATTTAGTTTTTCTATATTTTGATAAGATTTTTTTGTAGCTTCTTTAAAGTCATTCCCATAAGAAGTTACAGCCAAAACCCTTCCTCCATTTGTTACTACATTTCCATTTTCGAACTTAGTTCCCGCATGAAAAACAATGGAACCTTCAATGTTTTCAAATCCAGTAATTGTATCACCTTTTTTATATTCTTCTGGATACCCCCCCGCAACAACCATCACTGTAGCAGCTGTTCTCGTATCTAATTCAAAGTGAAAGTCTACTAATTCTTCATTAGCTACTGCTTTAAACAACGCTACTAAATCACTTTTAATTCTAGGTAATACCACTTCTGTTTCTGGATCACCCATTCTTACATTATATTCAATTACAAAAGGATCATTACCAACTTTAATCAAGCCTATGAAAACAAATCCTCTATATTCAATTTGGTCATTTTTCAATCCATTTATAGTAGGAATCACAATTCTTTCCTCTATTTTTTGCAGGAATTCAGCATCTGCAAAAGGCACAGGTGAAATTGCTCCCATCCCTCCTGTATTTAAGCCTTGATCTCCTTCACCAATTCTTTTATAATCTTTAGCTGTGGGTAACAATTTATATGACTTACCATCGGTTAAAACAAAACAGCTTAACTCAATACCGTCAAGAAACTCCTCTATTACGACTTTTGCGCTAGCGGCACCAAATTTAGCATCTACAAGCATTTTTTTTAATTCATCTTTTGCTTCTTGTAAATCGTTAATTATCAATACCCCTTTACCGGCTGCTAATCCGTCTGCTTTTAAAACAAAAGGGGGATGTAACGTTTCTAAAAAAGCGAAACCTTCAGTAACAGTTTCTGCTGTAAAACTTTGGTATTTTGCAGTAGGAATGTTGTTTTTTACTAAAAATTGTTTAGCAAATTCTTTACTTCCTTCCAATTTTGCTCCTTGTTTTGAAGGTCCTATTACTGGTATCGTTTTTAATGCTTTATCATTTTTAAAAAAATCATAAACACCGTTAACTAGTGGATCCTCAGGCCCTACTACTACCATTTTAATATCTTCTTGTAAAACTAGCGTTTTAACGGCTTCAAAATCATTAGGGTTGATTGCAATATTTTTAGCTATTTGATGTGTTCCAGCATTTCCAGGTGCTACAAATAACTCTGTGCAAAGCGGACTTTGTGTTAATTTCCAAGCAAAAGCATGTTCTCTTCCACCTGAACCTAAAAGTAAAATATTCATGTTGTGTTGTTTTGGCAAAAATACTCTGTTTTCTTTTTAAAAAAAAATTAAAGTAAATCTAAAGAATAAGTATAATGATAGGCATCAAAAATGTAAAAAACTAAAAGAGACTAATATGCTTTCTCTTCGCCTTTAATAGCATTTATGACTGTTTTAAAAATAATTTTTAAATCTAAAAGAATCGTCCAATTTTCTAAATAAAAAATATCAAACCGTACACGATTAATAATATCTTTTTCTGTCTCTACCTCTCCTCTATAACCATTTATCTGCGCTAAACCAGTTATACCAGGCTTTATAAAATGACGAACCATAAATTTATCTACGCTTTTGGCGTACATTTCTGTGTGACTTACCATGTGAGGTCTCGGTCCTACAACCGACATATCACCTAATAAAACGTTAAAAAACTGAGGTAACTCATCAATACTAGACTTTCTTAAAAAACGCCCTAATCTAGTAATTCTTGGGTCGTTTTTTTGCACTTGCTCTAAATCAGCAATAGGATTTAAACGCATTGATCTAAACTTGTAGCAAATAAATTCTTCATAATTTAATCCATTTCTTCTTTGTTTAAAGAAAACAGGACCTTTAGAATCTAACTTAATTAATATAGCTAATAATGGTGTTAACCAAGAAAGTATAAAAAATATTATCAACACTGAGAATACAATATCAAAAATTCTTTTAAATCTTTTATTTACCTCTTTCTCTAAAGGTATAATTCTTAAAGAAATTATAGGAATATACCCATAGTATTCTACAGCTAAATTTCTAAGAAGTGTATTCTTGTTATCTGGTAATAATTTAATAGTCTTTAGATTATTATCAGCAAAATTAATCAAATCCTCTACGTTTGAATTGCTTAATGAATTTAATGAACCATATATTTCATCCACTTTATTATCTAAAACATAGATACAAGCTTCTTCTAGACTTTCTTTTTTATTGGTTTTTAAATCAAATATTTTCATCAAATTATATCCATAATCTGGATTGTCATTGAAAAAATAGGCTAATTCTTCTACACTCTTACCATTACCAAGTATTACTACATTTCTTAAATTTCCTCCATAAAATAAACGATACTTACGTAATAAATAAAAAATTGAAAATTTTAAAAAAGCAACAGCAGCAAAGCATGTAAATGTATAATCCCAAACCTCATCAGTGGTTACATATTTATATTTGTAACCAACATAAGCAAAAGTAACTAAACTAATAAAAAAGAACTGTTTAATTAATTTTCCTAAAATTTGGGTTTCTTTAGTGTATCGATAAACCTCATAAAAACCCGAATAATAAGAGATTGCCAACCAAAAAACAGAAATAATGGTGTGATAACCAAAATTACTCATGGCAGGCCTCATACAAATCAAAACTAATAGATTTAAAAAAATTAAATCTATTAAGATCTGTATTGGTCTTATATAACCTGAATATCTTCCTGTTTTTCTTTTCAATTAATAAATATATTTAGAGAAATCTTTATGCTCTTCTTTTGCTAATTCTTCTGGAGACAATGACTTAAAATAGTCATACGTAATTTTCATCCCTTCAGATCTAGTAACCTTAGCTTCCCAACCCAAGATTTCTTTAGCGCGTGTAGTGTCTGGCTGACGTTGCATTGGATCATTAACAGGCAAATCTTTATAAATAATTTTTTGTGTTGTACCTGTTAATTTAATAATTTCTTCAGCAAAATCTTTAATAGTAATTTCATCCGAATTACCAATATTTACAGGTAAATGATAGTCTGAATGTAACAATCTAAATATACCTTCTATTTGATCATCCACATAACAAAAAGAACGAGTTTGACTTCCATCGCCAAAAACAGTTAAATCTTCCCCTCTCAACGCTTGACCAATAAAAGCAGGAATTACTCGACCATCATTTAATCGCATTCTTGGTCCGTATGTATTAAAAATTCGAACAATCCTTGTTTCTACACCATGAAAAGTATGATAAGCCATTGTAATGGCTTCCTGATAGCGTTTTGCCTCATCATAAACCCCTCTTGGACCAATAGTATTTACATTTCCATAATAGTCTTCCGTTTGAGGATGAACTAATGGGTCTCCATAAACTTCAGAAGTTGAAGCAATCAAAATTCTTGCTTTTTTTACTCTTGCTAAACCTAATAAATTATGTGTTCCCATGGCTCCCACTTTTAAGGTTTGGATAGGGATTTTTAAATAATCTATAGGACTAGCTGGAGATGCAAAATGTAGAATATAATCTAATTGACCTGGAACGTGTACAAACTTTGTAATATCATGATGATAAAATTCAAAGTTTTTTTCTTTAAATAAATGTGCAATGTTTTTTAAATCTCCTGTAATTAGATTATCCATTCCAATTACGAAATAACCTTCGGCTATAAAACGATCACACAAATGTGAACCCAAAAAACCTGCGGCACCAGTAATTAATATACGCTTCATGTAGTGTAATGTAGTTTTATTTCAATAACTATTGGGTTAAACCCTTTTAAACGAAAAACATTTAACTTTATTGTGCATAAATAAAGCAAAAAGTATTATAAAAAACCCAACCCCTCTTTGTCTCCAAAGAAAAGATTCCGTCAAAAATAAGCTTATCATTAGAACTGCGAAAGCAATATGTAAAAAATCTTTCGCTAAAAAGGCTTTACAAACGTTACTAATCAATATGATTAATAAAAATAAAAGACCAATAATCCCTAATTCTGCAAAAACTTGTATGTATTGATTATGAAAATTGTAATTACCATACCCAGGATACAAATGATGCTCTTTTTCCTTTTCCTTTATTTTATTTTGAGAAGCATTTAATCCAAATCCTTTCCAAAAAACTGGGTTTTCATGCAACATCTCATTAAAAATTCTAATTTGATAGACCCTAAAAGCCGTTCCTGGAAAATAATCATTATGAGTAAAGCGATCCGTTTTCCAAGCTTGATATATACTAATATTGTTAACACCTTGTTTATGATTTATTTCTACGCTATGTGATAAACTTTTCTCGGTATTACTAGTAAATTCAATGATAAATCGTTCTTTAATTTTATTAAATGAAAAAATAACACCTAAAACAAGTAGTAAAATGACTAAATTTCTCAATCTTAATCGATTAGCTATTTTTGAATAATAAAATAAATATAAAAGAATTAACAGAATGAATACAACAATTATGTTTTTTGATGAAAGTAATAAAATAAATATAAACAAAACCGATAAGCCTATTTTTTCTATAATAGATTTAGTATCCTTGATAAAAAAATAAAAAAAGGCTAAAGCCATATATACTGATACATGTATGGCATTAAGTAACCTTGGTACTAATCCTGTGTCAATATCATTTTGGGGTCCATGATAAAAAAAAACACTAGAATCGTGAGAAATAAAATATCGAATAAAAGCACGTATTAAAAAATATATCGCATAGATTAACATGCTATAGCTATAATATTTAAAAATAAGGTGTATTTGATTTCTTGTAAACGGAGGTAAAAAACTAAATGCTAAAGGAATTAACAGCAATGTACACTCTTTTGAAAGTGCCTTTATTGTATTCTCTGGCTCATATGACCAAAAATAGGAAAAACACATCCATATAAAAAATAATACTGGTAATATTAAATAAAAATTCCAATTCCAAACTAATTTTTTTCTATATAAAATAACACTTAATATGAAAAAACCTAAGCAAAGATTATTAATTGCTAATGAAGCAGGAAATGAAACCAACAACATTATAAATGGAATAAAAACAAGATTTTCTTTACCTTCCCTTATTAGTTCTTGCCAAGCAGGCCTCAAAAAATTGTAAATATTGTTCATTTATTTTTTTCCAATTAAAAGTTGATTCTATAGCTAAATAATTTTTGTTTACTAAATGCAAGTTATCACTTTTTTTAATAGTATTTAATATATTTTTAACCTCTAGGTCGTTGGCAAAATAAAATGCATTCTCCTGTAAAACTCCCCTATTAAATTCATTGTTGTGTGCAGCAATTAAAGCCCCTGAAGACATAGCCTCTAATAATGAAGGATTTGTTCCTCCTACAGTATGACCATGAAAATATAAATTAGAATAAAAGCGCAAATGGTTTAAGGCATTTAAATTATAAATAGCACCTAAAAACCGGATACGAGAATCACTTGAAAACTTTGCTTTCAAATATTCTCCATATTTATTTTGATGATTTCCTATAACAAGTATTGGTAGTTTAGTATTTGATTGTAGATATCCGTTTAATACCATTTCAAAATTATTTTCAGGCTCCAATCGAGCCATAATCATATTATATTGATATTCAATCACATTAAAATCAGATAAAATTTTTGAGTCTTCAGCTAAAAAATTATTTGCTCCATAAGCAATATACTCACTTGAAACTTTATATTTTTGATTTAAATAATTTTGAATACCAATTGAATCTGCAATTAAAAAATCGCTATTGATAACGGCTAATTTTTCAGCCCATTTTAACACTTGTTGTACAGATTTAGAATATTTTGTCCTTTTCCATTCCAAACCATCCATATTTGTAATAACTACTGCATTCTTAGGGTGTAATTTAAACCAAATCGAGCTACTAGTGTAACCTAATTGTAATATGATATCAAAATTGCGTTTTCTAGCATCCAAAATACAATTTAAATCATATATAAACTGACCTGCTGTACCAATTTTGTTTTCAGGATCTTGACAATGAATTAATTTTACACCTTTGAATTCTTTTTCTTGATAAGGATGATTATGTGAATTGTATACATATACATCATGTCCTTTTTCCACTAAAAAAACAGAAAAGAACTCTGCAAATTGTTCAAAACCTCCGTAATGATTGGGAACGCCACGTGTGCCTAAGATGCCTATTTTCATTTAATCCCTTTAATTTTATATCAAAAATGCAAAGTAAAAGGAATTTTTTAAACATTAAATGACTTTAATCAATTATTTACTTCATAAATATTTGTTATTTTTGCATACAAACATTTTTGAAATGATCAATTTTGATAAAATAGAAGCGAATATAGACAGCTTAAGAATTCAATATTTAACTGCTCAGCCTTTTCCATATTTAATTATTGATAATTTTTGTGATGAAGAAAAGTTAACAAAAGCTTATAATTCAATTCCTGAATTAGACAATAAAAGTAGAGATTATGCTTTTGCAAATAACAAATTTGAAAAATCAAATTACAAAGTACTTTCTCCTGAATTAGACGAATTGTATCATGATTTAGCTTCTGAACGTTTTAATAAAATTTTATCATTTATTACGGCTAAGAAAATATTTGTTGACCCAAAAAACCATGGTGGTGGTTTACATCAAGGAAAAAAAAATAGCTTCTTAGATATGCATTTGGATTTCAACTATCATCCCATAAACAAAAACTGGTATAGAGAACTAAATTTGCTTTTATACTTAAACAAAGATTGGAAAGAAGAGTATAAAGGTCACTTAAAAATTAGAGATCTTAGAACCGATGAAGAAGCAGAATTAGCCGTTCCTTTTAATCGTTTGATTATTCAACAATGCGCGCCTTACACTTTGCATGGTTATGACATGACCAATTTCCCAGAGGGAAGATACAGAACGTCTATTGCAACGTATGCGTATCAAGTACACAATATGCATTTTGAAAAACCAAGAACTACCGATTGGTTTCCGAAAGAAGATGCTTCATTTGCTAAAAAATTATTAGCCAAAAATTATAATTTCTTAGTACAAACCAAAAACAAATTTTTTGGTAGTGGTACGGCTAAAAATCAGTAATCGTTTTGAATAAAAATGTATTAATAATTAATCAATCTGCCGAACTTTATGGTGCAGATAAGGCCATTTTAGAGTTAATTGAAAACTTTCCATTTGGATATACACCAATTGTGGTTTTACATGAAGAAGGTCCATTAAAAGACCTACTTGAAAATTTAAATATTCAAGTAATTAAAACCTCAGTAATAAAAGTCAAAAGAGGAATTTTAAAACCTGCTTTTTTTCTTAAATTACCATTTGAAATCCTTCAATCTATCTATAAAATAAAAAAAGAATTGAAAGGTAAAAAGATAGATTTGGTTCACTCTAATGCAACTTCCGTTTTTATAGGAGCTTTTTATAGTTCTGTTTTTCGAATTCCTCATTTATGGCATGTACATGAGATTATAGAAAAACCAGAGCGTATTGCTAAAATATATCCTAGAATTGTAAATTTTTTTTCAAATAAGGTAGTTTTTAATTCAAAAGCAACTGAGAAACATTTCATTGGTTTATTTCCTAAAATTTCAAAAAAAGGAATCGTAGTATACAATGGTTTAAAAAGAAAAATTCCTTATTTAACACAAGAAGAAATAATAAACTTTAAACAAACACATTTTAATTCAAATTCATCTGATAAAATAATTACAATTATTGGTCGAATAAGTGAAATTAAAGGACAAAAAATAGCCGTTTCCGCTTTAAAAAAAATAGTTAATGAATTTACTAATGTTAAGTTAATTATTATTGGTTCCTATGTTACAGGTAAAAATCAATATTATATTGAATTATTAAATATGATTGATTCTTATAAACTTAAACAAAAAGTAGAATTTATAGATTTTAAAGAAGATATTTGGCCTTATTACGACGCTTCAGACATCATATTAATGCCTTCAACAGAACCGGAATCTTTTGGTCTTGTAGCTGCTGAAGGGCTTTTGTCAAAAAAAAATGTAATTGCTTCAAATATTGGTGCGTTACCTGAAATAATAATTCACGAAAAAACAGGATTGTTGTTTGAGCCAAATAATGCAGAAGACTTGGCTAATAAAATAGCATTCCTTTTACGAAATAACGATATAAATTATGGAATATCAGGTAATACTCATGTATACAATAATTTTAATACTACCCAATTAAAAGAAAATTTTGAAAAAATTTATGTAGCCTTAGCAAGATGATTATTTAACACTTCTCTATAACCTATTAATAGACCAATTAATATAGATTTACTATCTAACTTTAAATAGAAGCCCATAAAAACCCAACTTGATAATAAAAGAAATATAGCAGAACCTTTTATCAAATTATTTAGATAAAAAATTTCTTTACTATTTGTTTTTATTTTATTAAAAACAATAAAAATAGATAGTAAATAAAAGAAAACACCTATTATTCCTGACTTCAGTAATACTGTTGAGAACGCATTATGCAATGCTGGATAATATCTCACTATTGTCCCATCATTAGTTTGCATTCTTCTTCCTATATCAACTGTTGATCCTAAACCATTTCCAGTTAATATAGGCTGAATTCCACCATAAGTAATCTGATTAAATGTCTTAATATTCTCAAATGATCTAAAATTGTCATTAAAATCTTTCCAATCTTCCTGATTAATTTTTGTTTTAAATGCTTCAATAGGAATAATTTTAACCTTGTACAAAAATTCATCAACAAAGGAACCTTTACGTTTTGGATTATAATTATAAACAGCAAAATAACCTATTAAAGAAATAATTACAGTTAACGAAATAACTTTAATAGATCTTGCTGTTAAGATAAAATAACCTTTAATTGCAAGAAATAATAGTATTAATTGTAAAAAATTTGTTCTTGATAAATATGAAAAAACAGATATTCCAACAATTAATATATATGTCAATTTCTGCTTTTGAGTTAATCGGATTTGAAACGAATTGGAAAAAAACAATAAAAGTAAAACAAATGGTTCATAATCATTAAAGTACCCTGAATGCTCTCTAATTTCAGACACTGAAAGTGTTCTGTGATTTAATATTGCAAAAAACACTAATAATAAATGTATAAATGACAAAATAACTCCTGCTTTGACAGCATATTGTAATGCATTTAATTTAAACTCTTTTGAAATATTATATCCTATGAGTAAACCTAAAATTGGTTTTAACAAATAAGTTAAATCACGAACTTTATTATATAAATTATTATCATAAAACAGAAATTCTGTTAAAAAACTAATTAAAATAATTATAGAATAACAGGAAATAATATAAAATATTTGCTTTGAATACTTAAGTTTAAAAGTCAAAAAAGCAATGAATAACCAAATAATAAAAGTTAATTCATAATTATTTAAAAATAAAACAAGTAAAGAAAGTATATAATAAAAATAAGAAAGGTTGAATTTCATACTATTTTTTTGTGTGAATTATTTTATACTTAAAGCTTAAAATAATCAAAATGATCAATGTGAATAACTCTACAAATATAGAGGAATAA
>NZ_JAGKWP010000029.1 GCF_021151785.1 Flavobacterium sp.
CTATAAACTAGCATTACACAAATATAGTTTTTTATTCTTACAAATCATCAAATATACTTTTTATTTTTCTGAGCTATTGGTATTAACTTGTGTATAAATCAAAGTTGTTTTGGAGCTATTAAGCCACAAAGAATCTTTTAACAAATGCTTGCAACAATCATTAAAACGAGCCTTTTTAGCCTTCAAAAATGCGATGGTAAGCTAATTAAACTTTTACATATTGAAACAACTAAAAAATAAACCTCTCTTAAATTGCTTTAAAAGAGGTTGAAATGTATACTTTTTATAGTTTATTTTTAAAAAATGATAGTTATGCAACAGCTACGTGTGTTGGCAGTAGTTATTTTTTCAGTTTTCCGTTTTCAATTTGTTTTATATATATTTCTCTTAATCTTTCTTTATTAATTTCAATGTTTGTTCTATTCGTTAAATGTTCAATTCTTTCCCAGTTAACAGTAGATGTAACATTTGAAAGTCTTTCAATAAGAAAAAAAGATTCTTCATTTGTAAGTTGTTTTTCTTTTAGTTCGCCAAAAAAATATTTAATTGCATTTGACAAGCCTAAAATTCCTCTCTCAAACCTTACAGATGTAATGTAAAGTTTTAATATTTCCTCTTTTTTAAACTGTTTATTCAACCATAACGAAAGAAGAATTTCAGTAATTTTTCTGCGATATTTATTTTGATTAGAAGGAATGAATAATGACCTTGAAAGTTGCATTGTTATAGTTGAACCTCCGTGTTTAATATATCCTGATTTACTTCTCAAGAATTGAAATCTACTTAAAGTTCCTCTTAATAGTGATTTAAATGATATGCCATAGTTAGTTCTAAAATCTTTGTCTTCAATGTCTATAAGTATTGATTTTAATACATCATATTTTACATTCAATCTGTCAATTTCGATGTATGAGAGTTTTGCTCGATATAATATGTACTCGAAATTATCCATTAAATTTATTCTAAAGACTTTGCAAAAGAATTTTACAAAATTTAAATAGTTTGTTTCGTGCTGTTCATTTAAGTGATGTCTAAAAATAAAGAGATACCAAACTGTTAAAAGTATATTTCCAACATACCATTGAATTTTAAATGGTATATATTGAATTGTGATAGATTCTTTCTGATTTGTTGCTAACCACCAAATGACATTTAGTCCTATAGTTAACACCCAAAATGGAACAGTTTGGAACCAAAACCAACCGTTAAAATATTTAATTACAAACGGATTGGTTGCTCCTTCAACTCTCCAGTTAGGAAGTGTTAGATGAATTGAACCATAATCTAAACCTAACAATGTTCTAAGTGAAACAACTTTTCTCGCGTTTATTGTAATTTGTCTTTGTAATTCAACAAAATAGCGCAATAAAATACCTCCAAAAGCAATTAAAATTATTGAAAATATTAATGAATTAGATTGAATTATTGTTAGAGTTTTTTCAGTTTCGCTTTTGTCTTGATTAAAAAAAAGTGGAATTAGTATTGTTATTACAGCAATTAATATGTTAGCGACTTGTCCATAAACTTTTGTTTGTGTGTTTGCAATTTTTTGCGCTTCTTCAAATTCCAACAAAACAATATCTCGATGTTCAGGTTTAAAAGTGTAAGTTGGGTAATATTGTTGAGCTTTGTTTTCCAAAATTTTTGATTTTTCTGTTTAGGTTTAATTAGTTTATTGTCTTTAAATGACGTTAAATTCTCCGATTCAGCGTATAATTACTGCCAACGTTTTGCAGCTACACGGGGTGGCGAACTTCGTGACTGCGTATTTTCTAATTAATAATAAATTTCTATGCGAAAAATAAACGTGAATTTACCACATAACTCGCCATCTCGTGTAACTGCTGTTGTGCGATCGGCTTTTTCTAAATCCATTTTAGTAAGTTCAATTATTACTGTTATAATTTTAGTGATTATAAGTTTTTATGAATTATCAAAATGGATTGTTTTTCTATTTATATTAATTTTAGTTTTTCAACCAATTTTAATAGTTTTTTTTAACGACCGCAACAAGTGCAAATAGTGTTTTTAGGACCAACAGATTTTGAAGAAAAAGTTCTTGTTAGTTCAATTTTTCCATAATCAGATGAGTTTTGGTATTTATTAATTTCAGCAATAAAAACAGCTTTTTCTGCTTCTGTTAGTTTAGTAAATCCAATTAATACTTTGTACGCATTTTCATTCATAATATTTAATTTTTAAAAGTTTCCACAAATGTCACAATTAGAAGAATTCATAGATAAAGGTATTTCATTACATCCAACACATTTTCGAGAAAGTTCTCTTAATCCAAAACGCATTCCAATTCTTTTTTCTTTATCAGTTACTTCTAAATTAGCTTTACTAATTCCTTTTTCACGTTCAATTAGTATTTCAAATTTTTTTATACACTCAAACTCATCTTTGCTTGGGTATCTTGCTAATTGTCTAAATTCAGTTTCAATTACTGAATATTCCGCTGCTTTTGTGCTATATTTTAGAACATTTTCGTCAGCTCCATTAATTGTTAATATTGTTGATAATACAAGTTGACCAAGAGCAAAAGGAGAAGTAATCCAAATTGCCAAACTTATATATTCAGGAGAATTATATGTAGATGTTAGAACACCGCCTAAAAAAACAGGAATAATAATTCCTAAAATTTTAGAAATGCGTAACCAAAAGTTAATACTTTTTATTTTTAATTGATAAATATATGAATATGCAATCGCATCAAGAGTTTTGTCCCAACAATCTTGTCTTATTTTTTCTATATTATTTTCCATTTTCAAATATAGTTTTTTTTTATTACGTTCGGTTCTCACAAGCTGTCGCACAACGTGCCGCGTATTGGCGATGGGCGGGATTTTTAGCACTGAACTTTAATCGAAGAACAGAAGTTGAATTTTGCACTTCCGTTGATACGAAGCCGTTCAGCCCGCCTATTGCCAATACGATGTTGTACGACGTAGTTATGTTTTGGGTTTTAGTCCAGCTAAATATTTTCGTATGTCATTTTCTAATTTATCCGGGTATTTGTACTCTAATTTTTTTGACAATTCAGTTCCTATTTCTGAAACTAAATCAGTCATTGAAAATAGAGCAGTCCAATTTTCCTTTATATCGCTCCCTGAAAATGTTTGTTCTGTTTTAGCCCACATTTCCTGGTTAAGATACTTTTTGAAAAGTCGTCCATATTTATTGGTCGTTATGTTCCAATTGTGTTCACTTGCAATGTGCCATTCAATTAAAGGAATTAAATATTCTGTGCGAATAACGGTTTCCGACATAAATTTCGCATAGAATATTTCATCTCTCACAAGACACTTTGCCACGTAAGTTGTGTCCCACCAAAAATCGTTTATTAGATTTTGAAACTCTTTTTCAGACGGTTTTTTGATAATGGAAATTTGATAAGTTGGTTTCAGCATTTGCTTTGTAATACCATCTTTATCAATTAAAATTTTATAACCAATATCCCAATCTTCTGGTAATTCTTTCTCTTGCGTTTCCTTTATAAATTTTGATTTGCTGTAAAGTTTAAAATCTACTTTCACACCGTCTTCATAAAGTAGCATTTTCATTGCGTGTTTATGGTTAAAACAACTTTCGTCTTCTTCAATCATAGCAATTGGATTTCCGAATTTAAGCGTCCAGCTTTTGTCTGAAATGTAATTTGTATTATCCTCAAAAACAAATTCAATGTCTAAATCACTAAATTCGTCAACAAGTGCTAAAGGATTTACAAGTGAACTTGTCAGAAGAAGAACTCTTACATCTTCGTTTTTCTCCGACCATTCTATAATTGTTCTTAACTTTTCTTCTCTGACTTTCATTTTGTTTGGTTCGGTTTTACTATGTCGTACAACTTGTTTATATACGCTACATTATATCGCTAATCTACCCAATTTTGGGTGGATATGCGCTATAAACTAGCATTATACAAATATAGTTTTTTATTCTTACAAACCATCAAATATACTTTTTGTTTTTCTGAGCTATTGGTATTTACTTGTGTATAAATTAGAGTTATTGGGGTCATTAAGCCACAAATAATTTATATATCCACTTTTTAGCAAATACCTGCAACAATCATTAAAATAAGCCTTTTCAGCCTTCAAAAACGCGATGGTAAGCTATTTAAATTTAAAGTTTTGAATTATAACTAAAAAACAAACCTCTTTTAAAGCAATTTAAAAGAGGTTGAAATGTATACTTTTTATAGTTTGTTTTTAAAAAATGATAGTTGCGCAACAGCTACCGCCTTAAGTTTGTTTTCAATTTATCTAATATTAATTTCTTTTCAGTTTCGTCATTTCTGTTTTCAAAATGTTTATTTATCCATAATTCAGCAGAATCAAAGTCACTTTTTTTGGCATTTATAAAACCAAGTATATATTCAAATGAAATTATACGTCTTCCAATTTCATATGGCGGATTTTCTATTTCATTTAAAAGACTTGTTATATTTTGTTCAATTGTATAATTATCTTCAAACCATTTTTTTAGTTTTGGGATATTATTCTCAAGAACTTTATTTAAACTTTTTCTAAACTTTTCTTCATTTACAGTACTAATTTTGTCAGGATTTATTGGACTGTTATTCTCATAGCTTTTTTGCCAACCTTCTAATCTTTTATAATAAATGATTTTAGTTGACTTATCAGTTTTATGATATATCAATTTATTTTGAGATGAAATAGTTGGAATAAAATCATAACATATTCCAAAAGAAAAAGAACCTCCAAAACCTTTGAAAACATTATATTCTATGATAAATTTAATTCCATCTTCGTTAAAGTCGCTAAACCATAAATATTTTCCGTTCCAATTTTTCAATCCAATTTCAGAAAACTTTGGTGTTGCGATTTCTTTTAAAATTTCAAGTCTTTTTTCAAGTAAGACTTCGTCTAAATTTTTTATGTCTTCGTAGATTTCATCAATTGCTTTTCTTCTATCAATTATGTCTTTAATTTTACGAAAAAAGTTCATTTGGATTTCTGTTTTTTAAAATTACTGGTAACTTGTTTATATGCGCTACATTATATCGCTAATCTACCCAATTTTGGATGTATATGCGCTATAAACTAGCATTATACAAATATAGTTTTTTATTCTTACAAACCATCAAATATACTTTTTATTTTTCTGAGCTATTGGTGTTAACATGCTTGTAAATCAAAGTTGTTTTGGGGCTATTAAGCCACAAAGAGTCTTTTAGCAAATGCCTATTACAATCACTAAAACAAGCCTTTTCAACCTTCAAAAGCGCGATGGTAAGCTATTTAAATTTTTACATATTGAAACAACTAAAAAATAAACCTCTCTTAAATTGCTTTAAAAGAGGTTGAAATGTATACTTTTTGTAGTTTATTTTTAAAAAATGATGGTTGTACAACAGCTACCCGTGTTAGCGGTAGTTTTTTTAATAAAATCCTGTCTGACCGTCAGTTTGAAAAACTCCATATTCGTATTGTTGTCTGTTGGGATAATTGTCTACCATATATTGCTCTGCTTCTTCTCTTGTGTCAAAGTGAGGTGAAACAATAGTTGTCGGCATATTTGTTTGTTTTACTTTGTCCCAAGGGCAATGCCATACTGCCCATTTTGCTAATAATCTTCTTCTTTCTTCAGGGTGCATATCTATTTCGTTTTAGTTAAACTGTCTTGGAGTGATAAAATTTTTTTGTTCAAAGTAACAATTGTTGTGTCCTTGGTCAGTAAATTATTTTTTAAAGAGTTTATTTCAACTTCTTGGCTTTTTGTTTTATCATAAAATTCACTTTTCTCTTTGTCAAATTTTGAAGTGCCGAAATGTAGTCCTAATGCAAATGCACCACCAGAAATGATTAACAAAACAGTCCAGAAATAAATGTTTTTGATTAGTTGAATTATTTGATGGTCGTCAACTTGCTTGTTGATTGTCTTAGGAGTTATGTTTTTACACGCTTTTAATGAACCATTTAGTATTGTCATTTGCTTTTCAAACTCGTCTTGCTCGTAACCATTTAGTTTTTTTCTGTCAAAGGTTACATAGAGTTTAAATGCTGCACTTTCCTCTCCGTATGTATTGCGAATGAAATCTTCAACTGTCGCAGCCCAACCAAGTAGCTCGTCAGAAGCACGGGTATAAGTCCCGTGTGATGCAGAGTATGAATTATTCCTAAAAGTAAATTTTTGTCCCGCTTGAATTAGTTCGTCTATTTTGTCCATTAGTTATTTTTATTGCTTCGTTTTTGTTTGTGAGGTTGTGTCTGTAAAATTGTCACTAACTTGTTTATATACGCTACATTATATCGCTAATCTACCCAATGTTGGATGGATATGCGCTATAAACTAGCATTACACAAATATAGTTTTTTATTCTTACAAACCATCAAATATACTTTTTATTTTTCTGAGCGATTGGTATTAACTTGTTTATAAATTAGAGTTGTTGAGGCTATTAAGCCACAAAAATTTTTTTAACAAATGCCTGCAACAATCATTAAAACAGGCTCCTTTTAAATGCTTGAAAAAAAAGTGCTTTTCATTTTACTTTTTTATGCTTTCGAACGTACAATAAAATCAAGTGCTTAGGGCGATAAAATAAATTGCCCTAGGGAAATTAAATAATTCCCCTAGGGAAAATGACTGATTCCCCTAGGGGAATTATTCAATTGCTGTACAGCAATTGATTTTATCTACTTGAGAATTTGTATTTTTGTACCGTATAAAACAAAAAAAATGGCAATAGAATTTAAAATGGTGCCTAAGCAAAACAATATAGTGTCACCACCAGAAACCAAATATTACCCTTGTGCAGTGAGTAAAGGGGAGGTAGATTTAGAGTATATAGCTGAGGTTATTTCGAGTCGCAGTACGGTTACTGTACCCGATTGTTATGCTGTTCTATTAGGAATGAGTCAGGTAATAGGCGAGGAGTTGTCAAAAGGGAACATCGTAAAAATTGACCGTTTAGGAACTTTTGCCATAACGCTAAAAGGACAAGGAACAGAGGAACCGGAGCTATTAAGTAAAAGTTCCATTTTAGGGGCCAAGATGTTGTTTAAACCGGCTCGTAATTTTAAAAAAGTATTGGGAAATCTAAAGTTTAAAAGATTGCGATAAAAAAAACCTGATACTAAATAAAGTATCAGGTTGGGTATCGTGTAACGTAGTGCTTATTACTTTTTTGAAATTGCTTTTGTAGCTTTTTCAACGATTGCTGCGCTGTTTAAGCCATATTTTTCCATTAATTGTTCTGGTGTGCCACTTTCTCCAAAGCTGTCATTCACCGCAACAAACTCTTGGGGTACTAAGTGGTGTTGCACTAACGTTCTAGAAACGCTTTCTCCTAAACCACCGATGATGTTATGCTCTTCTGCTGTAACCACACAACCTGTTTTCTTCACCGATTTTAAAATGGCTTCTTCGTCTAATGGTTTAATAGTGTGAATGTTAATCACTTCAGCCGAAATCCCTTTTGCTTCTAAGGCTTCAGCTGCTACTAAGGCTTCCCAAACTAAATGTCCGGTTGCAATAATGGTAACATCGGTTCCTTCGTTTAATAGAATGGCTTTTCCAATTACGAAAGGTTCATCAGCAGGCGTAAAGTTAGGAACTACAGGACGACCAAAACGCAAATAGGCTGGGCCGTGATGCGCAGCTAAAGCAATAGTTGCTGCTTTGGTTTGGTTATAATCGCAAGTGTTAATCACGGTCATTCCAGGTAACATTTTCATTAGTCCAATGTCTTCTAAAATTTGGTGTGTTGCCCCATCTTCTCCAAGCGTTAATCCTGCGTGAGAAGCGCAAATTTTTACATTTTTATCTGAGTACGCTACCGATTGACGAATTTGGTCATACACCCTACCAGTAGAGAAGTTAGCAAAAGTTCCCGTGAAAGGAATTTTTCCACCAATGGTTAAACCTGCAGCAATACCAATCATGTTGGCTTCTGCAATACCAATTTGGAAGAAACGCTCTGGGTGGTTTTTCTTGAAATCATCAAATTTTAATGAGCCAATTAAATCGGCACAAAGTGCTACTACATTTTCGTTTTTCTGACCTAGTTCAGTCATTCCGGCACCAAATCCCGAACGGGTGTCTTTACTGCCTTGGTTGCTATATTTTTTCATTTGTTTTCTTAATTTAAATGCATTCAATGGAATACTTGTAACTAAACATGGAGTACAATTAATAGTCTCCTAAGGTTGCTGGATTTTGTGCTAATGCATTAGCCAATTGTTCGTCGTTGGGTGCTTTACCATGCCACGCGTGTGTGTGCATCATAAAGTCTACTCCATTCCCCATCATAGTATGTAATAAAACACAAATCGGTTTTTGTTGTCCTGCCTTAGCTTGTGCTTCCGTCATTCCAGCTAAAATAGCTTCAATGTTGTTACCTTCTTTAATTTCTACAACTTCCCAGTCAAAAGCTTCAAATTTTGCTTTCAAGTTACCTAAAGATAATACGTCGTTAGTAGATCCGTCAATTTGTTGTCCGTTATAATCTACTACTGCAATTAAGTTGTCTACTTTTTTTGCAGAAGCATACATGATGGCTTCCCAATTTTGACCTTCTTGTAGTTCCCCATCACCTGTTAAAACAAAAACAGTATGCGGATCATTATTTAATTTCTTTGCTTGAGCGGCTCCAATAGCTACTGAAAGCCCTTGTCCTAATGAACCCGAAGCCATACGAATGCCTTCTAATCCTTCATGAGTGGTTGGGTGCCCTTGTAATCTAGAATTTAATTTACGGAAAGTAGCTAATTCTGAAACAGGAAAGTAGCCACTTCTAGCCAAAACGCTATAAAAAACCGGAGAAATGTGTCCGTTAGATAAAAAGAACAAGTCTTCTCCATGACCATTCATGTCAAAACCTTCTTTTCTTTTCATTACATTTTGGTACAGCGTTACTAAAAATTCGGCACAACCAAGTGAACCTCCTGGGTGACCAGAATTCACGGCATGCACCATTCTTAAAATATCCCTTCTAACTTGTGTGGTAAAGTCTTTTAAATAAGAAATTTGTTGTGTCATAAAAAAAATTTTTGCAAAAATAATTCTAATAAATTGGAAAAGCTAATTTGCTACGGGTTATTTACTGAGTATAAAAGTCATGATACGTTGAATTACGGCTTTGTCTCCTAGAATTTTTCTATGACCTAGCTCGTTAGTAATCATCAGTTCATGATTAGATAAATTTTTAGTGATTTCATAAGCAGTGTGTACGGGTACATCGAAATCATGGTTGTCATGGATGGCTAAAATAGGAATTTCTACCTCGCTAGCAGCTATATCTGATGACAAACTTTCCATTTCCATTCCGTATTTCCTTTCAATATTGCGCTTCATTTTTTGTGCTATTCGAATAGGCAATCCTAGGCGTTCAACAAAATCTTCTAATATTTCTATTACATTGTTTCCACTAGAAATAATGACAGCTTTTTTCACATCTAAACCGCGACTAATAGCGTTTAATAATGACATTCCTCCTAAGGAATGCCCAATGGCAAACTCGAAAGGACCATGTTTTTTTTCTAATTCTAAAATACACACAATGAAATCTAACATCATCGCTTTATTTCCTTTTGATTTTCCATGTGCTGGAGCATCAAAACTTAGTGTTGAATAGCCGTTTTTAACTAATTCATCTGCAATTTTAAATAACTGAGTTCCTCTTCCTGACCATCCATGAATTAACAATACCTTTTTGTCTGATTGTCCATACTCATAAACGGCAATAGTTTTATTAATTGTAGGTACATAGAGAACTGATTTGTTTGTATTTTTGAACATGGGATGTTCTCTTTTAGGGGTTTTGTACCTGATGGGGGTAAAAAATAACTTTCTTGCAAATTTTTCAGCCAAATAAGAAGAAAATAGATATAAAATTTTAGCCGTAATAACGATATGTCTGGGAACTTTAGTTTGAGCCAGCTTTTTGTTTTTTGACATGTTTTACAGTATTTATATTTATGCAAATCTAAAAAAAAAAAATTAATGTTTTTTTTGTAATATTTGTATTAGGTAATAGTAAGTGGACTATGCTGTAAATAGGTATTTGTTGTATATTTGTATATTAATTAAAATAATGAAGTAACGATGAGAGTTTTAAAAGCAAGTATTGTTGTAGGGATGTTAGTTGTAGCTTGTGCTAAAAATCCATTTACAGGAAAGAGCACGATGGCTTTAGTTCCTAATAGTCAAATTTTCCCTTCTTCTTTTCAACAGTACAGTCAATTTTTATCTGATAATAAGGTAATTACAGGTACGACTGATGCTAAAAGAATCGAGAACGTAGGCATGAAAATTAAAACCGCAGCAGAGCGCTATTTGACTGCTAATGGCAATGCGGATTATTTGAAAGATTATGCTTGGGAATACAAATTGGTAGAGAGTAAAGAACTGAATGCTTGGTGCATGCCTGGAGGTAAGATTGTTTTTTACACTGGAATTTTACCAGTATGTAAAGACGATGCCGGAATAGCAGCGGTTATGGGGCATGAAGTTGCTCACGCATTAGCAAATCATGGTCAGCAACGAATGAGCGCGGGTTTATTGCAACAATTAGGAGCAGCAGGAACGGCTATTGCCGTTGGTGGACAAAGCAAGCAAACGCAAGATTTAATCATGCAAGCTTATGGCGTGGGAACAAATGTTGGAGCCATGTTGCCATTTAGTAGAGCACACGAGAGTGAGGCCGATATGATTGGTTTAACATTAATGGCTATCGCGGGTTATAATCCAGATAATGCAGTAAAATTGTGGGAACGTATGTCTGCTATGGGAGGGAGTTCTACCCCAGAAATCTTAAGTACACATCCAAGTAACGATACCCGCATTAAAGATTTACAGGCATTATTACCTCAAGCCAAAGCTGAAGCAGCAAAATTTGGTGTAACTTTTAAATAAAGTTTTATAAAAATAGTATCTTAGTCCCGATTAAATCGGGATTTTTTATGCAAAAACTTGACAAAGGGAGTCGCAAGCTATTAAATGCTTGGGCTTTTTATGATTGGGCTAATTCAGTATATGCCTTAGTTATTTCATCTTCTATTTTTCCTTTATTCTTTGGGCAATTGTTCAGACAAAGAGGCGAGGACACCCTCTCGTTCCTTGGAATGGAAAAAACAGGGGAAACAATTATTAGTTATGTAACGGCTTTTGGATTTTTAGTCATTGCTTTGACGTCTCCGTTACTCTCTGGGATTGCCGATTATCTTGGAAACAAAAAATTCTTCATGAAGTTTTTTTGTTACATGGGGAGTATTTCCTGTATGTTGTTGTATTTCTTTGATTTAGAGCACTTGTATTTTGGACTCACTTGTTATGTCTTAGCCTTAATCGGTTTTTGGGGGAGTTTAGTTTTTTACAATTCTTATTTACCTGATATTGCTTTTCCAGAACAACAAGATGCTATTAGTGCGAAAGGCTTTAGTATGGGGTATATAGGTAGTGTCTTATTACTAATTGTCAACTTAGCCATGGTTATGCTGGTTCCTGACGAGCAAAAAATGCAAATGATGCGTTATTCCTTCCTGATGGTGGGGATTTGGTGGTTAGGGTTTAGTCAGTACACCTATAAGTATTTGCCTGATGTTCGCACGGGTAAAGTAATGCATCAAGATTTATTATTCAAAGGTTTTAAAGAATTGAAAAAAGTAGGGAAGCAAATAAAAGGCTTACATCAATTGAAAAGGTATTTGACTGCTTTTTTCATTTATAGTATGGCTGTTCAAACCGTTATGATTATCGCAGCTTATTTCGGTGAAAAAGAAGTACAATGGGGAAGTGCTAGTGAGCGCACCACAGGATTAATTGTGAGTATTTTATTAATTCAATTAATTGCTGTTTTAGGAGCTTATTTAACTAGTAAAGCCTCAGCTAAATGGGGAAATATTAAGGTGTTAATGCTAATTAATTTTCTTTGGATTTTGATTTGTATTGATGCTTATTTTGTAGTGACGCCTATTGATTTTTATATTGCTGCAGGTTTTGTTGGACTAGTTATGGGGGGCATTCAATCATTGTCTCGATCGACTTATTCTAAATTGATTCCTGCAGAGGTAGTAGACACAACTTCTTTCTTTAGTTTTTATGACGTGGCTGAGAAAATTGGAATTGTAATTGGTATGTTTACTTATGGCTTTATTGCAGATGTTACGGGTAAGATGCAAAATGCTATTTTATTTTTAATTGTGTTTTTTATCTTAGGTTTTTTACTTCTTTATCGTATGGATAAAAAAAATAAGTATATTTGACCAAAAATTTACCAAATACTAAACTTTTGTTACTAATGAAAAACTTTAAAAATCTTGTATCATTATTTTTATTGATTACCTCTTTTTCTTTTATCTCTTGTGAAAATGAGCCAGTTGATTCAACTATATTATATCCTAATGCAACCACAGGAGGTAATACGGGTGGTTCTGGTGGTGGTACAGGTGGCGGTGGCGGTGTATCTACAGGAGATTACTGGCCAGCAACCATCAATAACTCGTGGACTTTTTCTACAGATGGAGCAACACCTCAAGAAATGAAAATGATTTCTACTTCCGTTTCAGGTGGAAATACGTACTATAATTTCAACAATGTTTTTGGTCAAGGCGCACAAGTAGCCGGAACAGCTGCTATGGGATTAAGAAAAAATGCTGGGAATTACTACATCAAATTATATTCTACTACTATTAATGTGGGGGGAGGAATAACGGCAAATCAAGATGCATTTGAATACATAATATTAAAAGATTATTTATCAACTGGACAAACTTGGACGGGTGTTTACACACAAAACACTTCTTATACTGGTTCACCAGTTCCACTTCCTTCAGTTACCACTACGGTTAACTACACTGGAACTATTTTAGGTACAGGATTAACTGAGACTGTAGATGGGGAGACGTATCAAAATGTAATTAAGTTTAAGTTTTTACAAGAAGTTAGTATCCCTGGGATGCCTACACCAACTACAACCGAATCTATTTATTGGTTTGCTAAAAATGTGGGACCTATTAAAACAGAAATGTCATCCTTAGGTACTGTTACGACGACCATTTTAACAGATTATCTGATTAACTAGAAAAGGGTACAATAGCATAAAGGAAGTCAGACTATTTAGTTTGACTTTTTTTATGGCATAAATCTTGACTAGTTGAGGTGTAATTCATATTAAAATAGTTGATTTTACTGGTTTTACAACTAGTTTTATGTATTTTTTCAACGAGTTACATATTTGTATTAATGACATAATGACTTAAATTATACTATGCCAAATCATAAAATTTTAACGCTTGACAATTTGTCACTTCAAGAAATGGATCATGAAGCGGATTTAATTCCATTAATGACACCAGAAGATGAAGAAGAAATGAATAATGAAGCATTGCCAGCTGATTTGCCTATTTTACCTTTACGAAATACGGTTTTATTTCCAGGAGTGGTTATCCCAATCACTGCGGGTAGAGATAAATCCATTAAATTATTGAATGATGCTAATGCGGGTTCAAAAGTAATTGGTGTGGTAGCGCAAAAAGACGAAACAGTTGAAGATCCAACAGTCGATGATATTCACCATATAGGAACAGTAGCTCGTATCATGCGCGTGTTAAAAATGCCAGACGGTAACATTACGGTTATTCTTCAAGGTAAAAAGCGCTTTGAAATTGATGCTTTTACACAGGAGGATCCTTATTATAGAGCTACAATCAAATCGTATGAGGAAGTTCGACCTGAAAAAAATGATTCTGAGTTTGAAGCTATTATTGAATCCATTAAGGAATCTTCTATTCAAATTATCAAAGAAAGTCCTAATATTCCAACAGAGGCTACTTTTGCTATTAAAAATATAGAAAGTAGTGCCTTTTTAGTCAATTTTGTTTCTTCAAACATGAATTTAAATGTGGAAGAAAAACAACAATTATTGTCTATTATTGATTTAAAGGAACGAGCGCTTGAAACGTTACGTTTCATGAATTTGGAATTACAAAAATTAGAATTGCGTAATGACATTCAGTCTAAAGTACGTTTTGATTTAGATCAGCAACAAAGAGAATACTTCTTGCAGCAACAAATGAAACAAATCCAAGAAGAATTGGGAGGGGTTTCACATGAAGCTGAAATTGAAGAAATGCGTAAAAAAGCCAAGTCTAAAAAATGGGATGCTAAAACAGCGGAGCATTTTGATAAAGAAATTTCAAAATTGCAACGTACTAATCCTAATTCGCCTGATTTTGGTATTCAACGTAATTACTTGGAATTATTTCTTGAATTGCCATGGAATGAATATTCTAAAGATAATTTCGATTTAAAACGAGCGCAACAAATTTTAGATCGAGACCATTTTGGTTTAGAAGATGTTAAAAAACGAATTATAGAACATTTAGCGGTTTTAAAGTTGAGAAACGATATGAAATCGCCAATTTTATGTTTGTATGGACCACCAGGTGTAGGTAAAACTTCTATTGGAAAATCGATTGCTGAAGCACTTGGTAGAGAATACGTGCGTATTTCGTTAGGTGGATTAAGAGATGAAGCAGAAATTCGTGGACATAGAAAAACCTATATTGGAGCTATGCCAGGACGCATCATTCAATCGATTAAAAAAGCCAAAACTTCTAATCCTGTGTTTGTATTAGATGAAATTGATAAATTATCTATGAGTCACAATGGAGATCCTTCTTCTGCTTTGTTAGAAGTATTAGATCCTGAACAAAATAGTGAGTTTCATGATAATTTCTTAGAATTAGGTTATGACTTATCGAAGGTTATGTTTATAGCTACTTCTAATAGTTTGTCCACTATTCAACCGGCACTGCGAGACCGTATGGAAATTATCAATATGACAGGCTATACTATTGAAGAAAAGATTGAAATTGCTAAAAATTATTTGCTACCTAAACAACTTAAAGAACACGGGTTGACCAATAAAGACTTGCAAATAGGTAAAAAACAATTAGAAAAAATAGTGGTAGGTTACACACGCGAATCGGGAGTTCGTGGGTTAGATAAAAAGATAGCAGAAATGGTACGTTATGCTGCTAAATCAGTAGCTATGGAGGAGCCCTATAACGTTAAAGTAACCGATGCCGATATTCTAGCTGTGTTAAAAGCACCAAGAATGGAACGCGATAAATATGAAAATAACGATACTGCTGGAGTAGTAACAGGTTTGGCATGGACCTCAGTAGGAGGGGATATTTTATTTATTGAATCTTTAATTTCCAAAGGAAAAGGAGGAATGACCATGACAGGTAATTTGGGTACAGTAATGAAAGAGTCTGTTACGATTGCATTAGAATACATTAAAGCAAATGCAAAAACGTTAGGAGTGGACGCTGCTGTTTTATCTCATTACAATATTCATATTCACGTGCCAGAAGGAGCTACTCCTAAAGATGGACCAAGTGCGGGTATTGCTATGTTGACTTCCATGGTATCTAGTTTTACGCAAAAACGAGTTAAAAAATCTATTGCCATGACAGGTGAAATTACACTTAGAGGTAAAGTGTTACCTGTTGGAGGGATTAAAGAGAAAATTTTAGCTGCAAAGCGAGCTAACATTAAAGAAATTATTTTGTGTAAAGAAAACAAACGAGATATTGATGAAATCAATCCAAGTTATATAGAAGGATTAGTTTTCCATTATGTGGATACTATGAAAGAAGTAATTGATATTGCGGTTACGGACCAAAATGTAAAGTATCCTGTAGTATTTGATATAAAAGAACCAACTAAATAAAATGAAAAGGGTAATTTGAAGGTTACCCTTTTTTTGTTTATAACTCTTGGTTAATCTAACAGACAAAATTTTTTCAATCGGATATATAATTTTATCTTCGCATTTGCGTTTAGTACGTAATCTATAAAAATGCTAAGAAAATTAATTATTGTATTGCTTTTATCGTTATCACCTGTTTATGCACAAATAGGAGGTCGGTCGGTGTATCAATTTTTAAACTTAGTACAATCGCCTCGACAGGCAGCTATGGGAGGAAAAACAGTTACTATTGTGGATTATGATGTGAATCAAGCCATATACAATCCTGCCACAATCAATCCGAAAATGGATAATCATCTTTCTACAAATTATAGCAATTATTATGGTCAAGTTTCTTATGGAACCGCGGCTTATGCCTATACTTGGGATCGACATGTACAAACCCTTCATGTGGGGGCTAATTTTATTAATTATGGTAGTTTTGATGGTTACGACGAAATAGGAAATGCAACAGGTTCATTTACTGGTACAGAAGGGGCTTTGTCATTAGGATATGCATATAATGTTCCTTGGACAGATTTATACGTGGGAGCCAATGTGAAATTCATCACTTCGGCCCTTGAGACATACAATTCGTTTGGTGTGGCTTCAGATATTGGCTTTCTTTATATTGATCAAAGAAATGATATTAATTTTGGTTTAACTTTTAGAAATATGGGTTATCAAATTAAGCCTTATGAAAACACTAGGGAAAAATTACCTTTTGCTATAGACGCGGGAATTTCTCAATTAATGGAAAATGTGCCTATCCGATGGCATATTACTTTTGAGAATTTACAGCAGTGGAATATTGCTTTTTCCAATCCCAATCGCGCACAATCCTCTTTAGATGGAACAACAGTTGAAGAGAAAGTGTCTTTTTTTAACAATGCCCTACGACACGTCATCATGGGAGCAGAATTATTCCCTGAAAAAGCATTTAATATTCGATTAGGTTACAATTTTAGAAGAGGTCAAGAATTAAATATTGTTGATCAACGTAATTTTTCGGGGATTTCAGCAGGGTTTAGTTTGCGATTTAATACGGTTCGTATCGATTATTCTTATGCGCGCTACACAGTTGCAGCAAATTCTAGTATTTTTGGTGTAACAATCAACCTTCAATAACAACATAATCATTCGTTTTATAAAAAGAATATGAAAAAAATTACGATTGCTCTCGATGGGTTTTCCTCTACTGGAAAAAGTACATTAGCTAAACAAATAGCCAAAGAATTGGGGTATGTTTATGTAGATACAGGGGCAATGTATAGAGGGATTACCTACTATGCAATGCAACATCAATTGGTTTCAGAGCAATATTTAGACAAGGAGGGATTGATTGCTCAATTACCTCAAATTAAGTTGCAGTTTAAATTTAATCCGGCATTAGGTTTTGCAGAAATGTATGTAAATGAAGTAAATATTGAGCAAGCAATTCGAACCATAGAAGTTTCTCGTTTAGTAAGCAAAATTGCAGAAATATCAGAAGTTCGAGCTAAATTAGTTGAACAACAACAACAAATGGGAAAAGATAAAGGGATTGTAATGGATGGTAGAGATATTGGAACCATTGTTTTTCCTGACGCCGAATTAAAAATATTCATGACGGCTTCTTCTAAAACTCGAGCGCAACGCCGTTTTGAAGAATTGGTTGAAAAAGGACAACACGTTTCTTTTGAAGAAGTATTACAAAATGTAGAAGAGCGCGATTATATTGATACCCATCGAGCAGATTCTCCTTTAGTTAAAGCTCATGATGCTATTGAGATTGATAATTCAGTCATGACTAAGCAAGAACAATTTGATGTAGTAATGGATTTGGTGCAGCAAAAATTATATAATTAGTTGTGGTTTTACTATTTACACGTTACTTTTTGATTCAAAGTATTGCTAAGTTATAAAAAATAACTATCTTTGCACACCTTTTGACAGAGTAGCGTTTTCAATTGGGAATCAAATAATTAAGTAAAAACACTGCTGATGTTTTAATCTGTTATAAAAAACGCGAACAAACACGGCATACAAATTTTTAATCAGCATGGCTGAAATTAACAAAGAACAACAAGAGTTCTTAAATTCATTCAACTGGCACAATTACGCAGAAGGAATTGATGCAATCGACGAAAAAAACCTTCAAGAGTTTGAAGATTTAGTAACTAAAACTTTCATTTCTACAGGTGATGAAGAGGTGGTAGAAGGTGTTGTAGTGAGAATTACAGATAGAGATGCTATCGTAGACATCAATGCAAAATCAGAAGGTGCTATTTCTTTAAACGAGTTCCGTTACAACCCGAACTTAAAAGTGGGTGACAAAGTAGAAGTATTAATCGACGTTAGAGAAGATAAATCAGGTCAATTAGTATTATCTCACAAAAAAGCTAGAACAATCAAAGCATGGGATAGAGTTATTGCAGCTAACGAATCTGGAGAAATCGTTAATGGTTTCGTTAAATGTAGAACTAAAGGTGGTATGATCGTTGATGTATTTGGTATTGAAGCATTCTTACCAGGTTCTCAAATTGATGTTAAACCAATCCGTGATTACGATCAATATGTGAATAAAACGATGGAATTCAAAGTGGTTAAAATTAACCATGAGTTCAAAAACGTAGTAGTATCTCACAAAGCATTAATCGAAGCTGACATCGAAGTTCAGAAAAAAGAAATCATCGGTCAGTTAGAAAAAGGTCAAGTATTAGAAGGTGTGGTGAAAAACATTACTTCTTATGGTGTATTCATTGACTTAGGAGGTGTTGACGGATTAATCCACATCACTGATTTATCATGGTCAAGAATTAACCACCCATCTGAAGTTTTAGAGTTAGACCAAAAATTAAACGTTGTAATCTTAGACTTTGATGATGAGAAAACACGTATCCAATTAGGTTTAAAACAATTAAATGCTCATCCTTGGGATGCTTTAGATCCTAACTTAAAAGTTGGTGATAAAGTTAAAGGTAAAGTAGTTGTTTTAGCTGATTACGGTGCTTTCATTGAAGTAGCTGAAGGTGTTGAAGGTTTAATCCACGTTTCTGAAATGTCATGGTCAACTCATTTAAGAAGTGCTCAAGACTTCGTAAAAGTGGGTGATGAGGTTGAAGCAGTAATCTTAACTTTAGATAGAGAAGAAAGAAAAATGTCTTTAGGTATCAAACAAATGACTACTGATCCTTGGACAGATATTACAGCTAAATATCCAGTAGGTTCTAAACATACAGGTATCGTTAGAAACTTTACTAACTTCGGAATTTTCGTTGAGTTAGAAGAAGGTATCGATGGTTTAGTGTATATTTCTGATTTATCTTGGACTAAGAAAATCAAACACCCATCTGAATTTGTTAACGTAGGTGACAAATTAGACGTAGTGGTATTAGAGTTAGACGTTGAAGGTAGAAAATTATCTTTAGGTCACAAACAAACTACTGAAAACCCTTGGGATAAAGTAGAAGCTAATTTCGCTGTAGGATCAGTACACAATGGTACTATCACTGAAATGGTTGACAAAGGTGCAACTGTTGATTTTGGTGATAATGTACAAGGTTTTGTTCCAACTCGTCATTTAGAGAAAGAAGATGGTAAAAAATTGAAAAAAGGAGATGCTGCTGAATTCAAAGTAATTGAGTTCAACAAAGAATTCAAAAGAATTGTAGCTTCTCATACAGCTATCTTTAGAGAAGAAGAAGAAAAAGCAGTTAAAGAAGCTGAAGTAAAAGCAACTTCATCTAACAATGCAGAGAAATCTACTTTAGGTGATATTGATGCATTAGCTGAATTAAAAGCTAGAATGGAAAAAGGAGAATAATCCTCATCTTTTCAAAATAAAGTTAATCCCAATCAGCAATGATTGGGATTTTTTTATGCCACTTTTTTGTTGTAAAAAATGGCATTTTGAAGGTATGTTTTGGTGACATACACTTTTAATTATAGTAAAAAAGCCGTGCTTAAAATATAAGCACGGCTTTAGTTTATGTAATTATTATTATGTTTAACTTCTTAAAGTAGCTTCTGCTTGGTTTTCAAAATTAGACATTAGTTTACTCATGATCTTGTCAATTTGAGTATCAGTTAAGGTTTTAGCAGTGTCTTGTAAGATAAAACTAAGAGCATAAGATTTCTTACCTTCTGGTAGATTTTTACCTTCATAAACATCAAATAAATTAATTTCTTTAAGTAATGTTTTCTCTGTTTGTTTAGCGATTGAATACAATTGCTCAAAAGTAATGTTTTGATCTACTAATAATGCTAAATCTCTTCTCACTTCAGGGAATTTAGGAATTTCAGTAAGTTTTATTTTATTTGAAACATATTTTTGTATTGCTTCCCAGTTTAAGTCAGCAAAGAAAACTTCTTGTTTTATATCAAAATGCTTTAAAATAGATTTTTTGATAGTTCCTAATTCACCTATGATTTCAGCTCCAATGGTTAGTGCTATTCCTTCGGCAAAAACATCTTGAGATACAGGTATCGTTTTTACTTTTTTCTCTAAGTTTAACTTAGATAGTAGATGCATTACATACCCTTTAAATAGGAAGAAATTGCTATTTTGTTGCGTGTAATTCCAAGTTTCCTTTTGCGCATTACCCGTTACTGTTAAAGTTAAATGTTTTCTTTCTGTATAGTTTCCTTCAATACGGTGATAGGTTTTACCAAATTCATACAGTTTTAAGTCGGTATTACGTCTGTTTGCATTGTGTGAAACAGCTTCTAAAGCAGAAAACAACATCGACTGACGCATTACTGATAAATCACTGCTCAAAGGGTTTAACATAGATACAGTTTCTTCTTCTTTCACTTGATTTGAAAGACCTATGTAAGAGGAAGTAGTTAATGAATTAGCCATCATTTCATTAAATCCTAATGAACACAATTGATTTGCAATAATGTTTTGGATCTTAAATTCTTCTGTTCTTGAAGAATTGGCTACAGATGCATTGATCTTATTTGGAATTTTAATGCTATTATAACCATATACACGAAGAATTTCCTCTATGACATCCACTTCACGTTGAACATCTACTCGATAAGAAGGAATCACTAAGCCTAAACCTGCATCAGTAATACTATTTACTTTGATGTCTAAAGAGGCTAATATTTTCTTAATGGTTTCTTTTTTCAATTCTTCGCCTATTAATTTATTGACTTTTTCAAAGGTTAAAAACACTTTAAAGTCTTCTATCTTCTTAGGATAAATGTCAACAATATCGGATGTAATCTCGCCACCAGCAACTTCTTGAATTAATAAAGCTGCTCTCTTTAAAGCGTATACTGTAATTTCAGGATCAATTCCTCTTTCAAAACGGAAAGAAGCATCCGTACTTAATCCATGTCTTTTTGCAGTTTTTCTAATTGAAACAGGATTAAAATATGCACTTTCTAAGAAAATGTTGGTGGTACTTTCAGTTACGCCAGATTGCAATCCACCAAATACTCCGGCTATACACATCGGACCTGATTCATCACAAATCATTAAGTCTTCTTCGTGTAAAGTGCGTTCTACTTCATCTAATGTGGTAAATTTAGTTCCAGCTTCAACAGTTTTAATGAGTACTTTATTTCCTTTAATTTTATTAGCATCAAAGGCATGTAGTGGTTGTCCTAACTCGTGCAATACATAGTTTGTAACGTCTACTATATTGTTTTTTGGAGTTAATCCAATTGCTTTTAAACGATTTTGTAACCAACTAGGAGAAGGTTTAACACTTACACCCGAGATTGTCACTCCGGCGTAGCGAGGGGCTAATTTAGCATCTACTACATTAACATCTATTTTTAGTGTTCGTTTATCTACTTTAAATTTGCTAACTGAAGGTGTTATTAGTTCCGTATTTACATTACTCTGTATTAGGCCGGCTCTTAAATCACGAGCAACTCCCATGTGACTCATAGCATCTGCACGATTTGGGGTTAATCCAATTTCAAATACTTCGTCAACTTCAATATTGTAAACTTTGCTAACAGGCGTACCAGGTTTCAAATCATCGGCTAAAATTAGGATACCGTCATGGCTATCTCCTAGACCAATTTCGTCCTCAGCACATATCATACCGTGACTTTCTTGACCTCTAATTTTTCCTTTTTTAATTTCAAATGCGTTTCCTTCTTTATCATAAAGTTTAGTACCAATAGTAGCTACGGGTACTTTTTGTCCTGCGGCCACATTACTAGCACCACATACAATTTGTACAGGTGGAGTGCCGTCACCTAAATCAACTGTTGTGATTTTTAATTTATCAGCGTCAGGGTGTTTTTCGCAAGTTAATACATGTCCAACTATAATTCCCTTTAAGCCGCCTTGAACACTTTCAAAAGAATCAACGGCTTCTACTTCTAATCCTAAATCTGTTAATAAGGCTGATACTTCTTCTGATTTCCAGTCGATTTTAATAAATTGTTTTAACCAATTGTATGAAATACGCATTTTTATTCGATTTTTTTAAGTGTGCAAAGATAAGAATTTGTCTTCAGATATGATAGGATTTTTTTAATGTGAAACTAAAATGTAATCAAGTGAAAATTTTTTATGATTTCTTTAACAACCAATCTAGACATTTTGTAATTTTGTAGCTTGTTTATTTAATTTTAAAATGGAAAAAAATGGACATTCACTGCATAAACTTTCAGCAGCTGGATTATTAGTTACCCTTGGAATTATTTATGGAGATATTGGTACTTCTCCGCTCTACGTTCTAAATGCTATCATCGGATCACATGCCATTGATGGTGATGTTATAAAAGGAGCCATTTCGTGTATTTTTTGGACCTTAACACTTCAAACTACGGTAAAATATGTTATTCTAACATTGCAAGCTGACAATAATGGTGAAGGAGGTATATTCTCTCTTTATGCTTTAATAAGAAAAGCTAAAATCAAATGGTTGTTATTTCCAGCTATTATTGGTGGAAGTACACTATTAGCAGATGGTATTATTACTCCTCCAATTTCAGTTTCTTCTGCCATTGAAGGGTTGAAAACCTTGAATCCAGAAATTGAAACCATGCCTATTGTTTTAGTTATTTTAACATTATTATTTGCTATACAACAGTTTGGAACAAAATTTATTGGTAGATTCTTTGGACCAATCATGTTGCTTTGGTTTGGGATGTTAGCTGTTTTAGGTTTTGTGCAAATGTTTGAGAATTTAGATATTCTATCTTCTTTGAATCCTTATTATGCCTACAAATTATTGTCTACAAAAGGCGGTATAGTCTATTTAGGTGCAGTATTTTTGTGTACAACAGGAGCAGAAGCTTTGTATTCAGATTTAGGACATTGTGGTAAACAAAATATTCGTATCAGTTGGATATTTGTTAAAACTGCTTTAATCTTGAACTATTTAGGACAAGGCGCTTGGTTAATTAATCACGAAGGAAGTACACTAGCCGAAGCGGGTATTACTAATCCTTTCTTTGGAGTTATGCCTCAATGGTTTGTTCCAATAGGTATTGGTATTGCAACAACGGCTGCTGTTGTAGCTTCTCAAGCATTAATCAGTGGTTCATTTACATTAATAAATGAGGCAATTCGATTGAATTTTTGGCCAAAAGTTAAAATTAAATACCCTACTGATTTAAAAGGTCAAATTTATATTCCTTCAATTAACTGGTTATTATGGGCAGGATGTATATTCATTGTCTTGTATTTTCAAGAAGCTAAATATATGGAAGCCGCCTATGGTTTAGCTATTGTTTTGACTATGTTAATGACAACAACGCTTCTTAATTATTACATGATTATTAAACGTTACAATAAACTTTTAATTTTAGTAGTTATTGCAACTTATGTAGTTATTGAAGCCGCTTTTTTGTATTCTAGCTTAGGTAAATTCCATGAAGGTGGTTTCATTACATTGATTATAGCATCAATATTATTTACCACAATGATGGTTTGGTATTTTGCTCGAAAAATTAGAAATCGATATGTCGTTTTTGAGAAACTAGATACTTATTTACCGGTTTTGGAAGACTTGAGTAAAGACTTAACCGTACCTAAATATGCTACCAATTTAGTGTATTTGACCAGCGCAGATAATAGATATGAGATAGAATCTAAAATTTTATATTCAATTTTGAATAATCAGCCTAAACGTGCTGATGTATATTGGTTTGTTCACGTGCATGTGGTTGATGAACCTTATACAATGGAATATCGAGTGTGTGAATTTATCCATGATGATGTTATTCGTATTGATTTTCGTCTAGGTTTTAGGGTGGCTCCTAAAATTAGCGCTATGTTTAAAATGGTGGTAAAAGATATGGTAGAAAAAGGAGAAGTAGATGTTATCAGTCGTTATAAATCACTGCATAAGAATAACATTATTGGGGATTTTCGTTTTGTAATGATTGAGAAATTTATTTCTTATGATAATGTTTTACCTTTTTATGAGAAATTAATTTTAGATGCTTATAATGTGCTGAAGAAGATGGGACTTTCAGAGGAAAAGGCATTTGGTTTAGATCCAAGTTCAGTTACTATTGAAACGTTCCCTTTAATGATTTCAGAAAGTAAAAAGATTAAACTTAAACGTATAGACTAAACAAAGTTATATATTTTTTCAAGCGGCTTTTAGCCGCTTTTTTTATTTTATTATTACCTATTTATTCTTCAAAATTTGAGTCGGTAACATCGGTAAAATGATCCAAGGGAGGCTCGCCTAGCAAATATAATATATCATAAACTTGGTTAGCTTTTAACTTATCTTCTTCGTATTTGTACGATGATGCTAAATTACGCAATACACGTTTTACAATGGTTAAATTATCGCATGGTAAATAATAAGCTGGATTACTTTGAATTTGCATTTGATGCACAAATTGTTCCAAACTGGTTTTAGTAAAAACTCCTCCTTTATGAAAAGCATTGATATAAAAC
>NZ_JAGKWP010000030.1 GCF_021151785.1 Flavobacterium sp.
TCCTGTAAAAGAAGGACTTTCATTTTCAAGCCCGGTTAATTCCTTAAATTTTTCTTCGTTGAACAGTTTTTCTACTTTCTGGGCAAAAACCGCAGAAGAAAAAACAATCAGTATGGTAACAAAAAGCTTAGTCATACCTCAAAAATGAAAAATATCTTTCGCTTTGTTGTAAGAACTTTCGAAGTTCAGCAGATTCAACTTATGATCCGCTTTTTCTACGCTTATAAAATTGATTACCTGTTCGGTCGGCATATTTCCCACCAGATCATCTTTCGCCATCGGACAGCCTCCGATTCCTTTGATGGCACTGTCGAATCTTGTACATCCCTGATCGTAAGCGGCTTTCAGCTTAGCGTAAGAATCTTCGTAACGGTTATGAAAATGTGCTCCGAAATTTATTTCAGGATATTTTGCTTTATGACAATTATCATATGAATTCGTATTTAAAATGACGAACTTTGAGTATAGAAATTTAAAAACCAGTATATATGATTTCAAAACACATCCTAACTGAAGAGTTTCCAGAATTTGCAGAAAAGATTCATACTTTAAAAATGGAAGATGCTCATTTTAAAAAATTATTTGAAGAATTTGATGCTTTAGATCACGAAATTTACAGAATTGAAAGTGATTCAGAGCCTGCTTCTGACGAAACATTAAATGATTTGAGAGTGAAACGTGTACATCTTAAAGATGGGATATACCAATATCTAGTTTCCAATTAGTTTTATAGTTTAATTTTTTTAAATCCTCGTAAGTATTTGTATTTACGAGGATTTTTTTATATTTGACTAAATGCTATTCAAATGAAATTTGAACTAAAAGAAATCGAAGCCAAAATGCTAATTGGTTATTCCGTAACCATGTCATTGGCTGAAAACAAAACACAAGAAATTTGGAAAAAATTCATGCCAAAACTTAAGGAAATAAAGCATGCTAAAAGTGCTGACTTGTATTCTTTACAAATTTATCCTATGGATTATTACACAAAATTCTCTCCGTTTACATCATTTACAAAATGGGCAGCCATTGAGGTAAAAAATTTTGAAAATTGTCCAACAGATTTTCAACAATTTACATTACCAGCAGGGAAATATGCCGTTTTTTTACACAAGGGAAATACTGAACAATTTATTAAAACTGCCCAATACATTTATGGAGAATGGTTACCAAAATCAGGATTTAAATTAGATGACAGACCTCATTTTGAGTTATTAGGTGATACTTATTTAGGTCATGAACATCCCGACTCAGAAGAAGAAGTCTGGATACCAATTAAATAACAGCTTATTATAAGTAAATAATTACAACATTGTTAAAGGGCAAACATAATCTGTAATAGGCAATAAAGACGTTTCTTTAATTGCTGAAAAGCCACCATTTACTTCCACAAAATACTGAATACCTCTTTGATATAATAAAGACGCAGCTATCATACTCCTATAACCTCCTGCACAATGCAAAACAAAATTGGTTGTTGGAAATTCATGTATTCTTTTATATAATTGATTTAATGGAATATTAATAGCTCCTTGAACGTGTTCTGCATCAAATTCACTTTTTTTACGAACATCTACTATAGGCCAATTAGAATAATGAGAAGTAATCTCAGATGCTTCAATTCTTTTAATAGTTTGTACTGGAAATCCTTCGTTAATCCAAGCCTCAAACCCTCCAGCTAAATAACCAATAGTTCCATCATAACCCACTCTAGACAATCGTATCATACACTCCTCTTCTCTTCCTAATTCAGTTACTAAAACAAATTTCTGGTTAATGTTTTCAATCATCTCTCCTACCCACATGGCAAAATTTCCATCAATTCCTATATTGATACTATTTGGAATGAATCCGTCAGCAAAAACAGCCGCAGAACGAGTATCTAATACTATAACTGAACCATCTTGAATCAAATCTTTAATATCTTTAACTTCAATTGGCTTTTTTCCCTTTGTTAAAACAGATTCTAGACTTTCATATCCTTTTATATTTAGAAGTACATTTTTAGGAAAATACCCTGGCGGTTGAGTTAATCCATTAAGCAATTCACTAACAAATTCTTCCTCAGTCATATTAGCACGTAAAGCGTAGTTTGTTCTTTTTTGATTTCCTAATGTATCTGTTGTTTCTTTACTCATGTTTTTACCACATGCACTTCCTGCTCCATGATTAGGATACACTATTAAATCGTCTGACAAAGGCATTATTTTAGTTCGCAGTGAATGATATAACATTTTGGCAAGCTTATCTTCTGTTAAATCAGCAACAACGTGTTGAGCCAGATCGGGTCTACCTACATCACCAATGAATAAAGTATCTCCTGAAATAATACCGTGCTCTTTACCCAACTCATCAATGAGTAAATAAGTTGTACTTTCTAAAGTATGTCCAGGTGTATGAATAGCTTTTACTCTGCAATTCCCTACCCAAAACTCCTGACCGTCTTCGGCAATTAGAGCTTCAAATTGAGGTTTTGCTGTAGGACCATATACAATGATAGCTCCTGTCTTTTTTGCTAAATCTAAGTGTCCGGAAACAAAATCAGCATGAAAATGCGTTTCGAAAACATATTTTATTGTTGCATGATTATTTACAGCTTTTGCTATATAATCGTCTACTTCTCTCAAGGGATCAAAAATAGCTGCCTCGCCATTAGATTCTAAATAATAAGCAGCATGAGCCATGCAATTGGTATATATCTGTTCGATTTTCATTTTCCTGACATTTGAAAGCGAAATTACACGTAAATTGGATTAAAGAAAATGATATTTGTCATACCATAATTTTCCTTTTTTAAAAAAAATTATTTTATTTGACAATTCAACCTCAAATTATGATGAAAAACCGAATACTCCTATTCTTCTTACTAATAATATTTTACAGCTTTGGTCAATCCAAAACAAATGTTTCTATTTATACCTGTGCGAATAAAATTCAAGTCAATCAACCACATCTATTGTTAAATACTGGATATGATTATGAAGAAGAAGATTTAGATTTAGTTACTTTAATTACTGATCAAATTATTAAGGATAATCCAGGTAAAGAAGGATATGAAGTGTTTTTTGCAGATCGAAACGAATCTAAGATAGTTGTACTAATTATAGGCATTCACCAACTAAAACAAATAGATAAAACAACATGTGATTTGTTTTCTAATAGCAATATTAAATGGCCTCCTTACAGTACAATTTTGTATTTTGATGATACACCAAAAAATAACTTCATTGTAGCCTTGAGCAAAAAATAAGAGCCACCAATGGTGGCTCTTAAAATAAAATATACTATTTTACAAAGGAATATTTCCGTGTTTACGTTTTGGTGTATCTACTACTTTGTTTTCTAGGATACTAAACGCTTTAAGTAATTTTCTACGAGTCTCTTTTGGCAAAATTACCTCATCAATAAATCCTCGTTGTGCTGCAGTATAAGGATTAGCAAATAAATCAGCATATTCTTTTTCTTTCTCTGCTAATTTTGCTAAAGGATCCACCGCTTCACTAATCTCTTTTTTGAAAATAATTTCAGAAGCTCCTTTTGCACCCATAACAGCAATTTCTGCACTTGGCCAAGCAAAATTAAAATCAGCGCCAATATGTTTAGAGTTCATCACATCATAAGCTCCTCCGTATGCTTTTCTTGTAATCACTGTAACTCTTGGTACTGTTGCTTCACTAAATGCATATAACAATTTTGCACCATGAGTGATAATTCCATTCCATTCTTGATCCGTTCCTGGTAAAAATCCTGGCACATCCTCTAACACTAATAAAGGAATATTAAAGCAATCACAAAAACGTACAAAACGAGCTGCTTTCAATGAACTATTTACATCTAAGCAACCTGCTAACACCATAGGCTGATTGGCAACGATACCAATACTTCTTCCTCCTAAACGAGCAAAACCAACAATGATATTTTCAGCATAATTTTTATGAATTTCAAAGAAAGATTCTTCATCTATAATTCCTTTGATAACATCATGCATATCATAAGGCTTATTAGCATTATCTGGAACAATAGAAGTCAATTGTTCACGAATTTCATCTCCTAATTCGACCTCTACCTTTGGTGTTGTTTCTCGATTATTTTGAGGAATATAGCTTAATAATCGTTTGATATCTTCCAAGCATTCAATTCCATTTGCAGAAGTGATATGACAAACTCCTGATTTTGAAGCATGAGTCATTGCTCCTCCTAATTCTTCTGAAGTAACCTCCTCATTAGTTACTGTTTTTACTACATTAGGTCCAGTAACAAACATATAACTGTTATTTTCTACCATCATAGTAAAATCAGTCATCGCAGGAGAATAAACAGCTCCACCAGCACATGGTCCCATAATTGCTGAAATTTGTGGGATTACACCAGAAGCTTGCACATTTCTGTAAAAAATATCGGCATACCCTCCTAAAGAACGAACTCCTTCTTGAATACGCGCACCCCCTGAATCATTTAATCCAATCATAGGAACGCCACTTTTTAAGGCCATATCCATTACTTTACAAATTTTCTCTGCATGTGTTTCAGATAATGAACCACCAAAAACAGTAAAATCTTGTGCAAAGATATAAATTGGACGACCATTAATAGTTCCGTAACCTGTAACTACACCGTCACCATAAATAACTTCTTTTTCCATTCCGAAATCGGTAGTACGATGTGTAACCAACATTCCAATTTCTTCAAAAGAACCTTCATCTAATAAATATTCAATTCGCTCTCTTGCTGTTAAACGCTTTTTTGCATGAAGCGCTTCAATTCGTTTTGTGCCACCACCTAACTTGGCTAAGGCAATTTTATCTTCTAATATTTTTATTTTTTGTTCCATTTTCGACTGAGAATTATGAGATTAGCATTTAGAATTTACCGAAACGTATATGCGCTTATTCATTTAGTTAGGTAATCTTAGCATTTTTTTATCTACTAAATATTGCTCTAATGCTACCAAAGCAGCAATTTCTGCTTCCTTATCAAACTGTGCTTTTAATTTTTCGCTATCGTAATATTTTTTCACAAAATTGGTATCGAAATTTCCTGAACGAAATGCTTCGTGTTCCATCACAAATGTGCCAAAAGGTAATGTTGTACTTACGCCTTCAACTTTATATTGTGCAATAGCTTCAATCATCAATTCGATAGCTTCCTCGCGTGTTTTTCCATAAGTAATTAGTTTTGCTAACATCGGATCGTAATAAATAGGCACATCCATACCTTGTTCAAAACCATTATCTACACGAATGCCTTCTCCAACAGGAATTTGGTACACATCTAGATGTCCGACACTAGGCAAAAAGTCGTTTAATGGATCTTCCGCATACACACGCAATTCCATGGCATGTCCTTTTATTTCTAAATCTTCTTGCTTAATTGGTAAGGCTTCACCTCTAGCTACTCGAATTTGCATTTCAACTAAATCGATACCCGTAATCATTTCTGTAACAGGATGTTCCACTTGTAAACGCGTATTCATTTCTAAAAAATAAAAGTTCTTATTCTCATCCAATAAAAACTCTACAGTTCCAGCTCCCAAATAATCACACGATTGCGCCACTCGAACGGCAGCTTCTCCCATCGCTTTACGAATAGCTGGAGTTAAAACTGATGATGGTGCCTCTTCAACTACTTTTTGATGACGTCTCTGTATACTACATTCTCTTTCGAATAAGTATAAAATATTTCCATGACTGTCAGCCATTACTTGAATTTCAATATGACGAGGCGATCCTACATATTTTTCAATAAAAACTGAACCATCGCCAAATGCATTTGTAGCTTCAGAAATAGCACGTTGCATTTGAGCTTCAAAATCAGCTTCTTTCTCAACAATACGCATTCCCTTACCTCCACCTCCAGCTGAAGCTTTGATTAAAATAGGAAAACCAATTTCTTTTGCTACTTGCTTTGCTTTTTCAACATCGGTTATGGCTTCATCTAATCCAGGTACCATAGGAATATCAAATGCTTTAACAGCTTCTTTTGCTGCCAACTTACTTCCCATAACTTTCATAGCATGAGATTTTGGCCCGATAAATGTAATATTATTTTTCTCTGCCAATTCTGAAAAATCTGCATTCTCACTTAAGAATCCATAACCAGGATGTATTCCATCTACCCCTAGCTCTTTACAAACTTCGATAATTTTATTTCCTAATAAATAAGATTGATTAGATGGTGCTTCACCAATACAAACGGCTTCATCAGCAAATTTAACGTGTGGAGAATTTCTATCAACAGTAGAATAAACGGCAACTGTTTTAATTCCCATTTTTTTTGCAGTTTTCATTACACGAAGTGCAATTTCACCTCTATTTGCAACTAATATTTTTTTCATGCTATTCAAATTCAATTAATAACTGTCCTTTTTCAACGGCATTTCCTTTTTCAATAGATACACTTTTAATTACACCTGCACGAGGAGAAAATAACGTGTTTTCCATTTTCATAGCTTCAAGAATTAACAATGTATCATTTTCTTGAACCTCTTGTCCTACTTGAACTGCAACTTCTAAAATTAAACCAGGCATTGGTGCTTTTATAGCATTAACAACTTTTCCTGCTCCTAAGGAAATTCCCATTTCCTTAATCAAAGAATCTAATGGAGTAGCAATATCTACTTGATATGTATTCCCATTCACTTTTACAGTATATTTTCTTGAATTGAAATCAGTAGTAATCAGTTCTGCCTGAAAAGCTTTATGCTTATTAAGAATGTGAAAATGATTTTCTTGAATACTAACAGCATCTAATTTTTCTAAATCCTGTTCAGTAAATTCAAAAGATGTGCTTTTATTCACTGAAAGTTTATAAGTTTTACTCATAATTTTAAAAATTTGGTCGTAAAAATAAGCAAAAGAAAACGTTTTCGGAACGCAAAAAAATAAAAATGTGGTAGTTTGGTATAGTTAAAAAATAAATTAAAGTGATAGTAAACCTATTGCTCTAAGTTGAATCATGTACTTGCTGTACCAAAACAATTCAAAATCTTCAAAAAAACGTTCGAAATCTGTTTTTAACTCCGAAAATGTAGTTAATTTAGGATTTGTCAAGGTTAATTCTTCTAATTTTTCAAGCAACCATTCTCCTTTTTCCTTTTCAAAATGACAGGAAACTGTTAGAGTTTTAGAATAAAAAACGAGTTCAAGCATTTCCCAAGAATTGCCTTTTTTAGTTTTAACATAAGATTTGACTGAAGGACTTGAGCCTATCCATACAATTTTTGATGCTGGTTTAGTACTGAATTTTGAGTCTTGCTGAATAACTGTTTCTATAAAATTAAATGGAATTTTAGTTTTCGGAATTTTAAAATCAAACCACTCTTGTAATTCAAAATCAAAACCTATTCCATGCATATAATTAAATAATGATTTTTTTAATCCAAAACTAAATTTATCGTGGTCAATGCCTGTTTTATCTTTAAACTGAACATCATTGTTTGCAAATGAGATTTCTTTGTAGTTTGGAACAACCCCAAATTCATCTGGATTCATACCAACAGGACTATGCGCCGTCATAGCAAATTGATGCCAAAAACCACTTTGGACAATTCCTAACTCAAATAATTGACGTACCATTTCGAGTGCATCAACAGTTTCTTGAACCGTTTGTGTGGGATAGCCATACATCAAATAAGCATGAACCATAATACCACTTTCAGTGAAATTTTTAGTTACATTAGCCACTTGTTCTACAGTAACTCCCTTTTTTATCAATGCTAATAATCGATCAGATGCAACTTCTAATCCTCCTGAAACCGCTATACAACCGGATAATTTCAACAACATACATAAATCAGCTGTAAAACTTTTTTCAAAACGAATATTCGTCCACCATGTAACTATTAATTTTCTTCGAAGAATTTCTAAAGCTACTTCTCTCATAAGCACAGGTGGAGCTGCTTCATCAACAAAATGAAAACCTGTTTCTCCCGTTTGCTGAATTAATGCTTCCATTCTATCTACTAGAATTTTAGCATGAATGGGTTCATAAACCTTAATATAATCTAATGAAATGTCACAAAATGTACACTTTCCCCAATAACAACCATGTGCCATTGTTAATTTATTCCAACGACCATCACTCCATAAACTATGCATTGGATTGGCCACTTCAATTACAGAAATATATTGATCCAATAATAAATCCGAATAATCTGGTGTACCAACTTTACTTTGCTTGTAATCAACTTGAATAGCATCATTTTGGTAAATCAATTGATTTTCCTTAATTAAAAAAGTTCGTTTTAAAGGCAAATTTGGATTATTAGATTGTGTGTAATAATAAAGAAGCTCTAGAGGTAATTCTCCGTCATCAAGGGTTATAAAATCAAAAAACTCAAAAACACGAATATCTTTCAAATCTCTTAACTCAGTATTAGGGAACCCGCCTCCCATTGCAATCTTTATCGTTGGAAATCTATTTTTAATGTATTGAGCACAACGAAAAGCACTATATAAATTACCTGGAAACGGAACCGAAAAACAAACCAATTGCGGTTCAACTAATTGAATTTTGTCTTCAAGAATTTGTAACGTAATTCGATCTATAAAAGTAGGAGTCTTTTGGAGATAAGTATACAATTCATTAAAAGAATTAGCACTTCTACCCAAACGCTCCGCATAACGACTAAATCCAAAATTTTCATCTATACATTCCACTATAAAGTCTGACAAATCTTCTAAATATAATGTTGCCAAATGTTTAGCTTTATCTTGCATTCCCATAGTACCAAAAGCCCAATTAACAGCTTCTTCATCTTCATGAAAATTTGCAAATCTAGATGCTTCAGGTAAAAAACCACTAGTTACAATTTGTCTAGCTAACGAAGGATTCTTACCTTGTAGAAAAGTAATTACAGCATCTATAGTAGTAATATATTCTCCTTTCAAACTAAAAATTCGACAGGCATTTTCTGAAAGAGATTCACTCGAATCAATTTGATTAAAAATAGAAAGTAACCCTTCTCTTGAAAATAAAGCTAAAATTACATCAATACCCAAATCCATTTGAGTACTTTCAATATTTTTAGTGTTGAAAAAACCTTTTAAATAAGCTGTTGCTGGATAAGGTGTATTCAATTGTGTAAAGGGAGGCGTTATGAGAAGTATGGGTTTCAAAACAATGAAATTTAGTTAAGCAAAAGTAAAATAATTTAACTCAATATTAAAATTCCGTATTTTTACCAAAAAAATTGATCTATGCCAAGTGACTGTATCTCTTTTCAAGAATCGGGTTATTTTTCAAAATTAATCGTGGATTATCTTAATCAAGAACCTCGTTTAAAAGATTTATACACATCCTTTCCTAGTCCTGATAATTATTTATCACAACTTCATATTAAGCAAAAAAAGTATTCAAATGAAAGCAGAAAAGTACTTTTTGAGGCGGTTAAAAAGCAATACGAATCAATTGCAGTATCTTCAGCCACAGAAGCTAATATAAATCAGTTACTCAATGAAAAAACATTTACTATTACAACAGGACATCAGTTAAATATTTTTACAGGTCCACTTTATTTTATATATAAAATTATATCTACAATTATAACTACTCAAAAATTAAAAAAATCCTATCCAACGTTTAATTTTGTCCCTGTTTATTGGATGGCCACAGAGGATCATGACTTTGACGAAATCAATCATTTTAATCTAAATGATAAGAAAATAAAATGGGATATAACTTCAAATGGGCCTGTAGGAAGACTCTCTACAAATGGTTTAGAAGTAGTATTTGAAGAGTTTAAAAAAGAAATCGGTATAGGAAATAGTGCGGATTACTTGATTGAATTATTTCAAAATGCTTATTTAAAGCATTCAAATTTGGCGGCAGCAACACGATATTTAACCAATGAATTATTTAAAGCATATGGATTAGTTATTATCGATGCAGATGACAAAAAATTAAAAAAAATATTCAGTCCTTACATTAAAGATGAGATTTTAAACCAAAAATCCTTTTTAAATGTAAATAAAAGCAATTCTGCATTAAAAGATTATTTTATACAAGTAAATCCTAGACCTATAAATTTATTTTATATTGAAGATGAATTACGAGAAAGAATTGTTCAAGAAGGTGATACTTATAAAGTTTTAAACACTACAATTCAATTCAATCAAGAAGAAATTCTAAAAGAAATTGAAAACCACCCAGAAAAATTTAGTCCTAATGTAATTCTAAGACCTTTATATCAAGAAATAATTTTACCAAATTTAGGCTACATTGGAGGTGGAGGAGAAATAGCATATTGGTTGCAATTAAAGTCTAACTTTGATTCACATAACATTCCTTTTCCCATTTTGCAATTAAGAAATTCAGCCTTGATCGTTTCAAAAAAACAAGTTAATAAAATAAAAAAACTAGATCTTTCTTGGCAAGAACTTTTCATGAATAAACAACTTTTACTTGATAAAAAGACAAAAGAACTATCGCAAATTAATTTTGATTTTTCTAAACAAATTTCATTTTTGGAGGAACAATTTAAGTCTCTCGAAAAAATAGCATTACAAACAGACTCTTCGTTCATTGGAGCTGTTAAAGCACAAGAAGCTAAACAAATAAAAGGATTAAAGAAATTAGAAAAAAGATTACTGAAAGCAGAAAAAAGAAAGTATAAAGATTATTTGACTCGAGTTGAGAATATTCAAAATGAATTATTCCCAAATGGCAGTTTACAAGAACGAATAGCCAACTTTGCTACCTTTTTTGACTCTGATTTTTTAAACCATTTTTTTAAAGAGTTTGATCCATTTGCTAATAATTTCACAATAATTAAAATGAATTAATTAGCCATTAAGAATTATTTTTTGAGACAACTTGTATAACGAAATATAAGTAGTACATTTGCAAAAAAATAAAAAAATGGCAAGTAACAGAACTTTTACAATGATTAAACCAGATGCTGTTGAAAAAGGACACATCGGTGGAATTTTAAACATGATTACTGAAGGTGGTTTCAGAATCGTAGCGATGAAATTAACACAATTAACTGTAGCTGATGCTCAAAAATTCTATGCTGTACACAGTGAAAGACCTTTTTTTGGTGAATTAGTTGAATTCATGACTAGAGGTCCAATTGTTGCTGCTATCTTAGAAAAAGAAAATGCAGTTGAAGATTTCAGAACTTTAATTGGTGCTACAAACCCAGCTGACGCTGCTGAAGGAACTATTCGTAAAAAATATGCTACGTCAATTGGTGAAAATGCAGTTCATGGATCTGATTCAGATGAAAATGCAGCTATTGAAGGTGCTTTCCATTTTGCAGGAAGAGAACAATTCTAATATATAATTTATTTTAGACTACAAAATAAAACCCGATTTGACTTCAAATCGGGTTTCTTATTTTATTTGTATTGTTCCATTATACCTTTTACTACCTCATCTGTTTGCGCAAAACGTTGTTTCTTTTCTAAATTTCTTGGAGGTGATACTCGAACCTCACAATCTAAAATAGAACATGACTCACAAGTAACTCCCACTTGCTTTACTGGTATCGACTCATCATGTAAAAACTGTATTCTGCTAAGAGAATGAGACGAAATCATAACCCCCAAAGCAACACTTCGATAATAACCGTTTCTAAAAGGATCCTTAGTGGCAGAAGACATTACAAAATACTTATTATCAGTATGACTATAAGATGAAATTTGATAAGCAAATAATTTATCTTCTTCAGCTGTAGGCAATTGATTTAACGTTTTTATAGAAACCCATCTTCTACAATAATGCTCATTCTGCTCATTAGCATGCGGCTCTAATAAATTCGTTATATGCAGCTCTTTAGTCAATTGAAAATCACCTCTTTCAGGCTTATAACTAAATCGTAAAAAGAATAAATTTTTCAAATTAAAATCCTTAGGCAAAATATTAGTTAATCGCTGATAAAATGTTTCAGGAGAATCCGTAAACTCTTCAATCAAACTATTAAATTGAATAGCATCAAAAGTTTTATTATCAAAAAAAACTTTTAACGCTTTTACTAAACGCTTTCTTGGAATCAATAATGCACCCGCAAAATAGGATGCAACGAAATTATTTAATACCTGATCAAAACCTTCAAATTTAATCCATGAAAAAGTATATAATCTGTCAGTAATTTGCAAATAGTTATAAGCAATCTCCTTGGCATAAATAAATAAACGCTGTGAAGTATCAGCTTCTGAAGATACTAATAATGTTTTTGAAGTAGGAACAAAAACAGAACGTAAATTGTTCAACTCCTTATGCTTTGTAAGCTCTTCATTTTCTATAACATAACCATACTCCTCAGTTAAAATTTCTTCTAAATCTTGAACTTCAATTTTCTTATCTAAATCAATAGAATAAGCTTTAGCAAACTGTTCAACTTGATTTTCAATTTCTTCAAAATAATTATTATTTGCTTCTTGATAGGAACGCAAAGCTGCCAAAAAGAAACTCTCTCGTGTTAAATTATAATGCTTAGCAATTTCAAAAAGAGTACTAATAAAAGCATTTACTTTTAATGGTGCTTCTGCAATAATATCTATTAGATCACTCTCTTTAATACCAAAAATATCTAACGGAATTTCTTTTAAAATTCTTGATTGTAAAATTTCTCCAATTGGAGCTAAATTTTTATCTAATTTTAAAGAAACTAACTGGTCATAAGAAGTTTCTAACGCATCTGCTAAAACTACTATTTTATCTCTCTTAGGGTATTTTTTACCTTTCTCAATTTCATTTAAATAAGACTTGGAAAGCCCTGTCACCTTAGCAAGACCAAATAAAGACAAGTTCTTTTCTGTTCGTACTTGTTTTAATTTTAATCCAAATATCAATCGAATATATTCTTCTTCAATCATCTTTTAAAGCATTTACTCTAAAACAAAAAAAACATATTTCCCTTGTTTTACACTGAATTACAAATATAACACATTTTTGCGAAACATCTTTTTTAATTTTTTTTTAATTTTTTGCGAACGTTCGCTTGTTTTGTATTTTTTAATTTTATAATATTGTACTCAGAAACATAAACTTTTTTTTATGAAAACTACAACAACACAACTTGTTATCAAAAATCAAAATAAGTTTACATCAATCATAACTGATGATGCAATGGCATTTTTAACTGCCTTACATCTTCAATTTGATGAATCAAGACTTCAATTATTAGAAAAAAGGATAATACAACAAGCAAAATTTGATAAAGGTGAAAAGCCACAATTCCCTAAAGAAACCGCTTCAATTAGAAATGAAAATTGGACAGCTGCACCTATACCAGAAATCCTTTTAGATAGAAGAGTTGAAATTACTGGTCCTGTTGATCGAAAAATGGTTATTAATGCCTTAAATTCTGGTGCAAAAATTTTTATGGCAGACTTTGAAGATAGTTGCGCACCTAGCTGGAATAATCTTATGGAAGGACAAGAAAATCTAAAAGATGCAGTAAATAAAACCATTCAACTAGAACAAAATGGAAAAAAATACCAATTAAACACTGAAACCGCTACTTTATTAGTTCGCCCAAGAGGATTACATCTAAATGATAAAAACATCGAAATTAACGAAACACAAATCTCAGGAGCACTTTTAGATTTTGGGCTATATTTTTTCCATAACACTTCTACTTTATTAGCTCAGGGATTAGCACCATTTTTCTACTTACCAAAATTAGAGCACTATGAAGAAGCACGCTGGTGGAATGATGTATTTGTCTTTGCTCAAAACTATTTTAATATACCTATCGGTACAATTAAGGCAACCGTTTTAATAGAAACTATTACCGCTAGTTTTCAATTAGACGAAATCATATTTGAATTAAAAGAACACATCGCTGGACTAAATTGTGGTCGTTGGGATTATATTTTTTCATACATTAAAAAATTAAAAAATCATCCAGATTTCCTAGTTCCTGATCGTGATCAAATAACAATGACCAGTCCGTTTATGCTTGCATATTCTTTACGTGTTATTCAAACTTGTCACAAAAGAAACATATTAGCTATAGGCGGTATGGCCGCTCAAATCCCAATAAAAGATAATGAACAAGACAATGAATTAGCTTTTGATAAAGTAAAAACAGACAAAGAAAGAGAAGTTAAAAATGGTCATGACGGAACATGGGTTGCCCATCCTGCGTTAGTACCCTTAGCTTTAGAAATTTTCAATGAAAATATGCCAACCAAAAACCAAATACACATCAAACGTAATGATATTCAAATCAATGAAGATGAATTACTTGAATTACCTAAAGGAACTATAACTGAGGTAGGAGTTAGAAAAAATATAAACGTTGGCATTCTTTATATTGAATCTTGGTTAATGGGAGTTGGAGCAGCTGCATTATACCATTTAATGGAAGATGCAGCTACAGCTGAAATTTCTAGAGCACAACTATGGCTATGGTTAAAAAAACAGGCAAAAACAAACTCTGGAATAGAAATAACTAAAGAGCTATACCAACAGTTTATAGTTGAAGAATTAGAAAAAATTAAAATCTATGTAGGCGTAGAGCGATTTGAGAAAGGCAAATTTGAACTAGCAAGCATCTTATTTAGAAACATGATTGAAAGTAATGAACTAGATGATTTTTTAACCTTAAAAGCATACGAATACTTAGATTAAAGAAAAACTGCCGAATGCTGCAACATTCGACAGCTCATTTTAAAATAATTATTTACATAACTATTAAAGCAATACAAAAGTATGAAAACACAAGAAAGAATTCAAGCATTAATTACAGATTGGACAACAAATTCAAGATGGAAAGGAATTGAAAGACCTTACACCGCAGAAAAAGTAATAGAATTACAAGGTTCATATGAAATAGAATATTCTATTGCAAAAAGAGGAGCCGAAATTTTATGGCATAAATTAAATAATCAAGATTGGGTTGCAGGTTTAGGTGCATTAACTGGAAATCAAGCTATTCAGGAAGTAGAAGCAGGTTTAGAAGCTATTTATTTAAGCGGATGGCAAGTAGCTGCAGATGCTAATTTAGCCGGAGAAATGTATCCGGATCAATCATTATATCCTGCTAATAGTGTACCTCAAGTAGTTAAGCGTATCAATAACGCTTTATTACGTGCGGACCAAATACAATCTGTTAATAAAGTTGAACCTAAAAAAGATTACTTAGTACCTATTGTTGCAGATGCCGAAGCAGGATTTGGAGGAAATCTAAATGCCTTTGAATTAATGAAAGGGATGATTGAAGCTGGAGCAGCAGGTGTGCATTTTGAAGATCAATTGTCATCAGCAAAAAAATGCGGTCATTTAGGAGGAAAAGTATTAGTTCCCACCCAAGAAGCAATTAATAAATTAATTGCAGCACGTTTAGCAGCAGATACCATGGGAGTTCCAACAATTATTGTTGCTAGAACTGACGCCGATGCAGCTAATCTTCTAACAAGTGACATTGATGATCGTGACAAAGAATTTGTAACAGGAGAACGTTCTCCAGAAGGATTTTTTTATGTAAAGGCTGGCTTAGAACAAGGAATTTCAAGAGGATTATCATATGCTCCTTATGCAGATTTAATTTGGCTAGAAACTTCAACTCCAGATTTAGAAGAAGCTAGAAAATTTGCAGAAGCAATTCATGCTCAATATCCAGGAAAATTATTAGCTTACAATTGCTCACCATCATTCAATTGGGCCGCAAAATTATCTGTAGAACAAATGGAAACATTTCGTGAAGATATAGCTAAAATGGGGTATAAATTCCAATTCATCACTTTGGCTGGTTTTCATGCATTAAATACTTCTATGTTTGAATTAGCTTTAGCTTATAAAAGAAAAGGAATGGCTGGATATTCTGAATTGCAGCAAAAAGAATTTGCTCTTCAAGCTGAAGGATTCCGAGCAGTTAAACATCAAAATTTTGTAGGCACTACTTACTTTGATGAAGTGCAAAACACTGTTACTGCAGGTTTAGCTTCTACTGTAGCAATGAAAGACTCTACAGAAACAGCACAGTTTTAAAAAAAAATAATCGTTGATTATAATTTAGTTTGTTTGTATTGAAAAGCCGCTAAGGAAATTTTCCAAAGCGGCTTTTTCTTTATAACTATAAAATTAAAATTCAAGATACAAGACTATTCATGCATTAAAATTTATACTTCAATGTAGTCATAAATTGTCTAGGTGCAATAGGATTAATACTGTAATTTTCATGTACGGTATAATTCAATTCATTCGTAATATTAGATACTTTACATAAGATTGAAAATTGTTTCCATTCATATCCCAATGAAGTGTCAAAAGTAGTATAACTTCGTACTGGAATTTCTCTATCTCTAATTACTAAATTTCCTGACACTAATTGATAGTCATTATTCCACCCACCTATTCTATCTCCTACATGACTTCCCATTGCTCCTATTGAAAAACCTTTGAAGAAACCATTTTGAACCGTATAAAAGAAACTTAAGTTAGCCGTTACATAAGGAGTTCTAGCAACTCGATCTCCTTCAACAAAATTTCCTGGTTTTGCTTCCACATCAGTAAATCTCATATCATTGTAACTATATCCTGCATTAATATTCAAGCCTTTTATAGGTTGAGCTATTACATCAAATTCTATACCTTTACTTGTTGTCTCACCAGATAAAACTTTGAAAGCTGAATTATTATTTAAATTTCCATTAGCATCGTATAATGCGGTTTGTGCTAAATTACTATTTATAATTTGATAAATTGTTATATTAGTTGTCAATTTATTATTAAAAAATCCTTTTTTCAATCCAACCTCAAATTGATCAATGATCGATGCTTCTAAAACATTTCCATAAACATCTGTGGCTGTATTTGGTGAAAATGAAGTTGAATAGCTTGCAAATATAGAGGTGTTTTGAATTGGTTGATACACTAACCCTATTTTTGGTGTAAACGCCTTATTAATTAGTGTTTCACCTTCAGACATTGTTCCTTCATAAGGATTACCCTCTCCAGTTACTTCATTGTAAGTTGTGGCTTGTGATTCTTGCCAAGACCAGCGTAATCCTGTCAATACCTTAAATTGAGAAGATAAACTAATCAAATCCTGAAAATAAACCCCAAACCTTGAAGCCTTAGTTTCTACAATTCGAGTATTTCTAGGTGCAGCATAATCATGATCATTCTCATATGTAGATGAATTGTAAATATTTGCTGTATCATAAGCTACTGATGTACTACCAGTTCCAAAAACATAAGTATAAGCATCTGTATAAGATTGATCTAAATCTAACCCAACAGATAACTGATGTTTAATTTGCCATGTTTGAAACTCTCCTTGTAAATTAAATTGCTGACCTAAAATTGTCTCTAAATTATTATTTTTTCCTAATGGTCTTGTAAAACTTCCATCTGCATTAATAGTTAAACGTTCAGTGCCTTCAGAAAATCTTCTAAAATCTTGAAATGAAAAATTAGAATTAAATTTCCAAGTATCGTTAAATTTATGATTAACTTGAGCAGTAATAGTTGATTGATTAGTTAATCCATTTGACCATCTTGCACCCAAATAAGTACTTCTTGGAATAGCTAAAAAAACATTTTTACCTATAGCACCAGTACCAAAATCAGGAGTCCAATTATCATTTAAATAATCTCCTTGCAATAATACATTGGTCCGCTTTGAAACCTTAAATAAGATTGATGGATTAATGTAAAAACGTTCACGAGTAACCACATCTCTAAAACTTTCAGAATTTTCATAAGAAGTAACCATTCTATAAGCGATGAACTTGTTAAGTGGTCCATAAAAATCCAACACTGGTTTATAATAATTATAACTCCCAATTTGAGTAGAAAAGCTCCCTCCAAATTTAAACTGAGGGGCTTTAGTTACTAAATTTAAGATTCCACCAGGTGCCACATTTCCGAAAAGTAATGCAGATCCGCCTTTTAAATATTCTACTTGATCTAATGATGATACTTCTGGCATAGAACCTGCATTTACTCTGAAACCATTTTTAAAAATATTATTAGCAGACATATCATACCCTCTTGAAAAAAAGGATTCTTGTGCTCCACCACGAGCAGAACTAACATAAACACCATTAGCATTTTTCACTACATCACTCAAACGAATTGCTTGTTGTTGTTCAATGATTTTATCATCAATCACTTGTAATCCTTGAGGTAAGTCAATGGCTTTAACACCAGTTTTTCCTAGAGCCACTGTTTTTCCTTGAAGTGTAGTTTGTATTAAAATAGGCTCAATAACTTTAGCTTTTTTTACCGTATCATGAACTGTGAAAGTACTTTCATCAAAACGATCTGACTCATTTTGTGCAAATGCAGAAACAGAAAGAAGAGGTAAAACAATTTGTAATATTTTCATTTTATTTAGACTGATTTAAAATTATGATGCAAATTTATAATCCGTCTAAACAAAAAACAAATTTATTTAGATTAAATTTAAATAATATTTTATACTATCTGAAAATCAAGTCTTTAACTAAGTCTTTTCCTAATTCTTGATTAAACAAATCGATAATTTTCTGCTTACCTAATAGCAATTCTTGCTTTAAAACAGCCGAATTTAAAGCCACATAAAGTGTGTTACGATGAAAATCTATTTGAGTTGTATAATTAGCTATTGTTGGTCCCATTAATGAAACCCATAATTCTTTTACTTGAACTTCATTAAGACCTTTTTCGAGATTGGATGTCTTAATAAATTCTTTCATAACATCACTAATTGAATAATCATCATTAAAGCGCTTCATACCTTCTATTTTATCTGTTTTGAAAGAGGAACAAATCTTTTATAATGATAAACGGTCTTATTTTGATGCTCTAAAACTAATTTATCCTTTGAAATGAATTCAATTTCTTCAATCCAAGTTGCATAATTTGTTTTTGCTTTAAGGTAATAAGTACGATTACTATCAATAATTTGAACGGATTCATTCAAATTACTATTTAGAAAAGTTCCGTCTAATTGAGGTTTAACCTTAGTTCTAATTCCTTTATCATTAGTTAACTCAAATTTATCAATAACATCATTAACTTGATAGACCTTTTTATTCCCATCTGGAAACACAACTTCCTCAATTTCCCAATAACCATTAATTTTTTTTAAATCGTCGGGCTTAGGCTTTGAATGACAAGAAGCTAATAATAAAACGAATAAATAGAAACCGTATTTTTTCATAAATGTAAGATAACTGAAAGGTAAAGATACAAACTAATGAGACATAAAATGAAAAAAGGAGACTCTTTAAAAGAAATCTCCTTTTGTCGGGGTGGCAGGATTCGAACCTGCGACCTCCTGGTCCCAAACCAGGCGCGATGACCGGGCTACGCTACACCCCGTATTTGTGGGTGCAAATATAGAACTTAATTTAAACATACAAAATTTATTTTAACTTTTTTTACAGCTATATCAATTTGGCAAATCAAAACGTATTTTTTCAATTCATTACATCATTTCACTCCGATATAATTTCTATATTTGCTTTTTAAATTTACAACACCATATTTTATGCTTATTATTGGAATTGCTGGAGGTACCGGAAGTGGAAAAACAACTGTAGTTCACCAAATTATGAATGAACTTCCGTTAACTGAAGTAGGGATTATATCTCAAGATTCTTATTACAAAGAAACACACGACTTAAGCTATGAAGAACGTTCGAAAATCAATTTTGATCACCCTCGCGCTATTGACTTTGATTTATTAGTTCAACATCTAAAAGACTTAAAAGAAGGAAAAGAAATTGACCAACCAGTATATTCTTTTGTTCAACACAACAGAACCGGAGATACCATTCATACTTTACCAAGAAAGGTTATGATTGTTGAAGGCATCTTAATTTTAACCAATCCAGAATTAAGAGAAATGTTTGATATAAAAATTTATGTACATGCTGATTCTGACGAAAGACTAATTCGTCGATTACGAAGAGATATTGCAGAAAGAGGTCGAGATATGGAAGAGGTTTTAAATCGATATCAAAATACTTTAAAACCTATGCATGAGCAATTTATTGAACCTACAAAAGCATATGCAGATATCATCATTCCTAATGACAAATACAATACTGTAGCAATTGATGTAGTTAGAGCTGTAATTAACCAAAGAATTGATAATTAATGTTTAAACGTTTACAAGTACTTTTCCTAAAATTTCCTATTCTGAGATTTCTCGGAAATAAGTACTATGTAATTTTACTCATTTTTATCATTTGGATGTTGTTTTTAGATAATTATTCTTATTTAGAACATCGTGTACTTAACAAACAAATAGACGAATTAGAAAATAACAAAGAATATTACCAATCTGAAATAGCCAAAGACAGTCTAAAAATTCAACAGTTACAAAATGGAAATATGATTGAAAAATATGCCCGCGAAAAATATTTTATGAAAAAAGACAGCGAGGATATTTATATCATAGAATACGAAGAAGACAAAGAAAAAGATAGTATACTAGAAGCAGACAAGTAGTTCTCTAAACACAAACAGTACTGCAGTTCGCTCTACATGGTGCCACTACCATCGGAGCTATACTTGACTTAAACGGATAAAAACACTTCAATCATGAGTGAAAAAAAATTATTTTCAGAATTTGAACCTGTTTCCTCAAAACAATGGAAACAGCAAATTCAATTTGAGCTTAAAGGCGCTGATTACAACGAAACACTTGTATGGGAATCACCAGAAGGCATTAAAGTTAAACCGTTTTATCATAGTGATGAGTTTGATTATTCAATTGCCAACCAATTTTCAACACCACCTTTTCAAATCGTTCAAAAAATATTTGTGCACGAAGTACATCTTTCGAACAAAAAAGCCTTGGATGCCTTAAATCGAGGTGCCGAAAGTATTTATTTTACCATTGAAAATGACCAAATTGATTGCAAAGAGTTAATAAAAGGGTTACCTTCTAAAAATGTAACGTATTATTTTAATTTACCTTTTTTATCAATAGAGTATTGTAATAAATTAAATGAATGCATTACAGCAAATGGCTTACATTCGAAACTGCTTATAGATCCTATCGGCCATTTAGCTAAAGAAGGAAATTGGTACTTTAACTTAGAAAACGATTTTGATGCTTTAAATTTATTGTCTTCAAAAGATATTGAACCTTTTTTAAACATTAATTCGACTACTTATCAAAACGCTGGTGCAACTATTGTTCAGCAAATTGCCTACACTCTAGCACATACAAATGAATACTTTAATCGAATTTTAAGTATCAACCAACCAATTACTATTGAGGTTGCTGTCGGTACTAACTATTTCTTTGAAATCGCAAAAATTAGAGCTATTCGATTATTATTCAAAACATTAGCAAAAGAATACAATCATTCTTTCGACTGTCATATTCTTGCCTCACCTAGTAAACGAAACAAAACATTGTATGATTATAATGTAAACATGTTACGCACAACAACCGAATGCATGTCGGCAATTTTGGGTGGTGCAGATGCAATTTCTAACTTAGCTTATGACGCTATTTACCATAAAGACAATGAGTTTGGAGATCGTATTTCTAGAAACCAATTGTTAATACTCAAACATGAAAGTTATTTCGATAAAGTAGGTAATTCAGCTGACGGCGCTTATTTTATAGAAACACTTACGCAGCAATTAGCAGAAAAAGCTCTAGAGTTATTTAAAGATATTGAAGCAAACGATGGTTTAATTACACAATTAATTGAAGGCACTATCCAACGAAAAATTAATGAAAGTGCTGAAAAGGAACAAGAACTTTTCGATACAGGAAAAGAAGTTTTATTAGGAACCAACAAGTATCCAAACAAAAACGACCAAATGAAAAACGACTTGGAATTGTATCCATTTGTGAAACAAAATCCAAGAAAAACGCTAATCACTCCGATTATTGAGAAAAGATTAGCTGAAAAATTAGAACAAGAACGATTATCTCAAGAGCAATAATCATGAGAAAAGATATACAACATTTAAAATTAGAAGTTGAAATTCAGAAAACAGAAATTTCTGAAAAACAAGACTTCACTACTGCAGAAGGAATTGAAGTAAAACCAATGTATTCTAAAGAAGATATTTCAAATTTAGAACACCTTGGTTTTGGTGCGGGCTTTGCACCTAATTTGCGCGGACCATATTCAACTATGTACGTTCGTCGCCCTTGGACTATCCGCCAATATGCGGGATTTTCAACTGCAGAAGAAAGTAATGCTTTCTATAGAAGAAATTTAGCTGCTGGACAAAAAGGATTATCAGTTGCTTTCGATTTAGCGACACACCGAGGTTACGACTCGGATCACGAACGTGTTGTAGGTGACGTTGGAAAAGCTGGAGTTGCTATTGATTCGGTTGAAGATATGAAAGTCTTATTCGATCAAATTCCACTAGATGAAATGTCGGTTTCTATGACAATGAATGGTGCCGTTTTACCTATAATGGCTTTCTATATAGTAGCAGCAGAAGAACAAGGCGTTACTCCCAACTTATTATCAGGAACGATTCAAAATGACATTTTGAAGGAATTCATGGTGCGAAATACCTACATTTATCCACCAACGCCTTCGATGAAAATCATTGCAGATATTTTTGAATACACAAGTAAAAATATGCCAAAATTCAACTCGATTTCGATATCGGGTTACCACATGCAAGAAGCAGGAGCTACGGCTGATATAGAATTAGCATACACTTTAGCTGATGGTTTGGAGTATATCCGAACTGGTTTAGCAGCAGGAATGGATATTGACACCTTTGCTCCTCGCCTTTCATTTTTCTGGGCTATTGGAATGAATCATTTTATGGAAATTGCTAAAATGCGTGCTGGCCGTATGCTTTGGGCAAAATTGTTAAAACAGTTCAATCCAAAAGATGAAAAATCATTGGCATTACGTACGCATTGTCAAACTTCGGGTTGGAGTTTAACAGAGCAAGATCCTTTTAACAACGTAGCTCGAACTACGATTGAAGCAGCCGCAGCAGCCTTTGGAGGAACTCAATCATTACACACGAATGCTTTGGACGAAGCAATTGCATTACCAACCGATTTCTCGGCACGAATTGCTCGTAATACCCAAATTTTTTTACAAGAAGAAACCAAAATCTGCAAAACGGTTGATCCTTGGGCTGGAAGTTATTATGTAGAAAGTTTAACTGCAGAAATTGCTGAAAAAGCTTGGGCTTTAATCGAAGAAGTCGAAGAATTAGGTGGTATGACTAAAGCCATTGAAGCGGGTATTCCAAAATTACGCATAGAGGAAGCTGCTGCTCGTAAGCAGGCACGTATTGACAGTGGACAAGATATTATCGTTGGAGTAAATAAATACCGCTTAGAAAAAGAAGATCCATTACATATATTAGAAGTAGATAATCAAACCGTTCGTAAACAACAAATAGAACGTTTAGATCAAATCAAGTCTACGCGTAATAATGCAAAAGTAGCAGAATGTTTAGCAAAATTAACCGAAAGCGCTAAAAATGGTGGTGAAAATTTACTATCTTTAGCAGTAGAAGCAGCACGAAACAGAGCTACATTAGGTGAAATTAGTGATGCTTTAGAAGTAGTTTTCGGAAGATATAAAGCACAAATTAGAAGTTTTAGCGGCGTGTATAGTAAAGAAATTAAAAACGATGAAAGTTTTGAAAAAGCAAAACAATTAGCCGATGCTTTCGCGAAGAAAGAAGGGCGTCGTCCTCGTATTATGATTGCGAAAATGGGACAAGACGGTCACGATCGTGGTGCGAAAGTAGTAGCAACAGGTTATGCCGACGTAGGTTTTGACGTAGACATTGGTCCTTTGTTCCAAACGCCACAAGAAGCTGCCAAACAAGCAGTGGAAAACGATGTACACATTTTAGGCGTTTCTTCATTAGCCGCTGGGCATAAAACATTGGTTCCTCAAGTAATTGAAGAATTAAAGAATTATGGAAGAGAAGATATTATGGTAATAGTAGGCGGTGTTATTCCCGCGCAAGATTATCAATATTTATTTGACGCTGGAGCCGTTGCTGTCTTTGGCCCTGGAACTAAGATTAGCGATGCGGCAATAACAATTTTAGAAGTTTTGATGGAAGAGTGATTAAATCAATAATTAACAAAATAAAAGCTGATAAATTATTTTATCAGCTTTTTTAGTTTGCTATATATAATAATTATACTTTAAAAAACTATTTCTTCTCCTTTACAAAAGAGTCGATATAAAAAAAGGATTTTAGCAAAATACTAAAATCCTTTTTATTTGTGTCAATCAAAGCTTTTTATCTCTTTAATGAAAAATGTGCTTTAAATTGTTTTTGTTGTTCGTTTTCTATATAATCAACCGAGAACCAATAATCCGTTGAAGGTAAGTCTTGTCC
>NZ_JAGKWP010000031.1 GCF_021151785.1 Flavobacterium sp.
ATGTTGCATAATACTTTTCAGGCGCTGACATGTCCTGAGGGTTCTTCTTAGGAAGAATTTTAAATTTAATTGCCATAATTTTTACAATTAAATGAAACAATAATTAGTTAGCGAAGTACATACTAAAATAGTATGCCTTTATGCTTTTACAAAGTTTAAAAATTTGTAGGAAAAACAAAAGTCAAAGTTATTCACAATTGAACGGAGTTTTTAACATTGTTGTTTTCTAATGTTGAAAACTTAATTCATTGATTTTCAGCAAATTGCCTTTTTGAAGGAATAATAATAAAAAATACCAAAAGCCCAGTAAAACAAAGGGGTTAGCGTTCTTTTTGTTTCTTTATTATAAAAAGCGCATAAGCTAATTCATCAAGCGCTTTTTCATTTCCTCAGTTAAAAAAAAAGAATCAAATGAGTAAAAAACAGATTGTAAGCAAACGAAATGCTTATATGATATAAATGGTATGATAAATTTACTCATGAGAGCATGTAAAACTATATCAAATAAAAGAACCTCAGCTTCGGAAATTGTAAACTCTACAAAAGAAAAAACCCGACAGTTTTAAAAACTATCGGGTTTGCATAATATTATAGATTCTGAAATCAATTTTTCAACGAAGTCAACAGAAATCAGAATGATAAAAATCTTAAATTTCTCTGTTGATGTCCCAAGACTCTAACAAGTCAGCTACACGTTTCACAAAACTTCCCCCTAATGCACCATCAACTACTCTGTGGTCATATGAGTGTGACAAGAACATTTTTTGACGAATACCAATGAAATCACCTTCTGGAGTTTCGATAACCGCTGGTACTTTTCTAATGGCTCCTAAAGCTAAAATTCCCACTTGTGGTTGGTTGATAATTGGAGTACCAAATACGGAACCAAAAGTTCCCACATTAGTCACCGTATACGTTCCACCTTGTGTATCGTCTGGTTTTAACTTACCTGCTTTAGCACGGTTTCCTAAATCATTCACCGCTTTCGCCATACCTACTAAATTCAATTGATCTGCATTCTTAATTACAGGAACAATTAAATTACCATTTGGTAAAGCCGCAGCCATTCCTAAATTGATATTTTTCTTTTTGATAATATAATCGCCTTCAACAGAAATATTCATTCCTGGGAACTCTTTTAATGCTTTAGCTACTGCTTCCATAAAGATAGGAGTAAAAGTTAATTTTTCACCCTCTCTCTTTTCAAAAGCATTTTTGTTTTTATCTCTCCACTTAACAATATTGGTAACATCAACTTCAATAAAAGACTGAACGTGAGCAGAAGTCGCTTTAGATTCAACCATATATTTTGAAATCAATTTACGCATTCTGTCCATCTCAACAATGTCATCTCCGCCATTTACAGAAACTGGAACAGCTTGAGAAGCAGGAGCGACTGTTTCAACCGCTGGAGTAGCTTTTGGAGCAGAAACAGGTGATGGAGTTGCAACAACTGGTTGTGCTCCTCTTGTTTTAATGTAGTTTAAAATATCTTCTTTATTAACTCTTCCGTCTTTACCCGTACCGTTAATTGACTCCAATTCAGCTAACGAAATTCCTTCTTCCTTAGCAATATTTTTTACTAAAGGTGAAAAGAATTTTTCTGAGTTAGAAAAATCTGCAGATGTAACTGTTTCTTTAGCTGTTTCAACCGTTTGCGCTACTTCGGCTACAGCAATAGGCGCTTCGGCTTTTGCAACTGGTGCTGCTTCAGCATTACCGCCTTCTGTTTCAATAATAGCAATGGTTTGACCAACCTGAACGACATCATCTACATTAAATAAAATCTCTACCAACGTTCCAGCAACCTCAGAAGGCACCTCACTGTCTACTTTATCTGTCGCGATTTCTAAGACGGCTTCGTCCATTTCAATCGTATCCCCTACATTCTTTAACCAATTTGTAATAGTTGCTTCTGCAACACTCTCTCCCATTTTAGGAAGCTTTAATTCAAATCTTGCCATATATTTAATGTAACGTTGTGTTCTCTAATATTGGTTGCAAAAATAATAATTTTTCTCTCCTTTTTTAAGAATATGATAATTTATTTTAAAAATAACACTTCTCCTCTATTGTTGGCATCATTACTCCCAATACAATAATTTGAAGTCGCTATATAATTTTTAAACGTAATGTGTTTTGTTGCTTTTGAATGCATAAAACTACTAATTTCTTTGAAACTGAAAGTCGTGGTATCAAAAATTACTTCTATCTTTTTTTTTGAATCTGGAGCAAATAAATTAAAATCAGTCAAATAACCTATTTTTTTATCCTCTGCAATGGGAATTTGAAAATTGACATTTCTGGAAAAAACTACATATTCGTCAATAGTAACAGCTCTATTTTGTTGTTGTGTTTTCTTGAAAAAACTAAAAATGATACTACCAAAGCGCATTATGTAATCAAAAACAATTGACTTTTTAAAGTGTTTTCCATAAAAAAACTGCATGGCTTCTTGAAATCGCTTCATGTAAGTTACATCTCTAACGGTACTTTCTCCTTTATAATGAATAACCGTTGTTTCTGCAAAATAAAAATTGGCTTTCCCTAATTTACGAATCATATAACTCAAATCAATATCATCAGAATACATAAAGCAATTTTCATCAAATCCGCCCACTTCAAGATATAGTTCCTTTTTCATCACCATAAAAGCCCCTACTAAAATATCGACTTGTCCATTTTCATCCTTGGTTAAATGTTGCGCATAATATTGATTAAACCATTTAGTCGTTGGAAACCATTTATACAATCCAAAAATCTTTGTAAATGCCACCCAAGGTGTTGGAACGCCTCTTTTACTCTCTGGAAGAAACCGCCCTGTGCCATCTATTAATTTACAACCAATAATCCCTACATTTAAAGGTATACTTTTTCCAATAGAAGCTAAAATTTTCACAAACGTATCTTCTGCCACCACAGTATCGGGATTTAAAATACAGATATATTCCCCTTTTGCTTGTGCAACTCCGATATTATTTCCTTTGGGAAAACCTAAATTATCTTGATTCACAATAAGCGTAACATCAGGGAATTTAGTTCTCATCATTTGGCAACTATCATCCGATGATGCATTGTCTACAACAATAATCTCCCCATTTATATGCGCTAACGCTTTTTGAACGCTATAAACACATTGTTCTAAAAAGTAGCGGACATTATAATTGAGAATAATAACAGACAGTTGCATTTTTAAGTACTAATTTGAACATTAATCCATTCGTTGATGAGCAAATATAATTTGAAAATTTGAATAATATTGAATGTGGGTACATATATAAAACACTATTTTTGCAAAACGATTGGCACATTGCCATATTGTCTAATTGACAAATTAAAAAATGAATTACCTTTCAGTTGAAAATATAGCCAAGCATTACGGAGAGCGCACTTTGTTTGAAAATGTATCTTTTGGAATTAATAAAGATCAGAAAATCGCATTTATCGCAAAAAATGGTTCGGGAAAAACAACCATTATGAATATGCTTACGGGCAAAGACGAACCCGATTCGGGTCAAGTTGTTGTTCGAAAAGACATAAAGATGGCATTCTTGGCGCAGGATAATAATCTACAGGATGAATTAACCATTGAGGAAAGTATTTTTGCCAGTGATAATGACACCTTAAAGGTCATTGAACGTTATGAAAAAGCATTACAGCATCCAGAAGATGAAGAAGCGTATCAAAAGGCTTTTGACGATATGGATAGGCATAACGCATGGGATTTTGAAACACAATACAAACAAATTTTATTCAAATTAAAACTTGAAGATTTAAAACTAAAAGTAAAGAGTCTTTCTGGAGGGCAAAAAAAACGTTTAGCACTTGCCATCATACTGATAAACAGACCCGATTTATTAATCTTAGATGAACCAACCAACCATTTGGATTTAGAAATGATTGAATGGTTGGAAGATTATTTTGCTAAGGAAAACATCACACTTTTCATGGTAACACACGATCGTTTTTTCCTTGAACGAGTGTGTAATGAAATCATTGAACTCGACAATGGTAAAATTTACCAATACAAAGGAAATTACTCTTATTATTTACAGAAAAAAGAGGAACGAATAGCTTCTGAAAATGCGAGTATTGACAAGGCACAAAATTTATTTGTAAAAGAATTAGCCTGGATGCGACGTCAACCAAAAGCAAGAACAACCAAATCCAAATCGCGTCAAGACGACTTTTATGTGATCAAAGAAAAAGCCATGAGTCGTAGAAAAGAAAACGTGTTGGAATTAGAAATCAACATGGAACGCATGGGAAGTAAGATTGTTGAAATGGTAAAATTGCACAAAAAATTCAAAGATAAAACCATTTTGAACGACTTTAACTATTCATTTCAACGAGGTGAACGTGTGGGAATTATTGGGAAAAATGGAACAGGAAAATCTACTTTCTTAAATATCTTAACCCACACACTTGAACCAGAGGCAGGAAAAGTAATTATTGGAGACACCATTAAAATGGGATATTATACCCAAAGCGGTATTAATCCAAAACCCGGTCAAAAAGTAATTGAGGTTATCAAAGAATATGGCGAATACATTCCACTAACAAAAGGAAAAATCATTTCGGCCTCCCAATTATTAGAACGCTTTTTGTTCGATTCGAAAAAACAATACGATTATGTAGAGAAATTAAGCGGTGGTGAATTGAAACGATTGTATTTATGTACCGTATTAATTCAAAACCCCAATTTCCTAATTCTGGATGAGCCAACGAATGACTTAGATATTGTGACATTAAACGTATTGGAAAACTTTTTACTAGATTATCCAGGATGTTTAGTAGTTGTGAGTCACGACCGTTATTTTATGGATAAAATTGTAGATCATTTATTTGTATTTAGAGGCGAAGGAGAAGTAGAAGATTTTCCAGGAAATTATTCTGATTGGCGAATTTATGAAGATTCAGTAGCTCCAGTCAAAGAAGAAAAAATAGATTCAGATAACGCAAAATCTTGGAAAGAAAAACAAGTAAAAGCAGGATTGACCTTCAATGAACAAAAAGAATTTAATAAAATTGAGCGTGAAATCAAAGATTTAGAAACCAAGAAAAAAGAAATTGAACATATTTTTGCTTCAACAGAATTAAATCATGAAGAAATAGAAAAAAAATCAAATGAATTACAAAAAATAATATCTGATTTAGAGTCTAAAGAAGAACGTTGGTTTGAGTTGAGTTTGAAAATGGAATAAAATCTTTTTTACTCGGTAAATTTGTAAATATGTTTCATCTAATTAAATCATACTTATCCTTCATTCTTAAAGCTAAAAACGAACACGGTGTACATTCCCCTTTTGTGTTTGATTTGGTTTGTAAATGCTTTTATGATTTAACAAAATATCCCGAATATGATGCATTAGATGAATATAGAACCTCACTTTTAAACAACCATACAACTATTGATGTAACTGATTTCGATACAGATTCTCAAGCTATTAAATCCAATACGCGTGAAATTGCTGCAATTGCAAAAAACGCTGGAATTTCAAGAAAAAGAGCCCAATTGTTATTTCGATTGGTACGTTATTTTCAACCTAAAGAAATTTTAGAGGTTGGCACTTCCTTAGGATTAGCTACTTCTGCTTTAGCACTGGGAAATACTAGAGGTAAAATCATCTCTTTAGCTACTTGTCCCAACACACAAAATCAATGTCAATTGCATTTACAAAAGTTTAATATCAATCGTGTAAATTACATTACAACTGAATTTTCAAGCTTTTTAAACAGTATCGACTTTACAACTTCGACTTTCGATTTCATTTATTTCCACAGTAATCATTCCAAAAAAGCAACTTTAGAATACTTTGATACTTTATTGCCAACTATCACCAACGAAACCATTTGGATTTTTGAGGACATCCATAGGGCACAAGAAAAGGAAGAAGCATGGCAAATAATTAAGAATCATCCAAAAGTTACTGTATCAATTGACACGTATCAATGGGGACTGATTTTCTTTAGAAAAGAACAAAACAAAGAGCATTTCTACATTAAAACTGAACAAAATTTAAGCTCAAAGTTTTTTAAAAAAATAAGAATATAAAAAAGGCAGCTTACAACGTGGTAATACTGCCTTTTTCTAACCAAAAAAACCTAACTAACCTACTTTTATTTTTCATTTGAACGTGCACCAATACGGTCTATTCGCAATTTAGCATTCATTTTAAATTTAATCACGCCTATTCTTGAACGCTCCTTTGACGATAACTCCGCTTCAATTCTTTTTTTACGTTCGTTTAATGCTACCAACAACAACTTAATCTCATCTATTTCTTGTTTTGTGTATTCATGGTTGTGCTCTTTGTATACTTCAAATAATTGTTCATAAACCGCCAAGGCATTCTCCGTGGTTACCCAATTAAAATTTCTATGTTCATTAACTTTACCAACTCCAAACAAAGAGTTTCTCAATGACTGAAGTGGAGACAATGAACTTTTAACTATATTGTTTTTTACTGTTTCTGAATATTTAACATACTTTGTTTTAGTCTTTTTAAGTTTTTCAACTTTTTTTGCACGTTCTTTTTCAGACAACTCTTGCATCGCTTTTTCAGCTTCTTGAGAACGTATTTCAAATTCAGCTTCAATTTTAGCTAAATTAGGTTCTGCTTCATCCATCGTAACTTGATTTAAAGAATCCACAAACTTTTCATATTCAGCTATAGTTTGCTCAGCTTGCAGCTTGCGTTTCTTCATTGGACTTACATGAAACAATTACAACTACACTTGCCAAGACAAATACTATTCTTATGGTAATTTTCTTCATTTGACTAACCTCCATTTTAATAGAGTAAAATTATTCATTTAAAAAGAATTAAATATTATATAATTCCCACATTCATTTACAAAAATCACACATTATGACCAATAACATGTAACATTTTAGATCAATCATCGTCCTATTAAAAAAAATAAAAAAAAGATGAGTCAACCTATCATAGACATTAAAGGAATTACTAGAGATTTCCCTCTAGGCAATGAAACGGTACATGTATTAAAGGGAATTGATTTAGTAATAAATAAAGGAGAATATGTTGCATTAATGGGACCTTCAGGTTCAGGAAAATCAACATTGATGAATATTTTAGGTTGTTTAGACACCCCAACATCAGGTAGTTACATTTTGAATGGCAAACTAGTAAGTGAAATGCACGACGATGAATTAGCCGAGATTAGAAACAAAGAAATCGGATTTGTATTTCAAACATTCAATCTAATGCCACGAACAACTGCTTTAGACAATGTAGCCTTGCCTATGGTTTATGCAGGAAAATCAAAAGAGGAACGAAATTCCAGAGCTACTGAAGTTTTAACTCAAGTTGGTCTTTCAGACAGAATGGACCATAAACCAAACCAATTATCAGGAGGACAACGACAACGAGTTGCTGTAGCTAGAGCATTAGTGAATAAGCCTTCTATAATTTTAGCTGACGAACCTACGGGTAACTTAGACAGCAAAACTTCTATTGAAATCATGAAGTTATTTGGTGAAATTCATGCTAATGGTAATACGGTAATTCTAGTTACTCACGAGGAGGACATTGCCGCTCATGCACATAGAATCATACGCGTTAAAGATGGCATCATTGAAAAAGACGAAAGACAAAAGTAAAACTTAAAAAAAATTGGTATTTTTCAACACTTACAAATAACATTTTTGACCTTGTTACAATGCATTTTTTGACAAGAAATCTAACAATTAATTGAAAATTAAATATTGATAAGTCCTTCGAAAACAAAAGTAGCAGGTCCTGTCAAAAAGACATTTTTATAAGTTTGATCTACTTTTTCAAAACTAACTTTTAATTCACCACCTGGAACATGAAGTTGAATTTGGTTTGAATTAGTTTTACCTGTTTCATACATCGCTATTGCAACAGCCGTAACACCTGTTCCACAGGACAAGGTTTCATCTTCTACCCCTCTTTCATAAGTGCGTACTCTGAAAGAATTCATATTGTCTTGTTTTACAAAATTAACATTACTCCCTGTCTCGCCATATAAATTAGAATATCTAATTTGAGCTCCTTGTGTTTTAACATCAATAGTTTCTAAATTATCAACCAGTTGAATGTGATGAGGCGAACCCGTATATACAAAATCATAATCATCATACAGCTCAACTTGGGTCACATCAATCATTTGTAAAGCAATTAAATCCTTCTCAATTTTAGCATAATGGTAACCGTCAGAGGCTTCAAAATGAGCTTCTTGTTCAATGATTCCTAGTTTTTTTGCAAATGCCACTAAACAACGTCCTCCGTTTCCACACATAGTGCTTGTGCTTCCATCCGCATTGTAATAAACCATTGTAAAATCATACGTCTCATGCGTTTCTAATAACATAAGTCCATCACCACCAATGCCAAAACGGCGGTCGCATAGAAAAGCAATTAGTTTGGTATCATTTTTGGGAAAAGTAGATTGTCTGTTATCAAAAATAACAAAATCATTACCCGTTCCATGGTATTTATAAAATTTAAGTTGCATAATTTACATTTGTAATACAAAATTAGGTAAAAATGCGTTATTTTAAGCGATATTATGTTCAAAAAAGAAAAGGAAGAAAAATTAAATTATTAAAAACTTGTTAAACATTGTTAAGCAGGCGTTAAACGCATTTTAATACTAAAAATACTGTTATATATTTACATTCACAAAAGTCCCAATAGTTAAAAGATTATGGAAATGAAAAATTTAGGAAACTTATTTTTGGTCTCTTTGTTAAGCGGAGCTACAACACTCAGCGCTTATAAAGTTTTTATTGAAAAAGGAAATTCTAGTTCCATCATTACCTCTGCCCCACAATATTCAAAATCTGTTGGTTTAGTTCCAGAAGGATATGACTTTACAGCAGCAGCAGAAAAAGCAGTTCATAGCGTAGTTCACGTTAAAAATGTATCAGTAGTTACTTATAATGATCCTTGGGCGTCTTTCTTTTATGGACGTGGTGGAACCCAACAATATGAACAAGTTGGAACAGGTTCAGGTGTTATTGTTTCTGAAGATGGTTACATTGTTACAAATAATCACGTAATAAAAGATGCCACCGAACTAGAAGTGACATTAAACAATAATAAATCATATAAAGCAAAATTAGTAGGCACCGATTCTAAGATGGACATTGCATTACTAAAAATTGACGCCAATGAAAAATTACCTTTTATTGTTTTTGGTGATTCCGATTCAATAAAAGTAGGTGAATGGGTTTTAGCCGTTGGAAATCCGTATAACCTAAACTCAACAGTAACAGCAGGAATTGTATCTGCCAAAGCGAGAAATTTAGACAAAGCAAGCATACAATCATTTATTCAAACAGATGCTGCAGTAAACCCTGGAAATTCGGGTGGTGCTTTAGTTAATGCAAGAGGTGAATTAGTCGGCATCAACACCATGATATCCTCGCCTACAGGAAGTTACGCAGGATATTCTTTTGCCGTACCTTCAAATATCACAAAAAAAATCATTGAAGATTTAATGCAATTTGGAAATGTACAACGTGGCATTTTAGGTGTTGAAGGCGGTGAATTAAATTCTGAATCAGCTAAAAAATTAGGGATTAATCAAACCGAAGGTGTTTATGTAAATAAAGTAAACAAAAATTCAGGTGCTCAAAAAGCTGGAATTGAAAAAGGTGACATCATCATAAAACTGGACGACAAAAAAGTCAATAGTAATGCCGAATTAACTTCGATAGTTAATACTAAGCGCCCGAATGATTTGGTTAAAGTAACTGTTCTTCGTGATGGAAAACAAATGAATATTCCTGTGAAATTAACCAAAAAAGAATTAATTCAATATGAATTTAACGGAATTGAGTTTGAAGATTTATCTGATGCTGATAAAAAAACATACAATATTAAATCAGGTATAAAAATTAAAGAGGTAACAAATAAAGATTACACTGAATATGCTGAAGATTTAAAAGGTTCAATTGTTTTACGAATTGACAATTTAAGAGTAACCGATATGGAAAGTGTTTCCTCTTACTTAGCCAAAAAAGAAGAAGGACAGAAAGCACAATATGAAATTATTGCCAAAAATGGTCGTATTTATCGAATCATTCTTTAAATTTTAATTTTAATTACTTAAAATGCCTAGTAAAAGCTAGGCATTTTTTATTGAAAAAAAGTTTGAAATTTTATTAACGAAAACGTTTGAAATTTCATATTTTTGCATCGGTTTATTAAACAACACTTAATAAAATTTCATGGATAACAACAGTATTTACGAGAAAGAATTAGCTTTTCAAGCAGATAGAAGGAAAGCTTGTGTAGAATTCGTTAGAATCATTAGCGATTTATGGTATGACAAATCAATTGAATTAGTTTTATTTAGAAACCAATTAATTGACAGAAATGTAAGCGACATCATCAACTTACATGAATATGCCGTAGCATTTGTAAAAAAACCAATCAATATTTTTGATTCAGTTGAAATTGCAAGAGCTATTGAGGACTTAGATTTACCACCTTCAAGAATTGACATTGGTAAACTAACGTATGAATATCATTTAGAAGATAACAAATACAATGATGCTAAAGCATTTGTAATTGATAAATTAAAAGATGCTAAAGACACCTCAGAAATTAAACCAAAGGATGTAGTTCTTTATGGTTTTGGTCGTATCGGTCGTTTATTAGCTCGTGAAATGATGAGTAAGATTGGTAAAGGTCAACAATTGCGCTTAAGAGCTATTGTAACTCGTGATAAAAATGATGCTGTTTTATTAGAAAAACGTGCTTCTTTATTGCGTTATGACTCTGTTCATGGTGATTTTGAAGGTTCTGTTTCTGCAGATGTTGAAAATCAAGCTTTAATCATTAATGGAACTACAGTTCATGTTATTACAGCTAATGGCCCTGAAGAAATTGACTACACACAATACGGAATTAATGACGCCTTAGTAATTGACAATACTGGTGCTTTCACAACAGAGGAAGCATTAAAACGTCATTTAACTTCAAAAGGAGTTGAAAAAGTGTTATTAACTGCACCAGGAAAAGGTGTGCCTAATATTGTTTATGGTGTAAATCATGAAGATTACAATCCTGACGAGGTAGTTATCTATTCAGCGGCTTCTTGTACTACAAATGCTATTACTCCAGTTTTAAAAGCAATGGAAGATACTTTAGGAGTAGTAAAAGGACATATTGAAACTATTCATGCCTATACAAATGACCAGAATTTAGTTGATAACATGCATAAAAAATACCGCAGAGGTCGTTCTGCAGCATTAAACATGGTTATTACTGAAACTGGAGCTGGAAGTGCCGTTGCTAAAGCATTACCTAGTTTAGCTGGAAAGTTAACTTCAAATGCCATTCGTGTACCTGTTCCAAATGGTTCATTAGTAGTATTAAATTTAGAAGTAGGTAAAACTACCACTAGAGAAGAAGTAGATGCTATTATGAAAAAATATGCATTAGAAGGAGATTTAGTTGAACAAATTAAATATTCAATGAACAATGAATTAGTTTCTTCTGATATTGTAGGAACTTCTCAGCCTTCTATTTATGACAGTAATGCCACTTTAGTATCAACAGATGGTAAAAATGTTGTATTATATGTTTGGTATGACAATGAGTATGGTTACAGTCACCAAGTAATCCGTTTAGCTAAATATATTGCTAAAGTTAGAAGATATACTTACTATTAATAGGTTAGAATTCAAATAGTAAAAACCGTTCTGATTCATTTAGAACGGTTTTTTTTTGTATCTTTAATTATCTAACAAACTTAATGTGATATGAAAATTTTAAAAAAATTACTCTTAGGAATTGGTATAATAATAGCGGGTTTACTCATTGCTGCAATATTCATCCCAAATGAATACAAAATTACGTATACTGTTACCATTCAAAAACCTCAGAAGGAAGTGTATGATTATGTAAAAATGTTAGGTAATCAAAAAGAATGGAGTACATTTATGGAAGCCGATCCAAATGTAAAAATCACTTATTCAGGAAAAGATGGAGCAGTAGGTGCTACACAATATTGGAAAGGCAATGAAGATGTAGGGGAAGGAAGTCAAAAAATAATTCGCTTAGACGGAGAACGAATTGATGTTGAACTTCACTTTATAAAACCTTTTGAAGGCATAAACAGGGCTGGTTCGATCATAAAACCCATTACAGCTAACAGTTGTACCCACACAGAAGTATTTTATGGACGTGAATCATATCCTAAAAACCTACTAAACATCCCCATGAAAATGATGCTTGAAGAATATTTTATCAAAAACGGAAATAACTTAAAAAAAAGATTGGAAAATAAATAAAGCAAAGTGGTTCTCACTTTGCTTTATTTATTCTTTCTTTTGAGTAAAATAATAAACAGGAATCCCTAATAGTACAATCGCCAAACCAAATCCAGTATTCTTAGTATCATAAATAAAAAGTATAGCACAAATAAGAGTTGTCATTACAATATAAAACATTGGAACTATCGGATAACCCAATGCTTTGTATGGTCGCTCCATTGTAGGCTCTTTTTTTCTTAAAATAAAAATTCCATATATAGTTAAGATGTAAAACAATAAAGATGCAAAAGTAGCATAGGTTAACAAGTCGCCATATTTTCCAGACAAACACAAAACACATGCCCAAGCACATTGCACCCACAATGCTTTAGCTGGCACATTATTTTTATTTAATTCTCTGGCTTGTTTAAAAAACAAACCGTCATTAGACATGGCATAAAACAATCGACCTCCAGCCAAAATAATACCACTATTACAACCAAATGTAGAAATCATAATTAAAGCGGCCATTACAAAAACGCCTATATTTCCTAAAATGATATTTGCTGCTGCTGCACCCACTCTATCTTCACTAGCAAACATAATCCCTTTAGTTAAATCAGTTGTACCATTTGGATCTCCTAACACAGGCAATAAAGAAAGATAAGCCAAGTTAGCTAAGATATAAACTATTGTTACAATTAAAGTTCCTAGAAACAAGCTTCTTGGAATGTTTTTCTTAGGATCTTTAATTTCAGCTGCAATGAAAGTAACATTATTCCATGCATCACTAGAAAAAAGAGAATTAATAATTGTTGCTCCAATAGCCCCAACTAAAGCTAATCCAGACAATTCTGTAAATGAAATTGTTTTATCTTCATTAATTACAGTCTTAAAAGCAGCCCAAGGATTTTCAAAATTTTCACTTAAAACATTGGATTCTAAACCTATATACAACCCCATAATAATCAAAGCAAATAATGCAAACAATTTGGCCGCAGTAAAAAACAACTGCACTTTTTTTCCACTTTCAATACCATTTGTATTTATATAAGTCAAAAGTAAAATACTTAGAATAGCTACTATTTGTTTAAAAGTGATGGTTAACCAAGCTGTTTCAAGAATAATGGTTTCTAATTTAGGAATGAAAACAGCAGTATAATTAGCAAAAGCTACTGCTACAGCAGCAATAACTCCTGTCTGAATTACAGTAAAGACGGTCCATCCATATAAAAAAGAAACTAATTTTCCATAAGCTTTTTGAATATATACATACTGTCCTCCTGCGTTAGGCATCATTCCCGCTAACTCTCCATAACTGAGTGCAGCAGACATTGTCAACAATCCAGTAAGCAGCCAAGTGAAAAGTATCCATCCTGCCGAACCTAAATCTCGAGCCATAGCAGCAGTAACAATAAAAATTCCAGAACCTATCATTGAACCAGCAACAATACTTGTTGCATTGAGCAAGTTTAATTCTTTTTTAAATCCAATAGTTGTTTCACTCATTTTATTAACATTTTGGCTAAAGATAATAAAAGGAAACAAAATAAAACAAAAATGACTAGATTACTCTAGTCATTTTTTATTGAAGAACTCTATTTATTTGAACAAATCTTCGGGCATAATAAGCTTCATTAACCGATGAAACAATCACCCCACTATTTGTAGAAGAATGTATAAATTTAATATCATTATCACTTACTTCTGTAATTAAACCTACGTGACTAATTCCACTTCTTACCGTTTTAAAAAAAATCAAATCTCCTTTTTGAGCTTGAGATCGATCTATTTTTATTCCAATATTTGCCATTTCCCAAGAAGACCGAGGTAGGTCCATTTCTAAATATTTGAAGGTATAAGAAACAAATCCAGAACAGTCAAATCCTCTTCTATCATTTCCTCCACTTCTATAACGAACACCCAAACATTCTGAAGCTTTTGAAATTAAAAACTGTGCTTTTGTTTCAGCTGTTGCATCCATAGGAGGAACAAAAGTAGGTGTGTTCTCTTCTTCGTATTCCTCAATTGTTTTTGGTTTATCTTCAATAGTAACTAAATTCTTTTTTAATACCAATACTTGTCCAGGCTTTAGTTCTTTGATATTTGGATTCAATTCGTCTAATTCAGCAACAGTTAATCCATATCTTTTTGCAATCCCAAACTTAGTTTCTCTTGGCTGTACTTTATGTCGCTCTGTTAAGGAATCTATTTCTGCTTTGACTTCTTCTTTTTCTTTATCTGTTAACTCTAAATCAATTTTTTCTTCAACTATTGGTTTCTTTTTTTCTTCCTTCAATTTTTTCTCCTTCGTTATTGCTATGTCCTTACCTGGAATAAAAACAACATCTTTAATATCTAGCTTATCATTTTTCACTTGAGGGTTGGCTAATCTTAACTCTTCAACTGTTACATTATATTTTTTGGCAATTACAAAAAAAGATTCTCCTGATTCTACTGTGTGTTTTTGTGCTTTTCCCGAGAGTTTATTTTTAGATACTTCTTTATTTTTTTCTTCTTTCGGTAATTTAACACCTTTAGGTAGTCGAATGATCGCACCAATTTGCAAATTTTCTGGTTTAATTTCAGCATTTAATTCGGTCAATGTTTCATAACCTACATTAAACTTTCTTGATATAGTATAAAAAGATTCTCCATTTTGAACAGTATAGATATTCCCTTTAGGAACAACCAATTTCTTGGTTTCTTCTTTTTTCTTGGATGTCTTTGGAATTATTAATTCCATATCTAAAGCTAGAACTCCTTTAGCTTTAGGATTTAAATCAAAAATTTCTTTTTCAGTAACATTGTATTTTTTAGCGATACTATAAACGGACTCTCCTTGTACCACTTTATGTTTAATTTTTTGCTGAGCATTAATTAAAAAGGTGGCAAATAAAAAGATGAAAGTCAATAGCTTTTTCAATGTCATGATAAAAAATTTTGGATGGATTATAAATTGAGGGTTGCAAGTTATAAAAACCAACTTTAAATTCGATGCTTTTAACAGTATTTTATAAAGTCAAAATAAAAAAGGCACTCTTTTTCAGAGTGCCTTTAATTTTAAATCATAAGATATTTAAGCTGTTGCAATTAAATTAAGTGCACTACCTGCTTTAAACCATTCTATTTGACTTGCATTATAGGAATGCATTGCAACAAGAGTATCCTTAGTTTCATCTGTATGAACTAACTCAATTAGCAAGGGTTTACCTGGAGCAAATTCAGTTAAGTCTATAAAATTAAATGTATCATCTTCTTGAATTTTATCATAATCTGTTTCATTGGCAAAGATTAAAGCTAACATACCTTGTTTTTTCAAATTTGTTTCATGTATTCTAGCAAAAGATTTTACTAAAACAACCTTTACTCCCAAATGTCTTGGCTCCATAGCTGCATGTTCTCTTGATGAACCTTCACCATAATTATGATCCCCAACAACAATTGAAGGAATTCCTGCAGCCTTGTAAGCTCGTTGTACCTTAGGCACTTCGTCATAACTTCCTGTTATTTGATTCTTAACAGCATTGGTTTTGTGATTAAATGCATTTTCAGCTCCAATAAGCATATTATTTGAAATATTGTCTAAATGTCCTCGATAACGCAACCAAGGTCCAGCCATAGAAATATGGTCTGTAGTACATTTTCCAAAAGCTTTAATTAATAATTTAGCACCTACAATATTTTTACCATCCCATGGTTCAAAAGGATCTAATAACTGTAAACGACTTGAAGTTGGAGAAACAACTACTTCAACTGTAGCGCCATCAACAGCAGGTGCTTGAAAACCTGAATCTTCTACTTCAAATCCTTTAAGGGGTAGTTCTTCTCCATTTGGTGGCATCAATTTGACTTCATCACCTTGATCATTGATTAATGTATCTGTAATTGGATTAAAATCTAGTCTTCCCGCAATGGCTAAAGCAGCAACGATTTCTGGTGAAGTTACGAAGGCATGCGTATTTGGATTACCATCTGCGCGTTTTGAAAAATTACGATTAAAAGAATGTACTATGGTATTTTTTTCTTGCTTATCCGCACCGGCTCTATCCCATTGTCCAATACAAGGTCCACAAGCATTTGTAAAGACTTTTGTCCCCATCTTTTCAAAATCTGCAATGATTCCATCTCTCTCAATTGTATATCTTATTTGCTCTGAGCCTGGATTGATACCAAACTCTGCTTTTGGACTAATACCTAGAGCTACGGCTTGCCTAACAATGGAAGCAGCTCGTGACATATCTTCATAGGATGAATTAGTACATGAACCAATTAATCCCCATTCAACCTTAATGGGCCAATCATTTGCTTTTGCCTCCTCTTTCATTTTAGAAATTGGAGTACCTCGATCTGGTGTAAATGGACCGTTGATATGTGGTTCTAGTAATGACAAATTTATTTCAATTAATTGGTCAAAATACAATTCTGGTTGGGCATACACTTCTGGATCAGCAGTTAAATAAGAGGCAATAGCATCTGCCGCTTCCACAACATCTTTTCTTCCTGTTGCATTCAAATATCTCCTCATTGAATCATCATATCCAAATGTTGAAGTGGTAGCACCAATTTCTGCTCCCATATTACAAATAGTGCCTTTACCTGTACAAGACATTGCTTGAGCGCCTTCTCCAAAATATTCCACTATAGCACCAGTTCCTCCTTTAACAGTTAAAATATCGGCTACTTTTAAAATTACATCTTTTGGAGAAGACCAACCGTTTAATTTACCTGTTAACTTCACCCCAATTAACTTAGGAAACTTTAATTCCCAAGACATTCCAGCCATAACATCAACAGCGTCTGCACCTCCTACACCAATAGCTAGCATCCCAAGACCGCCAGCATTTACTGTATGTGAATCTGTTCCAATCATCATTCCTCCTGGAAATGCATAATTTTCCAATACAATTTGGTGTATAATACCTGAACCCGGTTTCCAAAATCCAATACCATATTTATTAGACACAGAAGAAAGAAAATCAAATACTTCTTTTGATTGTGAATTGGCAACTTTTAAATCAGTTTCGGCTCCAACTTTTGCTTGTATTAAATGATCACAATGTACTGTTGTGGGCACTGCTACCTTTTGTTTACCTGCATGCATAAATTGTAAAAGTGCCATTTGAGCTGTTGCATCTTGACAAGCTACTCGATCAGGAGCAAAATCAACATAATCTTTACCTCTTTGATAAGCTTTTGAAGGCATCCCTTCCCACAAGTGCGCATATAAAATCTTTTCAGAAAGCGTAAGAGGTTTCCCTACTATTGTTCGTGCCAAATCGATCCTATCAGCCATTTGAGCATAAACATTTTGAATCATATCAATATCAAAAGCCATACATTTACAATTAAAAAATTAATAATCACTAATTTACAAAAAATTAAAGAATAAAAAAAGCCTGAGCGAAACACTCAGGCTTAATTTTTTGTTAATTTATATATATAAATTTATCCAACTAACAATTTGTGTGAAGGTGCAAACTTGGTCAAATTAATTCCTTCAACTGCTTGCACATATTCCTCAATAGATGGTGTTCTACCTAAAATAGTAGACAATACAACCACTGGAGTTGAAGACAACAATGACTCTCCTTTTTTCTCAGCAGAATCTTCAACCACACGTCCTTGGAATAAACGCGTTGAAGTAGCCATTACCGTATCTCCCTTAGCCGCTTTTTCTTGATTACCCATACATAAATTACAACCTGGACGCTCTAAATACAGCATGTTTTCATATTCAGTACGCGCAACAGATTTTGGATTAGTATCATCAAATTCAAAACCAGAATATTTTTGTAATACTTCCCAGTCACCTTCAGCTTTTAACTCATCCACAATATTATATGTTGGAGGTGCTACTACTAATGGAGCTTTAAACTCAACTTTACCATATTGTTTTTCAATATTTTTCAACATTTGAGCTAGGATTTTCATGTCGCCTTTATGTACCATACAAGAACCGATAAATCCTAAATCTACTTTTTTATCCCCACCATAGAATGACAACGGACGAATAGTATCATGAGTATAGCGCTTAGATACATCTTTATTGTTTACATCTGGGTCAGCTATCATAGGCTCAGCAATAGCATCTAAATCAACCACTACTTCAGCATAATATTTAGCATTAGCATCTGGTTTAAGTGCTGGTTGTTCACCTGAACGGATTTCTGCAATTCTTTTATTTGCCTTATCAATTAAACCTTGAAGCACTTTATTAGCATTATCCATTCCCTTATCAATCATGATTTGGATTCTAGATTTAGCAATTTCTAATGACTCAATTAAGGTTTCATCTTCTGAAATACAAATTGATGCTTTTGCTTTCATTTCAGCCGTCCAATCTGTAAATGTAAAGGCCTGATCTGCAGTTAATGTACCGATATGCACCTCAATAATTCTTCCTTGGAATACATTTTCACCACCAAACTGATGTAACATTTGTGCTTGCGTAGCATGAACTACATCACGGAAATCCATATAAGATTTCATTTCACCTTTAAAGGTAACCTTTACAGACTCAGGAATTGGCATTGAAGCTTCACCTGTAGCTAAAGCTAATGCAACCGTACCTGAATCAGCTCCGAACGCAACCCCTTTTGACATACGGGTGTGTGAATCTCCACCTATAATGATAGCTCTATCATCAACCGTAATATCATTTAAAACCTTATGAATAACATCAGTCATTGAATGATATACTCCTTTTGGATCACGAGCAGTAATTAAACCAAAATCATTCATGAACTTCATTAATTTCGGAATATTTGTTTGTGCTTTTTTATCCCAAACCGAAGCTGTATGACAACCCGATTGGTACGCTCCATCTACAATTGGAGAAATTACAGTAGCCGCCATTGATTCCAACTCTTGAGCAGTCATTAAACCCGTAGTATCTTGAGATCCTACGATATTTACAGTTACACGTACGTCAGATCCAGCATGTAATACTTTTCCAGGAGTTGTTCCAACCGCATTTCTATTGAATATTTTTTCAACTGCTGTTAAACCTTGTCCTTCATGAGATACTTCTTTAGAAGGAGCAAAAACTACTGGTGCTTCAATTCCTAATGTTTTAGCAGCAAACGTTTGGATTTTTTTACCAAAAACAATCGCATAAGAACCACCTGCTTTGATAAATTCCATTTTTTGCGGCGTGAATGATCTTGAAATATCAATCAACTCTTGGTCACCATTGTATAACTTTTTAGTTTTAGTATTGATGGTTAAAACAGTACCCGTAGCAACAGAATATTTCTGTTCTAAAACTGGTTCTCCATTCTCATCACGAACAACTTCACCATTTTCATCCGTTTTCTTTACCCAGTTTTTCAAATCAATTCCAATACCACCAGTTACATCAACAGTAGTCAAGAAAATAGGTGATATACCGTTTGTACCTGCTACAATTGGAGCAATATTTACAAATGGTACATAAGGACTTGCTTGCTTTCCTGTCCAAAGTGCTACGTTATTAACACCAGACATACGAGACGAACCTACACCCATAGTTCCTTTTTCAGCAACTAACATTACACTTTTATCTGGATGTTGCGCTTGTAAAGCTTTAATTTCTTCTTGTGCTTGAGCGGAAATCATACATTTACCATGCAATTCACGATCTGATCGAGAGTGTGCTTGATTTCCTGGAGATAATAAATCTGTAGAAATATCTCCTTCACCTGCTATAAAAGTAACAACTTTAATTTCCTCGGGAACTTCTGGTAATTTGGTGAAAAATTCAGCTTTAGCGTAGCTTTCTAATATAGCCTTAGCAATTAAATTTCCATTTGTATAAGCATCTTTTAATCGATATGTATCTGCTTCATATAGAAATACTTGTGTTTTAAGCACTTCAGCTGCTTGTTTTGCAATTGCTTCATTCTGACCTAAAGCTAAATCTAACAAAACGGCTATTGAAGGACCACCCTTCATGTGTGATAATAACTCGAAAGCAAAATCAGGCGTTATTTCAGCCACCTTTTCTTCACCTAAAATAATTTCTTTTAAGAATTTAGCTTTTACTCCTGCGGCAGGAGTTGTTCCAGGCAATGTATTGTAAATAAAAAAGTTTAGACAATCAGGTCTATTAGGGTTTGCTGTATCTTTAATTTGTGCTATAACTTCACTTAATAATTCAGCAGTATCAATTGGCTTTGGATGTAATCCTTGTCCTTTTCTTTCTTCAATCTCTTGAATGTAGTCGTTATAAATACTCATTTTAATTTTTCTATATTAAAGTTGATTTGTTTTTTTAAGCGTTACAAATTTAATAAATCCGAATGAGATTAAAAAATTTTTAATAAAAATGAAGATTCTAAGAATTATTATTTATAATTATTCTATTTTGATAAATTAAGCTCAAAAAAAGGATGAAAAAACACGATATTTTTACAAATTATTAATTTTTGAAAATTAAACTACGAATTTCTAAAAAAAGCACTGTCGATTTTATCAAATTATTAAAAAATCATTCTTCAAAACACTTCTTTTTTATGGCTAAAAAGCCAATTATAAATAGTATCTTGATGAAATATTTTTTCAACATTGGCGTGATTTCCACCATGTATTACAGTAAATGTAACCTCTGAATCTTTATTACATTTTTTAATGGCTTCATATATTTTTTTTGATTCCCGCATGTGAACAACAAAATCTTTATCACCATGGTATATCCAAATTGGGACTTTAGACAAGGAACAAGCATCAGTAACATTTCCACCGCCACAAATAGATACAGCCGCAGTTACCCTATCAGGATACTTACCAACAAAATGCATTGTACCATAGCTTCCTAAACTCATTCCACAAACATAAACCCGCTGTTTATCTGTATTATAATTTTTTTGTACATAATCCAAAACCTCTAGAACGTTATCAGGATTCCAACCTCCATTAGCCAATTGAGGAGCAACCACTACAGCATTAATTTTTCGTCCTTTCTCTATTGCTCGAAGAACACCATATCGTTTTACTCGATGCATATCGGTACCTGACAAACTTTTACCATGTAGAAAAAGAAGGACTGGTACCTTTTCTGTAGATTCATTTTTAGGAACTTGAATCCAAAAGGGATAGTTAGTTTTCCCAACTATGGTGTGTAATTTTTCCTCTGGTTGTTGAAAAGACAATAAAAAGAGAATAAATAAGGCCAAAAATTTTCTCATAAAGATGTAAAAAAAGTGCTCGAAAGCACTTTGGTATTAAAATAATTTTTGAATAATGTCTTCTTCGGTAATACCTTCAGCATCAGCTTTATAATTTTTAACAATTCGATGTCGTAATATACCAAATGCTACAGCTTGAACATCCTCAATATCTGGCGAGAACTTTCCATTGATTGCAGCATGTGTTTTAGCTGCTAATATTAAACTCTGCGAAGCTCTTGGACCAGCCCCCCAATCTAAATAATTTTTCACTAATTCAGGTGCTAAAATGTTATTAGGACGTGTTTTAGAAACTAGTGTAACAGCATACTCAATTACATGATCTGTAACAGGAATTTTTCTTATTAGATTTTGATAGTCTATAATTTCCTCAGCCGTAAAAAGTGCATCTATTGTAACTTTAATATCAGAAGTAGTTGCTTTAACCACTTGGACTTCTTCTGTAAAAGAAGGATAATCTAATTTTATGGCAAACATAAAACGATCTAATTGTGCTTCGGGTAACGGATAAGTACCTTCTTGCTCGATGGGGTTTTGTGTAGCCAATACAAAAAATGGCAAATCTAATTTATAATGATGTCCAGCTACAGTAACTGATTTCTCTTGCATAGCTTCTAACAATGCGGCTTGAGTTTTAGGAGGAGTACGATTAATTTCATCTGCTAAAATGATGTTAGAAAAAATAGGCCCTTTGATGAACTTAAAACTTCTTGATTCATCTAGAATTTCACTTCCTAAGATATCAGAAGGCATTAAGTCAGGCGTAAACTGAATGCGTTTAAAATGCAATCCTAATGCCTGTGAAATGGTATTAACCATTAATGTTTTTGCCAACCCTGGGACGCCTACTAACAAAGCATGGCCTCCTGAAAAAACACTTAATACGATTTGATTAATTACTTCATCTTGTCCAACAATGACTTTTGCAATTTCTTGCTTAAGTTGTTTTTGCTTTTGGACTAATTTTTCAATTGCCGCTACGTCTGACATATCTTTAAACTAATAACAATTATTTTTTTAACCAATTATTTGTAAATACGCAATCTTTGTATTCACCATTAATCTTAATATAATTCTTTTCAATATTCTCTGTTAACCATTTTGCTACTTGTTTATACTGCTTATCAGTTAAGGCTAACTCTTTTACTTTTAAATAATCAGAAACAAAATCAGCTTTGTGTTCCTCTGTTTTTTTATTAATTTTTAAAATTTTAAAAAATTTAGATCCTTGCTGACTTTGATCAACAAAAACTTGAGAAATTTGACCTTGACTTAATCCATTTACTTGATTGTATAATGAAGGATCTAGCTTAGCAACTTCAAATTTTGGTTCAGAAGTTCGAGGATTTAATAATACTCCACCATTATTCTTAGTGTCTTTATCATCTGAAGATGTTTTTGCTGCCTCTTCAAAAGTTATTTCTCCTTTTTCGATTTTCGATTTAATTTCTTCAATTTTATTAGCAGCCTCTTTTACTGATTGAGGTGTTACTTTTGGTGAAATTAAAATATGTCTCAACTCAATATCCTGACCGATGATTTTTTCTACTTGAATGATGTGAAAACCAAAATCAGTTTCAAATGGTTCAGAAATCTCACCCTCATTTAAACGAAAAGCAACATCTTTAAATTCTTTAACAAACTGAGTTTTTTTATTAATTTTATAGTAGCCTCCGTTTGAACTTGATCCCGGGTCTTCTGAATAAATTACGGCTTTACTGGTAAAACTTGACGATCCATCCAAAATATCTTTTTTAATAGCTTTTAATTTATCTATAACCAACTGTTTATCTTCTTTGGTTATAACTGGTTTAACAACTATTTGTGCTATTTCTACTTCTGCTCCAATATTAGGTATCTCATCCTTTGGAATACCATTATAAAATTGCTTTACTTCTTCAGGAGTTATAGTAATATCGTCAACAATTTTCCTTTTCATTTGTGACGAAAGCTTATTCATTTTAATAATTTCAGAAAAATAACTTCTAAAATCTTGCTCATCTTTTTTCTTATAATATTCGTATACTTTTTGTTTAGAACCAATTTGCTCAACCATAACATTTAATTGCTGATCAATGTATTGATTGATTTCTTCATCAGTTACAACAATACTATCTTGAATAGCTTGATGAGCAAATAACTTTTCTTCCAATTGATTTCCTAATAACTCACAACGAGTAATATTTTTTGTATCTACCCCTTGAGTCTGTAACTCAATATACATTAAATCGATATCTGAATCGAGTACAATAAAATCACCTACGACAGCTGCTACACCATCTACTTTCTGTTTATTTTGAGCGAATGAGAATGATATCCCTAATAAGAACACCAAGGCAATAAGTTGTGGGTTATTTAAAAATTTCGAAATCTTTGTCTTTAATAGCGTCATTGGTTATTTCTGTTTGAATTTTATTTATTAAATCTTTTTTTCTATTATTCAAAATAATTTGCTTTATAGTAGGTTTAATATATTG
>NZ_JAGKWP010000032.1 GCF_021151785.1 Flavobacterium sp.
AAATTAATGAATTCGTAAAAATTTAAATATTTTCTTTTCGGTGCAATTAGTTATATTTGCCAAAAACCAACCTTTATGTTAGCGTTAAATATAAAAAACGAAACTTCAAGATTAAGAGCAGTTGTTTTAGGTACAGCTGTGAGTAATGGCCCTACACCAACAATTGAGGAGGCCTATGATCCTAAATCGTTAGAACATATCAAAGCTGGGACATATCCTATTGAGGCTGATATGGTAAAAGAAATGGAGGCCTTTTATCAAGTATTTCAAAAATATGATGTCAAAGTATATCGACCAGAAATTATCGAAAATTACAACCAAATTTTTTCCCGAGATATTGGTTTTGTCATCGAAGATGTTTTTGTCAAAGCCAATATCCTTCCTGATAGAGAAAGAGAATTAGAGGCAATTCAATATGTAATAGATCAAATGGATCCTAATAAAGTAGTGCGTCCACCTGATGAGGTACATATAGAAGGTGGAGATGTAATGCCTTGGAATGATTATATTTTTATAGGTACATATAAAGGTTCTGATTACAAAGATTACATAACTGCAAGAACGAATATGGAAGGTGTTGAGTTTATAAAACAATTGTTTCCTGATAAAATTGTAAAAGAATTTGATTTGGTAAAATCAAAGATTGAACCAAGAGACAATGCGCTACATTTAGATTGTTGTTTTCAACCTGTAGGTACTAACAAAGGAATTATTTACAAAAGTGGATTTAGAGAAGAAGCGGATTATTTGTTTTTGGTAAATCTTTTTGGTAAAGAGAACTTATTTCATATTGAACGAGAGGAAATGTATCATATGAATTCTAATGTTTTTTCTATCGCTCCAGACGTAGTTGTTTCTGAAAAAAACTTTACTAGATTAAATACTTGGTTAAGAGAGCAAGGGTTTATCGTGGAGGAGATTCCTTACGCAGAAATAGCAAAGCAAGAAGGATTGTTGAGATGTTCAACATTACCTTTGATTAGAGATTAATGCTGAAAAATTTAAAAAAAAAGATGAGACAAACGACAAATACAATACTTATGATTCGTCCTATAGCTTTTAGGATGAATGAACAAACAGCTGTTAATAATTATTATCAAAAAGTGTTAGATGATTTAACACCAGAGACGGTAAATTTCAGAGCGCAGCAAGAATTTGATGCTTATGTGGAAAAACTTCGAAGTGTTGGTATTCAAGTAATTGTTATTCAAGATACAAAAGAACCAGATACACCAGATAGTTTGTTTCCTAACAACTGGATCTCATTTCATGAAACAGGAGATGTAGTTTTGTATCCTATGTTTGCCGAAAATAGGAGATTGGAACGAAGAGAAGATATTTTAGATACTATCGAAGAAGCTGGTTTTGAGATTGCAGAAATTATGGATTATACTTCTGCTGAAGAGGATAATATTTTCTTAGAAGGTACTGGTAGTATTATTTTAGATCGAGAAAATAATAAAGCTTATTGTGCTTTGTCACCAAGAGCTGATGAAGAATTGTTTATTGAGTTCTGTGAAGATTTTGACATGAGTCCCATTATTTTTGAAGCTTTTCAAACAGTCAATAACGAAAGAAAGCATATTTATCACACGAATGTAATGATGTGTATTGCTGAAACCTTTGCAGTCATTTGCGCAGATTGTATAGATGATAAACAAGAGCGAAAAATGGTGTTAGAAAATCTTAAATCAGATGGTAAGGAAATTATTTTAATTACAGAGGAGCAAGTAAATAATTTTGCTGGAAATATGCTGCAAGTTCGTGGAGCAGATGATAAACGATATTTGGTAATGAGTAATTCAGCTTATCAATCGTTAACAAAAGAGCAAATAACTAAAATTGAAAAGCATTGCGAAATTTTACATGCAAGTTTAGACATTATCGAAGCGTGTGGTGGAGGAAGTGCTAGATGTATGATGGCTGAAGTATTTTTACCCACTTCAAATGCCGAATAAAAAAACTAAAATATAAGAATCTTAATTGGAATATAATCATGCCCCAAAAGTTAAGTGTTTTGGGGCATGTTTTATTTTGTATTGATTTGATTTAAATGCCTCTAATTATCGATAAAACAGCACTAATAATATATTGAATTCCAATAGCAATTGTTAAAAATCCAATTATTCTAGAAATGGCTACAATACCAGAAGATCCTAAGATGTTAGCTAAATAATGAGCACTTCTCAGAATGATGAAAATCAAGATTGCAACGGCTAACATGGCACTAATAGCACTAATGATTTCTACAGTAGTAATCATGTTGTTAGAAGTCTCTAACTCTTTATAATAGGCTATTAATAATGAAATCGAACCAGGTCCAGCTAACATTGGCATAGCTAGAGGGGTCAAAGCAATATGTTGGCGTTCTTGAATCTCTTTTTCAACTTTTTTGTTAATCCCTTTATTTTTACTAAACTTACCATTTAAAAGTGAAAATCCAGAATTGGTAATGATAATTCCTCCCGCAATTCGCAATGCGTTTATAGTAATACCAAAAAAAGTTAAAACATATTGTCCAATAAAAAAGGAGATTAAAAGGATGATACATACATTAATAGAAGCCGTTAGCGCAACATTACTTCGCTCATTTTTGGTATATCCTTGAGTCAATCCAACGAAGATTGGTATAGTACCTATAGGGTTTAATACAGAAAATAAAGCAACTGCTAAGTAAATGAAATTTTCCATTGTTTTTTTTGTAAAAGTATCTGCTTATCCAAATATAAAACTTAAATTACAATTAAATAAATGTAAATTAAAAAAGATTTAGTAATTTTAGAAAAAGATTGTTAAAGATGAAAACATTAGTAATTGGTGCTACCACAAATAAAGAACGATATGCTTACAAGGCTATTCATAGTTTAATAGATAAAAGTCACCAAGTTGTTGCCATTGGGTCAAAACTAGGGATGGCTTTGGACGTAACTATTGAAACAGAAAAAAAACCTTTTAAAGGAGTGGATACGGTTACATTATATATAAATCCTCAGATTCAAGAAAGTTATTACGAATATATAGTTTCGCTACAACCAAGAAGAGTCATTTTTAATCCGGGAACTGAAAATCCAGAATTCTACGCTATTCTGGAGCAAAATCATATTCAATATGAAACGGCTTGTACACTCGTATTGTTAGCAACTAATCAATATTAATTTTTCTTTTGCTAATAATTAATAAACCAACAAAGGTTATTAATCCGTTTACTATAATTAATTCATTATCGAAAACGTAATTACCAAATAAAGCAGTTGAATTTTTACTAATCAAAAACGTTGCTAATGGAGATAAAAAACAAATGTAAGGCACAAATTTGTCTTTTACATCTTTGTTTTTAACCAGTAGTCCAAATGAAAATAACCCAAGAAGCGGTCCATAAGTATAACTTGCAAGTACAAAAATCATAGTAACAACGGATTGATCATTAATGGACTTAAAAAGAATTATCACCAAAAATAAAATAAATGAAAAAGCCAAATGGACTAAATGTCTGGTTTTAATTGTTGCTTTGGTTTCTTCTTTTTTTTCCATTCCTAAAAAATCAATACAAAAAGATGTGGTTAATGCAGTTAGTGCGGAATCAGTTGTAGCAAAAGTTGCAGCAGTAAGTCCAAGTAAAAAAACAACTGCAGGAACCAATGAAAAGTGATTAAAAGCAATTTCGGGGAATAAATAATCTGTCCGAGTAATAGTTTTTCCATTCACTAATTCTGTAGGAACTTCAATCCCATTTTTAGTAGCATAAAGGTAAAGTAAAGCACCAACACTTAAGAAAAATAAGTTAATTACAACAAAAATACCTGTAAAAGTAAACATGTTTTTTTGAGCTTCTTTAATATTTTTACAACTTAAATTTTTTTGCATGAGATCTTGGTCAAGTCCTACCATAGTAATCGTAACAAACATTCCTCCTAAGATTTGTTTTACAAAATGAAATTTATTGGTCATAAAGTTTTCAAAGAAGAAGATTTTTGAGTACGAACTATTTTTTACCGTTTCAAAAGCGTCCACTAGTCCTAGATTCAAATGGTTACAAATGAAATAGATGGTAAAAAAAACAGAACCTACTAAAAAGAAAGTTTGTAGCGTATCTGTCACAATAATAGTTTTAAGGCCTCCTTTGTACGTGTAAGCAAATATTAATCCTAAACTTAAAAGTACAGTAAAAGCAAAAGGTATTTTAAAAAAATCAAAGACAAAATGTTGCAAAACAATAACTACTAAATACAATCTAAAAGCAGAACCAATAGTTCTACTTAATAAAAAAATGAATGAGGCTGTCTTGTAACTATAATAACCTAGTCGTTGTTCAATATATCCATAAATGGAGGTTAAATTCATACGGTAATACAAAGGGAGTAATACAGTAGCAACTATGATAAATCCAATCGCATTTCCAATAACAAACTGAAAGTATTTGAACTGTTGTCCAGCTTCAGCGCCTACTTCTCCAGGTACAGATATAAAAGTAACACCAGACAGTGCGGTTCCAATCATTCCAAAAGCAACCAAATACCAAGGAGATTGTTTATTGGCTTTAAAAAAAGAAGCGTTGCTGCTTCCGTCTTTTCGGCTCATATAAGTAGAGAGCGCAAATAAAACGATGAAATATGAAATAAAAAAAGCAAGTATGGTTATAGGTTGCATGTCAAAATATTTTTTACAAAAATAGAAGAATAATACAATTCATTAATATATTTAGTTAAATTTGATAAGTCAATAAAAAAATCTCATATCCATGTAGGGAAGTAAAATTAAAATCTTTTGAGAAAATGGTAAAACAGTACATATTTATTATTTTGTCATTCTTGTTTAGTACAACTTCAGTTGTGGCACAAGAAGAGGAGAGTGATGAAGAATTGATGTCACAGGTGAGCATTGATATGAAGTTTGACAAGACCTTGTATCCCAAGAATGAGAGGAATGTATATTTTTCTGAAATACCTAAGGCGGTTTTAATGGCTGTAGAAGTTTCTCAAAAGTACGAAGAAATGAAGGTTGAATTAGAAAATGACGCGCCAAATGAAGAATTAAAACAGGTTAAAAAAGGGGAGTATATAGAAAATGGTGAAAAAATAATATTCTTTACAGGTGTAATGACTGATGATAAAGGAAAAGAAGTTTTTATGGAGTTTTTAGTAAAAAAAGCATCTGAACAATCCTGTATTATGGTCACCTCACTTTACGAATTAAATGCTAAAGATAAGTTTAGCAAAGAAGCAAGAAAAGCTATATTGTCGGCAAAAATTAGTAAATAATGTAGGATGAAAAAAAAGTATAAAACCTATCTGTTTTTTCAGGTAGGTTTTACTTTTTTAGTACATTTGCGTTATGGAATTTTCGTCAAAATTACTTGAGAATGCGGTGAATGAAGTTGCGATGTTGCCAGGAATTGGTAAAAGAACAGCGCTTCGTTTGGTTTTACACTTATTAAAACAACCGAATGAGCAAACATTTCATTTGACAGAAGCATTGTTACAAATGAGAAGCGAAATAAAGTTCTGTAAATCTTGTCATAATATTTCAGATGTAGATATATGTGAAATTTGTAATAATGAAACTAGAGATAAGCATGTCATTTGTGTGGTAGAAGATGTTCGTGATGTGATGGCTATCGAGAATACAAATATTTTTAAAGGAGTATATCATGTTTTAGGTGGGAAGATCTCTCCTATTGATGGAATTGGACCAAGTCAATTGCAAATAACTTCGTTAATTGATAAAGTAAAAAAAGGAGAAGTAGAAGAGTTGATTTTTGCTTTAAGTTCAACAATGGAAGGAGATACGACCAATTTTTATATTTACAAACAAGTTAAGGATTGGGATGTTAAAATTTCAACTATTGCTAGGGGAATTGCTGTGGGAGATGAATTAGAATATGCAGATGAAGTAACACTCGGTAGAAGTTTATTACATAGAATTCCTTTTGAAAAAGCTATTAAACAAGTTTAAATAAAATTAAAATAAAAAAAGTAGTAATTTTACTTTTAAAAACATAAGCTAATAACATTAAAAAATCAAACTAAAGAGATGATTAAAAATATTTGTTGTATTGGAGCAGGATATGTTGGTGGGCCAACAATGGCGGTGATTGCTCAAAGATGTCCACATATTAAAGTGACAGTTGTGGATTTGAACGAGAAAAGAATAGCAGCTTGGAATGATCCAGATGTAAACAAAATTCCCATTTATGAGCCAGGGTTGAGTCAAGTAGTTGCTGAAGCTAGAGGTAGAAATTTATTCTTTTCTACAGAGGTAGATCAAGCGATTGATGAAGCAGATATGATTTTTATTTCAGTTAACACTCCCACTAAAACTTACGGTATAGGCAAAGGTATGGCTGCTGATTTGAAATATATTGAGTTGTGTGCTCGTCAAATTGCTAGAGTGGCAAAAAATGATAAAATTGTAGTTGAGAAATCCACACTACCAGTAAGAACGGCAAGTGCTATTAAGGATATTTTGGATAATACAGGGAATGGCGCTCAATTTCAAATTTTATCTAATCCAGAGTTTTTAGCTGAAGGAACAGCAATTGAAGATTTATTTGCTCCTGATAGAGTTTTAATCGGTGGAGATACAACACCCGAAGGGCAAAAAGCTATACAGCAGTTAGTCGATGTTTATGCAAATTGGGTTCCTAAAGATCGAATTTTAACCACTAATGTTTGGTCCTCAGAATTATCAAAATTGACAGCCAATGCTTTTTTGGCACAACGTGTTTCCTCAATTAATGCACTTAGTGAGCTTTGTGAAAGAACCGGTGCTAATGTGAATGAAGTGGCTAAAGCTATTGGATTAGACAGTCGAATTGGTCCCAAGTTTTTAAAGGCTTCTGTTGGTTTTGGAGGTTCATGTTTTCAAAAAGATATACTTAATCTTGTATATATAGCTAAATCCTATGGATTGCATGAAGTGGCTGATTATTGGGAACAAGTAATTATTATGAATGACCATCAAAAAAGAAGATTTGCCAAAAACATAATTAGTACATTATATAATACTGTTTCAGGTAAGAAAATAGCTTTCTTAGGTTGGGCATTTAAAAAGGATACCAATGATACAAGAGAATCGGCAGCAATATATGTTGCAGATGATTTGGTAAATGAGCAAGCGGAAATTGTAGTTTTTGATCCAAAAGTAGGACAAGAGCAAATTCAATTTGATTTGAATTACTTAAATACAAGGACAGAAGAAGAAAATAAAAATGCTGTAAAATCAGTAGCAAATCCATATGAAGCATGTAAAAATGCTCATGCCATAGCAATACTTACAGAATGGGATGAATTCAAATCATATGATTGGAAACAGATTTATGATAATATGCTTAAACCGGCCTTTGTTTTCGATGGCAGAAATATTTTAGATAAAAAAGCATTAGAAGATATTGGATTTAAATATCACGGAATTGGTGTAAACGAAATTTAAAATTTTCTAAATTACAATACGGTAGTCCTAAATTAATAATTAGGGCAACCAAAGCATCTTCTTGCTTCAATATCAAATTGGTAGACCAGGCCTAACTCAAAAATACCACCTGTTCTGCCAATTTTTGTTGTGTTTAAATCATATGAAAAACCAACTTTAAAATGTTCATATTGTAATCCACTAAAAAAGTTAACAGAGGTTATTAAATGACTTGCATCTGTTCTTCTAACTGGATTAGCGGTTAAACTTGAGCCAATTGTAAATTGATTAAAAATAAGTGAACTTGCAAGATCAAGTCTATTATAAGCGCCTTGATTCATGAAATTTCCAGTAATTAACATCTTTGTTTCAAATGGCAAAAAAGTAGTGCTTATAAAGTCAGAGATTTTGAATTCATAACCAGTTGAAATAGAATAAAACATATCTAAAGGAATATTTCCTTCCGCTGCCATTGATATATTCGGTTTATTCAAATGCTTTATAGAACAACCTATCCAATAAGCCTCATTGTAGAATAATAATCCTGTTGAAATATCTAAAAATTGAATTCTATTATTTACTTGAAGTGGATCAATACTTGTTGGCGAAATAGTCTCATTTGAAATATTAATTTGATCTCTTAATAACACATTCTGAAAGCCATAACTTTTACTGCCATAGCCTACTTCAATTCCTGGTCTAAAACTCCATTCATAATCTAATTCTACAAGATAAGAATAGCTTGCATTAGCTTGAATAAAATTATAACCTGTAAAATTTTCACGATGATTTAAAAAATTTACACCCAGACCACTTTTACTTTTTTCTAACCAAGTGCTTACATAAGCATAATCGGTATCAACTTTAAAATCTAAACTGGTCCATTGCGAACGATGTATAAGACCAGCACTAGTGGTTTCTAGAAATCCAGTAAAACTCGGGTTTTTAGATTCTGGGACTAAAAAAAATTGAGTAAAAATTGGATCTTGAGCACATGCTATAATTGGGCTGAAAAAAACAACAATAAAAAACTTAATAATTTTCATGTACACTTCTTTATTTGATTAAGACAAAAGGACCACTTTGTTCAATTTTTTTATTATAGAAAGTAGTAGCTGTAAACTTGTAAAAATAATTGCCATTTTCTGCAGTAATTGAATTTATTTTACCATCCCATCCGGCAATATTTTCTCCTTTTTCAGAATATATCATGTTACCCCAACTATCATAAATAGAGAGTTCTAAATTATTTAGCCCTTCAAAAGCAGGAATAAAGCGATCATTAATTTGATCATCATTGGCTGTAAATCCTGTAGGCATGATTAATTTATAGCCTTTTGTAATAGTAATTGTTGTACTAAATTCATCTGAACAACCAAAAGCATAATTTACATGTAGGGTTATCGTATATGTGCCTTCACTCAAATAGACGTGACTAGGATGGAGTTCCGTTGAAAATTGACCGTCACCAAAATTCCAATTCACATTTATAATGTCGCCTTGGGATAAATTTGTAAATTGAACTGGGTCTTCAATAGAGTATTGATCAAAGTGAATTAATGAATAAGAACTAGAAGTAAAAGCGGCATTACCAAAAATTGGATTTGTAATTAAGTAACTACTGCTGTTGGAACAACCTCTAGAATCAGTAACAGTTGCGGTTATTAATCCGTTTTGATTTGTGCTCATCTGTTCTTGATAAGTACCAGAAACAGTTCCATTGGACCAGCTAATTTGATAGGGAGGCACACCTCCTTGAACATGTCCTTCAAAGTGATGAGTAATTTGACCCGATTGACAATTTACGTCTGTATTAACGGTTAAAGTAAGTACTAAAGGAGTCGGTCTAAAAACAGCATATTGACCTTGTATTGAACAACCTCTAGAATCTGTTACAGTAACGGCATAATTTCCATTAGTAATTCCGGTTAAATCTTCGGTTGTGGAGCCATTTGACCAATTAATGTTATAGGGAGGGCTTCCACCTGAAATAACCAAATCAATAGCGCCTTGATTGCTAGTATTACAATTTAAATCGTGTTGTACTATGCCATTCAATTGAAGAGGTTGAGGTTCTGTTATAGTAAAAGTTCTGTTAATAGGACATGACGACAAGTCTGTAATAGTTACGGTATAACTTCCTGGACCTAAATTGTTTCTAATGGCTCCAGAAACACTGCCATCATTCCAAACTATCGAAATGGGGGCTTGGCCGCCTATTAATCCTAGGTTTATACTTCCATTATGGGCTCCAAAACAAGTGATTTGATTAATAACTGGTTGGATGGTAAAGACAGGTAAATCAGAAATAGTATGTTGTATGGTTTTACTACAGCCCTGCGCATCTGTTATATTAATTGTGTAAACGCCAGGACCTAAATTGTTTTGAAAAGCACCTGTCCCAAAATTGCTCCATTGAATAGTATAGGGTGTAACTCCACCAGATATGTTTAATAAAATACTTGCATCATTGGCTCCATAACAACTTATAGCAGTAGAGGTCAAAGTTGCATCAAGTTGTGTTGGTTGATTTATAATTATAGGTATAAGTTTAATTCCACCATTAGCATCTGTAATTTTAACGGTGTAATTACCCGCAATTAAATTGGAGAAAATAGGATTTAGAATTGTAGTATTTGGCAAGGTTTGAATGACAGAACTATTCAATAAGAGTTCATAGGTATAAGGGCTCACGGATTCTTGATTAATTAAAATTCCTAATTGTCCATTATTACCTCCAAAACAAGAAACCGCTTGTAATGCTGTTGAGTTGGTACTAGCTTGTAATTCGTTAGGTTGTGTTAAAACAAAATGGAGTATAATAGAAGGACAAATTCCGTCTGAAAGGGTAACGGTGTAGTTCCCTGCAGCTAAATTTGAAATGTCTTCAGTTGTAGCATTAAATCCATTAGGTCCAACCCATTGATAAGTATAATTGCTTGATCCACCTGCTATTGTTAATTGAATAGAACCGTTATTGTATCCGAATACACTTATTTGGTATCCTGAATAATCCGAAATGATTGAGGAAACTAAAATACTTGGATTAACAGTTATTTCATAAATGCTTTCAAGGCCAGTACATGAGTATCCTGCATTTTCATAGGTAGCCTGAACATGATAAATAATAGTTAATGGGTTAGACGTAGTATTAGTTAATGTTTGACTAGGAAGATTGCCTACTCCACTAGATAAAGCACCTGTAATACCAATAGGTACATCAGCTGTCCATGTGTATTGATAGGTTCCAGGTATGCTCGAACTAAATAAAACAGCAGACGAGTTACTAGAGTTACAAAGCACCTGATTAGAGATACTAAACAAAACATCAGGCTTTGGCAATAGGGTAATAGTTAAGGTAAATGGACTACCATTACAATTATTATAAGAAGGTATTATAGTATAAACAAGTGTTTGAACGGAAGGGCTAGTATTCAATAAGGTTTGATTTATAGAACTACCACTTCCATTAAAGGCTCCAGAGACAAATGGATTAGTTGTAATAGTCCAAGTATAAACTGTTCCAGAAGGAACAACCGTGTTATTGTCAGGGGTTCCGTTAATTGCAAAATACTCAAAACTTTGACCACTACACAACAATAAACTGGTACTTGAAATTTGAGGTTTAGGTAAAACGGTTATTTCATAAGTATATTCTTGACCTGGGCAAGCATTTTGATCTAAAGTATTAGCATAAGCATGGTAGATTACTGAGATAGGGGAATTGGTGCTGTTGATTAATTGTTGGGAAGGAATAATTTGAGCACCATTGTTGGCAACACCTTGTATTCCTATAGGATTTGAAGATGTCCATTGAAATTGAACATTTGAAGTACTACTGCTGAGTTCAACAATTGAAGAATAGCTTCCTGAGCATAGGGTTTGACTCCCTAATGAGAAAATCACGTTAGGACTTGGTGAAACAGAAATTTCAAATGTTTCAGAAGGTCCGCTGCAAGTATAACCATTATAACTAAATATTGGCGTAACAACTAGGGTGCTTGTAACAACACTTTGGGTTTGATTTATGGCTGTAAAAGAGGGAATGTTACCTGATCCACTCGATCCTAAACCTATAGAGCTATTGCTATTAGTCCAATTATAAGTAGTTGTTCCTATAGTGTTCAGGCTAGAAAAACTTATAGCGGATGTTGATTGTGCATTACAAACGATTTGATTTGGAATTGGATTGACTTGACCTTTTGGGTTTATAGTTATTGTGAACTGAATAGGGGAGCCAACACAACTTTGATTGTTATAATTGTAAGTTGGAATAACGGAAATGGTTCCAGATATTGGTGTTGTAGTATTATTTTGCCCTATAAATTGGAGGAAATCACCTGTTCCTGAAGTTCCAAGTCCAATGTTAGAGTTGTCATTATTCCAAAGAAAACTTGTTGTACCTTGCAGGTTAGGACTTGAAAATGAAAAATTGATAGTGGTTCCAGAGCAAACAGTTTGATCAGAAATAGTGTTAATCAATACTTTTGGTAGAACAGTAATAGTAAATGTTGTTGGTGATCCAGAACAACTAAAATTGTTGTATGTGTAGATAGGTGTTATTGTTAGAGTTGCGATAATTGGTTGTAAACTATTGTTAATACTAGTAAATGATGGAATTGGTCCTACTCCAGAACTTGCTAAACCGATAGAAGGGGTATTGTTATTCCAATGATAGACAACATCACCTACTGTTGCGTTTGAAGTAAATGAAATTGTATTGGTTGTTGTTTGGTCACAAATGGTTAAATTAGGGAGTGGAGTTACTTCTATTTTAGGATAGATAGTCAAACTGAAAACTTCATTGGGACCAGAGCAAGTAACCCCATTTAAGGTATAAAATGGACTCACAGTAACCATCGCTGTTATTGGTAAATTAGAATTATTTATTGGTATAAAACTTGGTATTGCGCCAGTTCCGTTACTTGGTAGGCCTAATGAATTTTGATCGATACTCCAATTGTAAGTTGTAGTTCCACCAGTAGTAATAGTCGAAAAATTTATAGGCGTAGTTGATGTTTGGCTACAAACTGTTATTGGGTTAATTCCATTTACCTGAGCATCAGGTAATATTGTAATAGTGAATGACATTGAATTACCCGTGCAATTTATTCCATTATAGATATAGGTAGGGGTTACATTTATAGTAGCTACTAAAGGAGCATTGGTTGTATTGGTCGTAATAAAACTTGGTATAAAGCCTGTTCCACTTGAGGCTAAACCGATGGATGGATTGTTATTGCTCCATTCGTAACTTGTGGTACCTAAAGTAGTATTTGTGCTAAAAGAAAAAACAGGTGTGTTGGTATTTTTGCATGTAGTAAATGCGGGTAAATTATTCACCTGTGCCGATGGTAGAACTGTAATCGTAAAATGAACAGGTGTTCCTTGACAATTAGTGATGCCAGAATTATTAATTGGTGTTACAGTAATTGTACTTGTAATTGGAGTCGAAGTAGTATTTTGAGCTGTAAAATTCAAGTATCCAGTTCCACTTGAGGATAAACCAATAAGGGGGTTAGAATTGTTCCAAGAGTATCCTGTTGTATCAGTGCCAGTGAAAATAACATTGTTTACCAATTCTCCATTACAAACGACTAACGAGCTAATTGGGTTTAAGATAGGCCTTGGTAGGACATTAATTTCTATGCTTTGTGAGGCTGGGTCACATGGTCCAACAGGGTCATTTGTAGTTAAAGTTAGTGTAATCGTTCCTGTATAATCAATTGGAGGGGTAAAACTACTATTAAGTTGATTTGGATTAGAAAATGTTCCTCCGTTTGATGAGGTCCAAACAGCTGACGAAGCAGCACCACCAATAGTTCCGTTAAGTAAAATAGTTGAGTTTTTACATAATGGAGGATAATTACCAACAGCAACAGTGGCTTCTGTGTTGAAAATAGTGGAGAAGCTTGATGAGATAGGTTGACAAGGTAATGTAGGATTGTCAGAAGTTAGTGTAAAAGTTATTGAGCCTATATAGTTTATAGGTGGTGTATATGTTGCATTTAATGTTGTAGAACTGGGTGAAAAAGTTCCGCCATTGACAGATGCGGTCCAACTACCAGTAGTAACACCTCCAGTTATTGAACCATTTAATTGAATAGTTGTATTTACGCAGGTTGCAGATATTCCTGACGCACTTAAATGTACCTTTGGTAGTACAGTTACGCTGCTAGAGTAACTATTACTACCACATTCATTACTAATTGTGAGTGTATAATTATAAGTACCTGGTGTATTAAAAGTTAATGTAGGAGTTGGATCATTTATGCTTGATATAGTACTTGGTGGATTACTTCCAAAGTCCCAATTAAAGGAAACGGGATTTGTTGCATAGCAATTAAACACTATTGGGTTAAGTTGAAGCTGTGAACCTTGGCAAATTATTGTAGGATTCAGACTTGTTGTTGGTTTTCCTTTTACGGTTATAGTTTTTGTTTCTATATCAGCCGCACATAGAGCTCCGAATGTTGGATTATTTAAAGATGTTGTTAAACTAACAGTATAGATTCCTGGCGAATTAAAAGTAATTTGTGGAGAAGTAGATGTATTGTTACTATTAATAAATATCCAATCATTAGCTACGTAGTTTGGACAATTTAATGAATTGTTTGAGCTAATATTCCATAGATAATTGTTAGTATTTGTACAACCTACATCACTCGATTGATTGATTAGTTGAATAGATGCTGGCGCACACAGTGAAAATGAATTTGTAGTAAAATCAGCAATTACTTTAGGATTAACGCATAAACTTTGTGAAATAGAACTTATTCCACAAGAGTTCGATCCCGTGTAAAGTGTTATTGTGTAATTTCCTGGAGCTAGAAAAGTGATATTTATTACGCTTGCTGCAGAAGGTAACCAAGCTCCTGGGTTGTTACTTTGTGCATTATTATAACCAAGATTTTGTGCAGTAGCTATATATGGATTACTGATAATAAATCCTGTCGAATTAACAGGAATGTTTCCTCCAGGACCAGTTATAACCCAATATCTTTTATAACTTTGTGTGCAAATATAATTTGGAGGACCGCCTATATTATATCCACCTTGTGTAGTGTCAGACATTGTTACTGTGGTTCCTTCACAAACAGTATCATTTATTGGATTTCTACTAAAGTTAGCTATAGGGGCAGATTGTATATTAATTGGTCCTACTGCATTTGTTCCATTTCCGCATGGATTTGTGATGGTTATTGATGCTTGATACGAATTAGGATATACTGTATTGTTAATTGTAGAATTTGATCCACAGGAACTTGTTAGAAATTGATGTGTTATTGTAGATGGTGGTGGGTGATTAAATGTTATTGGAGGACTACCATCATTAACTTGAAAAATATATTGTGTTCCAGGAGTGTTTTGTGCACCATAAAGCAAATTATATGTTACACTGCCAGGGTTGCATAAAGTTGGTATACCCATGGCACTTATTGTTGCTGTAGGTATAGAACCAATATATAGATAAAATGTTTTTTGACTTGAACATTCACCAGGATTTTGTATAGTATATGTTAAAGTGTAATATCCTGCTGATGAATAAAAGTGAAAAGTATCAGTAAGATTGCTTCCTATATAACTATTTGTTTGACCATCACCCCATTCAAATGTATGTATTGAACTGCTATTCGTTCCTGTTGATTGTGTTGTGAAAGAAAATAGTGCCCCAGTTGTTAGAGCATCATTACTACAATAGGTAAAATAGTTTTGATTATTGTATAAGCTTATGTTCCAAAAATTACCATCAATTAATTGAATTTGAGGTGCACTAGGATTGTAATTACTAACTTGTATTGTTACACTATAAAATGAACTGCCATTTATTGTCAAAGTTGCTATATAGGTTCCTGCTGTATTGTATGTTATTGTGTGTGGTCCATATTGAGTTGACGATTGAATATTTCCTCCGTTAAACTGCCAATTATATAATGTACTAGAGTCTGTTTCAGTTGATGTATTTGTGAATACTATTGACTGTGTTTTACAAATATTAATGATGCCATTTTCCGATTGAGGAATTGTTGTGAAATTAGCACTAGAGGTACTAGCAAAACCGTAGAGGCCTGAAATTAAAAGCAGTAAGCAAAACTTAGTCTTCAAGAGTAGTTGTAGTTTCATAAGCAATGGTTTTACCTAATAAAGGTATAAAAAAAAACACTATACAATTAGTATAGTGTTCTTGTTTTTTTTAACTTTATTTTATGATTTAGTTATATTTTTTTGTTTGCTTTTTTAAAACATAAAAAGATATAAAAATTCCTGTTACAAGTAATGGTAAAATTACATTATCAATTGGAGTGTTTGGTGCATCAGCAGCATCTCCACTACCTTCTTCTCCAAAACCAGGATCAAACTCGTCTTGAGCTATTGCTGCTGTAGATAGTATAAGAAAAAACAATAAACAGATTTTTTTCAGCATAGTTATAATAATTATTTTATTAATATTGATTTTGAAGATTGTAACACATTTTGATTATCATATATGTTCAGAAAATAAATGCCTTGATTCAATTTTTGAGTAAATGATATGTTTGTTAATTGATTGTCAAATGTTATTTTTTTAGATTCAACAATTTGTCCTAAACAATTATATATTCTGTATTCATATATTTCTGAACTTGGTTGTTTGGTAGAAATATGAATCCCTTGTTCAAATGTCGTAGGATTTGGATATATAGCAAAATTATTTTCTTGACTAAACGTAGAATTGGTTAACGTATTTTGGAAAAGAATTTTAAATCTATTACCTGAACTCAATGGATCAGCAGTAACAACAAAATCATATTCAAAAACACTACCGTCTACAGAAAAAGGTGTTACAGTATTCAGAAATAAATCTTGTAATAGCGCTTGTCCAGTATAACTAAAATCTTCAGTGAAAATTTTCAATTTATAGTTAGAATTTTCAGTTGTTAGTGTTAATCTAAGCATTAAAAAATCATTATTTTGAATAGGGGCTCTATGCTCAGAAGACAAAGAACGAGTATCAGTGTAGAATGCTAAAGTTTCACTAGGGTTACTGATTTTAGGGACATCGTTAGTGTCGTATGAATTATTTCCTCCAGAATAAAATCCAGCTACAACAGCATCTTTTTTGTTCCAAATATTGTCCTCTTCCTTGTGTAAAGTTACTCTTAGTCGCTCAGAAGAAACTGTGTTTGCAACCCTATTGAAAACTAAATTTGTATTTGAAGTTGATTTATGGGTTTCCTTTATTGTTAACGTAGATGTTCCTGACGTAGCTTTTACAAAGAAAGCTTCACCTGATTGCATTATGGTACTTTGGTTAGCTGGATTAGAGTTCAATCCAGGATTTCTAGTAGTTGTATAGTCACTGTATCCATTAACATCATCCCAAGTTACATAAGCTCCATATGATCCAAATGTTGGGTCGATAAACCATATTTTTTTTCCAATTCCACTGTTTGAGCCATCATTTAGAATTGTTTTAAAGTCTATTGGGCTTGCATACGGATTCCCTACAATAAAATAAGTAGTTGATGGAACGTTTGAGTATACAACATTTCCGGTAATTAAATTCCCTGTAGCTTTTAAGGTTGTCGTTGCTTGTGGAGTGTTAGGATTTACATTTCCTTGACCATCAGTGGCTTCTCCATAAGGGTGTGTTGCAAAAAGTAAAAAGGCTTTGTTTGATGAACTTGTAAATAGGGTCTCGGTAAAAGTATTAGTAATACTAGTCCATGTACCTGTAGAGTTGTTAAATCTTCTTAAATTATGACTTGAATTTGTAATTAATTGTAATCCATTACTAGCTGGATTTCCACTAGGACCCCAAATATCTGTTCCATATCCGCTTACCGTAGAACCATTGTTTTGCCAATTATTAAAAACTGTATTATTTGTTGATCCTTTTACAGGTGCGGTTATTAGTCTCCATTTTCTACCTTGATTTGTTAAAAAGCGTTCAACATTGACGTTGCCATTAATCGTTGGATTAGAGGTTAACGAAGCTACTCTAGCGGTGTTTGATATGTTTGAAACAAGAGTGATTATACCCCCTGTGTTAAAAGTGACTGCAGCAGGTAAATCGAAAAGAGTTCTAACTCGAACATCACCAGTTCCTGTTAGGTTTGAAGTCGCGTTTACTATAAGTTGATTTGGATAACAAACTGTGTTAATCTGAACTCCATTTGTTGAGCTTAAAGTTAATGATTCTAATTGTGTTGTAGTATCTAGCAATTCGTTACCAGCTACAATTAAACTTGAGTGCTGGGCGTAAGTAACGTTGTATATACCACCTGAGATTAATGTTGGGCTGTCTTTGGTTGCGCCTCCACTTCTAATTATACTTGTGTTTGTGTTTAAATTAAACCCTCCAATTAATAGTCCTTTTATTAAATATAGATTACCACCTGTATTAATGTTAAAACCATTGCTGTAAACGTCGTATTCTGAATTGATTTTGATATCTCTATAATTGGTGTTAAAAACTGTTAAGTTGGCACTGCTTGGTCTGTATTCAACAGTACATCCACTAAAAACCGGTTGTAACTGAGATAATTGTGTTCCCCCTAATGGGTTTAATGCTAAAGGTTCTGAATTTCTTAATATTAATGTACCTTGTCTAACTCCAAGATTGCTATTGTATCCAGTGCTACTTCCATTGTCTTCTTGAGTCATTATCATTTGACCATAGATAGTAATAACACCAGAATCGTGTCTAAAAGTAGCTCTATTGTTGTTTGAATTAACTACGTTAGTGTACAAATTTACATTTCCCAGAATGTCAAAATTAGTTGTAGTTCTACATGCGAGTGTTGTGGTTCTTGCACTTGATACAGTAATGTCATTTCCTATTGTGAGAGATCCAGCTTGTACTGAACCAGGTCCATTTAGAATAGTTGTATGATTGAATGAGTCACTTGCCTTGATGAAAAAATTTCCAGATATTGTTAATAGTTGATTTGTGTTGACATTTATTATCGCAGCATTCGTTGTGGTTATTGTTGTGCTCAATCCAGTAGTGTTGTTTGCTAATGGCTCTGTGGTTAAACTACTACAAGTTACACTTGCAGTAACAGTAATCGTGTGCGCTTTAATTGTGACGGTGTCATCTGCATCGGGTATGCCGTCAGCGTCTGTACCAGAATTTAATAACCACGACCCTGATGAATTCCAATTTCCATTTGCTTTACTTGTAAAAGTAGCTTGTGATAGCATTAAATGAGAAATGAATAAAAAAAACACAGGAATTAATTTGTGTACTATTTTCATAAAAAATATTTCTGTTGTTGTTAAAATAGTTACAAATATAAGAAAATATTTTTTAAAAAAAATAATTTTAACTTCAAATAAACTTTTATATATTTGAGAAAAATAGATAAGATGAAAAGTAAAGTAATTATTTTAGGAACAATGCTTTGCGCTTCTTTGTTGGGTGTTGCTCAAGATGTTGCTCAAGATAGTAGTAAATTAGGTAATTTGCTCAAAATAGAGTGTAGTTTTACAGGTGTTGGGTTAAATTATGAGTTGCCTGTTGGGAAAAAGCTTAGTCTTGATAATGGAGTGGGGTTGACAGCTGGTGTTCAGGTGCTTAATGATAGAGTGCATTATGAAAAAAATGTCTTCAACCCGTCTTCTTATGTCAAATCAGAGCTTAAATATTATTACAATAGGCACATTCGAATTGCGAAAAAATTGCCTACTAGCTTTGGTCAAGGTAGTTATTTTGGTTATCAAAGTAAGTTTATGACACAGCGAGTTTTTGATGATAAATTGAAGTTAAGTAATATATTGATGTGCGAAGGACATTGGGGAGTACAACGAGTGTTTTCAAATAATTGGATGATTAATTTTCATATAGGTTTAGGTAGAGCTTTTGATTTTACAACCAAGGGTAGTTCAAATTACATGGCTTTTGGGTTAAAAGTTGCGTATTTTATTCGTAAAATGAAATAAAATGTAATTTTTTAATACTCTTCAATGTTAATTTTTCATTATTTTATTAAGGAATAATTTATAAAGATGTGATTTGTTAAAACCCTAGTGTTTGTAAATGATTGTAGCTACTTTGTTTGGTCTATAAGGTATAAAATTGAATTGTTTTTCTATTGATTATTACGTATTTATAAGTTAAAAATAAGTTATTTTGCGATTAATTTGTTATTTTTTAAATAAAAAAAAGTAATTTTGCCCTCTCAATTTGAATAAAAATTATCTTTATGAACATTTTTAAGAAGTATGTTGTACTTTTCTTAGTGTTATTTTTTTGTAAAAATATTGCACAAGAGAAAAAAGATTCTGTTTATATACCTAACAAGGTAATTAATAAGACGGTTTCAGATACTATTCATCCCAAAGATAGGGAAAAAGATTACAATAGATGGTCTGTGAACCTAAATGTTGGTACAAATATTGGTATTCGTCCATTCACTCCTGGATATTCTGCAACTACCCCAAATTACATTACAAATCCAGAATTTAACCATTTTGATTTTAATGTAAGAAGAATGTTTAACACCAAGTTTGGTGTTATGATTGATTTTGCATATGACAATTTCTCAGCACAAAATGGGAGTCCTGATTTTAGTAATAACCTGTACAGAACAACCTTTCAAGGTGTTTTGAACATGCATAGAGTGATGAATTGGGAAGAGTTCACAGAGACATTTGGTTTGCAATTTCATTTAGGTCCAGGTTTTTCTTTTTTACAAGCACCTGGAACAACTACCTTTAATCACTATGATAACCTATTTAGCATAAATGGAGGGGCAACTCTATTGATTAAAATTTCAGAAAGATTGGCTTTCAATCTAGATTACACGATGATTAGCAATTTAACTCAGCACGTAGCTTTAGATGGTCAATCAAATGTTGATCCTAGTTTGAGTAGATCAGGTTCGATTTACACAACTTCTGCAGGATTAACTTTATACTTAGGAAAAAAAGAGAGACATGCTGATTGGTACTGGGAAAACGTTGATACTAAAAAAGAGTACAATGATTTACTAGCAAGAATAGAGGATTTAGAGACAATGTTGAATGATACTGATAGAGATGGAGTAGCTGATTATCTGGATGTTGAAAATAATACAGTAAATGGAGTAGCTGTTGATACAAAAGGTAGAGCTGTTGATTTAAACAACAATGGAGTGCCTGATGAGTTAGAATCTTATGTTAATAATAAATATGGAGATTTACAGGCTACAGTTAATAATTTAATTTCTGGTGATAATAATTATTCGTTAGCCCAAATGAAGAATATGATTAATGGACAGTATGTTAATGTATTCTTTGATTTTGATGAAACTAGAATAACTACTGGTACAATATCAGCAATTAATTTCTTAATCAAATATTTGAATGCTAATCCTAAAGCCAATGCAGAAGTTATTGGTTATGCAGATGAATATGGTGATTATCAATACAATATTAATCTTTCAAGAAAAAGAGCAGAGCGTGTAATGGAAATGATTGTAAGATCTGGTATAGATGCTAAGAGACTTAAGTTAGTAGTTAAAGGCGAAGATAATTCAGTGCCTAAGAACTCTAAGTTAGCGAGACAACTTGTTAGAAGAGTAGCCTTTAAAGTAGATTAATCCTTTTAGATTTATATTAAATTATCAAACACCTGCAAAACATTTTGCAGGTGTTTTTTTGTTTATGATAGTCAACTCTAATTGTTTTTTATTCATTAATTTAATTGGATATTTATAGGTAATTTAAAAAAAGAGGTCATTTTTTAATATCTTTGATTTAAATCAAAAGTTAATGCTATGTATAATAAGTGGTTAAGTATTTGTGTATCCTTCTTTTTTGTTTCAATTTCTTTGGCACAAAGTAATTCGAGATATAAGAAACTTTATGATGAATTTGTAAAAGTCCAATTTTCTCAACCTGAATTATCTAGACAATATCTGGATTCAATTTTAGTATTATCTAAAATGCCTGATAGCCTAGTTTCAAAAGCTTATAATAATTATGGTATTTATTATGCGGTTACTGGTAATTATAGAAAGGCTATTTGGTATTTTAATAAATCTTATACATTCGATAAAAAAATTTCAAAGAGAACTAGAGCTAATATTTTATGTAATATTGCGAATACTCAAAAAATGGCTGGAGATTTCAATTATGCTATAACCAATTATACAAAGGCAAAAAAAATCTATGAGTTAATGGAGGATAAAAAAAATATTTTTAAAGTAGAAAGTGAAATCAGTTCTGTTTATTATAGTATGTCAGATTATAGTATGGCATTGGATATTTCTTCTGATTTGATTCAAAAATTAGAGAAATTTAAAGATGAAAAATTAATTAGTATTCAAAAGCTTAGACATGCAAATATATTATTCAATATAGCTGATTTTGATGATGCTATTAAGTATTATAAGATGACTTTGCCTTATTTTAGTAAGGATATTGAAAATAACATTCAAAACAAGTATGTTGCTTTGATGAATATCGGAGAATGTTATAGTGAGTTAAACAATAGTAATGCATTAAAATATTTTAATGAAGCCCTCTCTGGTTTTAAAAAAGTTTCAGATAAGAGAAACGAAAATTTATGTTTGAGTAGAATAGGTAAATTTTACTACAAAAGAAATGAATTAAACAAATCTTTACCTTTTTTAAAGCAATCATTTGAGTTTATGTATGATAAAATGCCTCATTTATCAACAGAAATTTTTGTTTTTTATTTGAAAAATTTAATTGACTTAAATAAAAATGATGAAATTAATAAGGTTCTAAAATTAGATCAATCTAAAATATTAGAAAACGCTAATTTGCAAGAAGAGATATTTTATTATAAAAATTTAGCATTTATTAAAAATAAACAAGGAAATATTGATGCGGAATATAAGGTGTTAAAAAAGTTAGAGGAACTTTATGAGGAAAGAGAGGAGAAAAATACATTTGAGGAATTGCAAAAGAAGCTAAATCAGTATAATATAAAAAATGAAATTCAAAAAAATAAAAATTTAGAGTTAATGCTCGCAAATGCTAATTTGCAAAAATGGATAACGTTTTTGACTGTGTTTTTTTTAATTATTTTATCTTATTATATTATAGATAAGTACAAAAAGAAAAATAAGATTCAACAGTTACAATTAGCGCAATTAGCACAAGAGAAAGAATGGCATCAGAATACTAAGCTTTTACTGGAAGAAAAATTAAAAGTTGAAACAGAGTTAGTAGAAATAAAGGAACGTGAGTTAACAGCAATGCAACTTAAAAAGTATCAGCTGAAGTCTCGAATTGTTGATTTTTTAAGTGCTACAGAATTGATTCAGGATAAAAAGCAAGTAGATAAGATTGTTAAAAAAGTTAATAGCTATTTCGATAATGAAGATTATTGGAATGAATTCCAAATTAAATTCACAAAAATGCATCCTAATTTTATTAATGCGCTAAAAATTGATTACCCAAGTTTGACCAAAAAGGATATTGATTTTTTAATCTTGACTAAATTAAATTTAAGTAATAAAGAGATAGCAAGTTTAATTAACATTTCTTACGAAAGTGTACTTAGTAAGAAGTATTTGTTAAGGAAAAAAATGGGTATTGGTTCTGATAATGAATTGGTCACTTATTTGAGCCAGAAATAGTTTTTATGCTTTCATATTTCTATTAATTCATTTGACGCATCATTGTGTTTGTAAATGATTGTATAATATTGAGCGATGTTTAATTTAAGTTTAAGAGTTAAATCTCTTTCATTATTTTGATAGTTCACATAAACTACTGAGTTAAAGTAATTCTTATGATTCTAGTTAAGTGGTCAATAGAATTTTTGTCTAAGAAAAGAAATGAATACCAAGCTGATTTGTATTTTTGTAAAACTAATACTTATAATTTTATAAATGACTAGGCCTTTTATAATCATCAGTATAATAATATCTTAGTCTTATTTGTTTGATTAGTATGAAATCTCAACTTTAAATAAATAGGTCAAATCTTCAAAACAGTTTAACCATGTATGTAATGTTAATTGCTCTAATTTTTACGTGTTATTTTGTTATGAATGGGTATAATAGTATTAACAGTTAATGGAAATAGTTAGTTTACAGATTGTTAATGGAATACTTTAATGATTTTTTTCTTAGTGTTAGTCAGTGTGTTTTTTTATTTACATTACTGATAATTAAGCACTTATGTTTTTTAAGTCTCCTTAAATTCTATAT
>NZ_JAGKWP010000033.1 GCF_021151785.1 Flavobacterium sp.
ATATAAGGATTACCTTCAGAAACTAATGAAGTTTTAGTTAAAGATGTAAATACAACAAATATAAATAGACCTAAGAAGAATAATACCGAACTGATTTCAGAGATACCAATAAACCATTGATCACCGACAGTTGCAGGCATAATCATATTATAGAAATCTAAATAATGACCTGCAAGAATAACAGTACCAGCCATTACAATAACCCAAGTTAATCGTTTGAAATCAGCATTCATCAATATCAATAATGGGAATAAGAAATTCATAGCTACCATACCAAAAAATGGTAAATTATAATTTTCAATTCTAGTCACAAAATAAGTGATTTCTTCAGGAATATCGGAATACCACATCAACATAAATTGAGAGAACCACAAGTAAGTCCAGAAAATAGAAATACCAAACATAAACTTAGCTAAATCATGAATATGGCTTTTATTTACTTGAGGTAATAAACCTTTTGATTTTAAGTATAGCGTAATTAAAGTAATGACTGTAATACCACTTACAAAGAAACTTGCAAATACATACCATCCAAATAATGTACTATACCAATGCGGATCAACAGACATAATCCAATCCCAAGACATAATTGATTCAGATACTATGAAGAATACAAGAAATGTTGCTGCAGCTTTATAATTCTTTTTGAAAAAAGATAAATCTTTTGTTTCATCCAATTTAATAGAATTCTTTCTAGAAATAAATCTGTATAAATTCCAACCAAATAAGAAAACAATAGCTCTAATTAAGAAAAATGGAACATTTAAGAAACCAGATTTACCTTGAATTAAGTGGTCATTTTTAACAACTTCTTCGTCCATCCAAACAAAAATGTGATTACCATTTACATGGAAAGCAGCCATTAACAATAATACAAAAAAGATTACAGAACCAGGTAGTAGATAACTTGAAACACCTTCCATAACTCTAAAAACAATAGGAGACCAACCTGCTTGAGCTGCCCATTGAATAGCATAAAAAGCTAATGCACCTACAGCAATTAACATAAAAAAGATACATGCAACATATAATGCAGACCAAGGTTTATTTTGCAATTGATGTTTTACGTGCTCTACATGCTCTTTATGTTCTTTAGCATGATCAATATGAATCTCTTTTGCTTTAGTTACAATAACTTCTTGTTTTGAAGAATTATTGTTATCAACAACTGGAATCAATGCTACTTTCGTTGTATCACTAGAAACATGCGTAGAATCAACATTTGCTTGTTCATTAGATGAAACTAAGGAATCATTAGCTTCATGTTTAGTAGCTACATGATGAACTGATTCGTGATTTGTTGCAGCATGTGCATTATTTTCAGCATGTGCATCATGATGACCACTACCGTGGTGAGCTTCTTGCTCTTTTAATATTTTTTCCACATCTTCAGTTGACTTAGGAGTAGATAAGAAACCGTAACCGATTCCTAAAGCACCAACAACCATAAGGATGAAAGAAAAAGTTTTTAATTTACTTGAAAACTGGTACATATCTATTATTTTCAAAAATATAATACTATTTTAATTGAGCTTTTAACTTAAGCACATAATCGGCTACTTGCCATCTCTCTTCTTGAGATAACTGATTAGCATGTGATCCCATTGCATTAATTCCGTAGGTTATTACATGGAATATACTTCCTTCTGTAATTTCCCTATCTTTGTAATTAGGAACCCCTGCAAACTTCTCTCTTTTTGCTAAATTACCTTTACCATCACCTGCTTCACCATGACAAATGGCACAGTAAACATTGAATAATTCTTTACCTTTTTCTTCATTGATGATGATATTTGCAGGCTTGTTCAATGAAGCTTTAGCAAGTGCATAACCTTCAGGTGTATTAGGGATTTCATAAGGCATGAAACCTCTTTTAATTGTTCCCTTAGCAGGAATTAAACCTTCTTTACCTCCAGGAAAAACAGCATGCTCTGAGTAAGTCTCATATGGTACTGGCTCATACATATTTGGAAAAAACTGGTAATTAGGTTTAGATTTATCAAAACAAGATGTGGCTAAAACCGATAAACCAGCAACTGCAATTATATTTAATATGTTTCTCATAATCCTCTTACTATTTTTCAATTACTTTTACTTCAACAGCACCAGTACTTTGAAAGAATGAAACTAGTTCTTCTTCATTTCCATGAACACCAACTTCCATTAAAAAATGATCATCAGTAGTTCTAACATCTGGATTTTCAGCTTGCTTAAAAGGCCATAATTTACTTCTTAAGAAGAACGTTATTACCATAAGGTGAGCAGCAAAAAAAACAGTACCTTCAAACATAACAGGCACAAAAGCTGGTAAATTTTGATAGAAAGCAAAACTAGGCTTTCCTCCAATATCTTGAGGCCAATCTACAATCATAATATAATTTAACAAATTGGCATAGATAATAAAACCAGTTAAACCATATAAAAAGGCACAAATAGCTAATCTAGTTGGAGCTAAACCCATAGCTTTATCAAGTCCGTGAACTGGAAAAGGAGTGTAAACTTCCTCAATATGATGATGTGCAGCTCTTGTCTTTTTAACTGCATCTAATAGAATATCATCGTCGTTATAAATAGCGTGTACTACTTTATTACTCATAATCTTAAATATTAATGATGATCGTGTCCTTCATGTCCGTGAGAATCATGGTGCTCAGGTTTAGCATCACCTCTTTCTCTTTTATAATTATCTCCAGACGATTTTAAAATCGTTTTAACTTCTGCTTGAGCAATTACAGGGAAACTTCTAGAATACAATAAGAATAATACAAAGAAGAAACCTATAGTACCAATATAAATACCCGCGTCAACAAAAGTTGGTTGGAACATAGTCCATGATGAAGGTAAATAATCTCTGTGTAATGAAGTTACAATGATAACAAAACGCTCAAACCACATTCCAATATTTACTACAATTGAAATAATGAATGAGAAAGCAATACTTGTTCTCAATTTTTTAGACCACATGAATTGAGGTGAAAACACATTACAAGTCATCATTAACCAATAAGACCACCAGTAAGGACCCGTTGCTCTGTTTAAAAAAGCATATTGTTCATATTCAACTCCAGAATACCAAGCAACAAATAACTCAGTAATATATGCACACCCAACAATAGAACCCGTGATCATAATTACAATGTTCATTAATTCAATGTGTTGAACTGTAATATAATCCTCTAAGTTTGATACTTTTCTCATAATGATTAACAATGTATTTACCATTGCAAAACCAGAGAAGATAGCACCTGCTACGAAATAAGGAGGTAAAATAGTTGTATGCCATCCAGGAATAACAGAAGTTGCGAAGTCAAAAGATACAATCGTGTGTACAGAAAGTACTAACGGAGTAGCTAATCCAGCTAAAACTAATGATACCTCTTCAAAACGCTGCCAATCTTTAGCTCTACCAGACCATCCAAAAGATAAAATAGAATATATCTTCTTTGTAAATGGTGTTACAGCTCTATCTCTTAACATAGCGAAGTCAGGTAATAATCCTGTCCACCAGAAAACTAAGGATACAGATAAATAAGTAGAAATTGCGAAAACGTCCCAAAGAAGTGGAGAGTTGAAATTTACCCACAAAGAACCAAACTGATTCGGAATAGGTAAAACCCAGTAACCTAACCATGGACGACCCATGTGAATAATCGGGAATAGACCTGCTTGAACTACAGAGAAAATTGTCATTGCCTCTGCAGAACGGTTAATAGCCATTCTCCATTTTTGGCGGAATAATAATAATACCGCTGAAATAAGTGTTCCGGCGTGCCCGATACCAACCCACCAAACGAAGTTAGTGATATCCCAAGCCCATCCAATTGTTTTATTTAATCCCCATGTTCCGATACCGGTAGATATTGTATAAACCATACATCCTAATCCCCAAAGGAATGCAGCTAATGCTATAGTAAATACTGTCCACCATTGTTTGTTAGCTCTACCTTCAACAGGACGAGCCACATCTACAGTTACATCGTGATACGTTTTATCACCAATAACTAAAGGTTTTCTAATGGGTGCTTCGTAATGAGACATAATCCTTTATATTGTGTTTCTGTTATTAATAATTATTGATCGTTTCTTACTTTAACGTGATAGAATACGTTTGGTTTTGTTCCAATGTGCTCTAATAAATGATAAGTTCTGTCTGATTCCGCTAATTTTGCAACTGCTGAATCTTTATCATTTACATCGCCAAAAATCATAGCTCCTGAGGTACATGCAGCAGAACAAGCGGTTTCAAACTCGTCACTTCTTACCATACGACCTTCTTTTTTAGCTTTCATTTTTGTGGCTTGAGTCATTTGGATACACATAGAACATTTTTCCATAACCCCTCTTGAACGCACATTAACATCTGGATTCAATACCATACGACCTAAGTCATCATTCATATGATAATCAAATTCACTATTCTTATTATACAAGAACCAGTTGAAACGACGTACTTTATAAGGACAGTTGTTCGCACAATAACGAGTACCTACACAACGGTTATAAGCCATGTGATTTTGACCCTCACGCCCATGTGAAGTTGCCGCTACAGGACATACTGTTTCACAAGGAGCATGATTACAATGTTGACACATAACTGGCTGGAAAACTACTTGAGGGTTTTCTGACGGATCTTCCATACTTGTAAAAGTAGAAATAGAGCTCATTAAACCATCTGCAGCTTCTTTCTTATCTACATCACCTGCAAAAGTATCTTCAGAAGAATAATATCTATCGATTCGTAACCAATGCATATCGCGACTTCTTCTTACCTCAGATTTACCAACAACAGGAACATTATTTTCAGCGTGACAAGCGATAACACAAGCACCACAACCTGTACAAGAATTTAAATCAATTGATAAGTTAAAATGATGTCCTGTAGTTCTGTCAAATGAAGTCCACAAATCAACTTTTGAAGCAGGTGTTTCTTTGTGATCTAAAGAAACTACTGGAAGTGGATTATAAAGTTCAACTTCTCCAGAAGCATTTGCTTTATTGAAAACAGATAACGTAGTATCTTTAACGATATCTCCTCTACCCATCAACGTTCTTTGTAACTGTACACAAGCAAACTCATGTGTACCTTCTGCTAATGTTACCGTAGCTGATTGATTTGCATTTAAGTTAGCATATAAAGTATAAGCGTTAACACCTACTTGCATTTCTTCTTTTAATGCTTCTTTTCTTCCATAACCAAGAGCAATACCCACAGTACCTACAGCTTGACCTGGTTGAATAATCACAGGTACATTTGACAAAACAGCACTACCTACCTTAACTGTAGCATAAGAACCATTTAAACCACCATTAGCAACATTGAAATTTTGTAAGTTTAACTTATCAGCATCTTTTTTGGAAACTGTAATGTAGTTATCCCATGACACTCTTGTAATTGGATCAGGAAACTCTTGCAACCAAGGATTATTAGCTTGTTGCCCATCGCCTAAACCTGTTTTAGTGTATAAAATTAAGTCTAAACCATTTGATTTAGCAGAAGCTAACTTCGAAACTGATGAAGAAACGTTTACACCTTGAACCGATACAGTTGAAGGAGATGAAACTGTAAAACCATCATGAAGTGCTTGATTCCAAGTTTTACCAGATAAATTTGAAACTGCAAAACTTTTTAAGAAATCATAATAAGCTAATGCATTATCTGTCCAAGCTAATAAACCTTCTTGGAATTGTTTTGTATTAAATAAAGGTCTAATTGTAGGCTGAACCAAACTGTAATTAGAACGAGTAATTGTAACATCACCCCATGACTCTAAATAATGAGTAGCAGCCGCAGCAATTTTAACTTTCTTAGCAGTTTCATCTTCTTTAGTTGAAAAAGCCACAGACAAATTAACTTTTGCTAAACCAGCAACGAACTCTTTAGAATTTGGCAAAGAATACACAGGATTTACACCACTCATAATAAGTGTGTGAACTTTACCTGCATTCATTTCAGCCACTAACTGATTTACAGCTTTAGCATCACCTTTTCTAACAAGTTTAGCATCAGTTGGATTAAATGCTTCTGATCTCAAAGCAATATTAATAGCTAACACTACTAACTGAGCGTCAAAGTCGTCAAGACCTGAAACAACTACACCTTTTGACCCTGAAGCTTTTAACTGTTGAGCAGCTTTAGCAACATCTTTATTATTTAAACCAGTAGAAACAGCTGAACCTGTTACTGCATTGTATAATTCAACTAGAGCTTGTTTTTGTTGTGCTACTGTTAAAGGAATCCTCTTATCAGCATTAGCACCCGCTAAAGACATGATCGCTTCAATTTGTATATGCTTTGACATTTTTCCATTTTTTGGAACACGCCCTTTTGCATATCCTGCGTCATAACCTCCACCTTGCCAATCACCTAAGAAATCAGCACCAACAGAAACAATAGTATCAGCTTTAGAAAAGTCATAATTTGCTAGAGCTCTGAAACCATAAACTGTCTGGAAGGCATCCAAAGCATTTGAATCAGAAACTGAATCATAAACTACATGCTTTACAACACCATATTTAGCTGTTAAATCAGCAATTAATTTATCGGTCGATGGACTCGCCATAGTATTAGTCAATAAAACGATTTGACCACCCTTAGCTTTTGCCTCAACTAAACTTGCTTTTATTTTAGTATTTACTTCATTCCAAGAAACTTCTTTACCTTCAATTTTAGGCGATTTTAACCTCAAATTATCATATAAAGACAATACTGACGCATGCACTCTAGCATTGGCACCAGAAACTGCACCTTGTAATTTATTATTCTCTACTTTTATTGGACGACCTTCTCTTGTTTTAACTAAAATATTAGCAAAATCAAAACCATCAGCAATCGTAGTAGCATAATAATCTGCTACCCCAGGAATGATTTCCTCAGGTTGAACCACATAAGGAATTGATTTAACAACAGGTCCTTCACACGCTGCCAATGAAGCTGCAGCCGTACTAAAACCAACATATTTTAGGAAGTCACGACGAGAAGTAGATGAATTAGCAAGCGATTCTTTATCACCTAAAAATTCATCAACTGGAATTTGTTCAACAAATTCGTTGTTTTTTAGCGTCTCAACAATAGAACTATTTTCATTTAGCTCTTCAACACTTTTCCAGTATTTTTTGTTTGATGCCATTGTATATAGATATTAGCTTCTTAAATTATTATTAATAGTGACATTTACCACACTCTAAACCACCCATTTCAGCAGCAGTTAACTTAGTTTTGCCGTATTTTTTCGACAATTCAGCATGGATTTTTTCATAATAACCGTTTTCCTCAACTTTTACGTTTGTTTCACGGTGGCAATTAATACACCATCCCATAGTTAATGGCTGGTCTTGTTTCATGATTTCAAAAGTCTCCACTTTACCATGACATTTTTGACACTCAATACCACCTACAGTAACGTGTTGCGAGTGATTAAAATAAACAAAATCAGGCAAATTATGAATTCTAACCCATTTTACTGGTTTAGTTTTTCCTGTATATTTTTGAGTAGCTGGATCCCAACCAACAGCATCATACAACTTCTTAATTTCACCTGTGTAGAATTCCTTAGAATAATCTACATACGTTGAATCTTTATCACCTTGGAATTCGTTAATATTTTTATGACAGTTCATACAAACATTCAAAGAAGGGATACCTGCATTTTTAGAAACTCTAGCTGACGAGTGACAATATTTACAATCGATACCGTTGTCACCTGCGTGAATTTTATGCGAATAATGTATTGGTTGAATTGGAGCATAACCTTGATCCACACCTATTTGCATTAAATAACCATAAGCAAAATAAGCTGAAATCAACAAAAATAATATTGCCGAAACCAAAACTAAAAACTGATTTTTAGCAAATGCTTTCCACAATGGTAATGATTTAGGTTTTTCTTCGAATTCTAATCCTTTTGCATCAATAACCCTCTTCAACAAATTGTTCACTGTAAACAACATGAAGACAAGGATTGCCAATACTAGAGCCAAGGCACCTAAAATTAAAGTATTAGAAGAACTGCTATCACCACTTCCTTCTCCAATAATTGGAGCAACTGAAGCTGCTTTAGGCTCTTCTTTAGGCTGCATGGTATAAGCAATTATATTATCAATATCTGCATTTGATAATTGAGGAAAAGCAGTCATAGCTACTTTATTAAACTCCTCATAAACTTTAACAGCTTTTGCATCACCTGATTTAATCAAATCTGAACTGTTGTGAATCCACTTGTACAACCATTCCTTATCATACTTATCACCAACACCTCTTAACGCAGGGCCGGTCATTTTTTGATCAAGCTTGTGACAAGCCGCACAATTGGTATTAAACAATTCCTTTCCTTTCACTGGATCTCCTGTTCCAGCTGCTGGAGCTGCCGCCGCGGCTGCATCTGGCGAAGGAGCTGCCGCTGCCGGAGCCTCTTGAGCCTCAACAGCAAAAGCAAAAACAAAAGTCAACGCTAATGTGAAGAAAGTCTTTGAAAACGATTTAGGGTTACCCACCTTTTTCATATTATATATTAATTACTAACTTAATGGTATGATTTTTGAACTAAATTAACTAGTAAAGAAACCACACTTCTTTTTAAACTCCGACAAAAATACAACATTCGAATAATTATCAAAACCTTAAATTTATCTTAAAATGTAATTTATTTTAATTCTAAATAAGGAAAATACAAATATTCCAAAATGTTCTTATAATTTTGCCTCAAACAATATTCATTATGAAGACTTTAAAAAATAAAAATCAATTCTTACTAATTATCTTAGCTATACTTTTTTCACAAAATATTTTCTGCCAAATTAAAAACAACACAGTAGAACAGGAGGTCAAAATTGATCAATTGTTATCAGAAAAAAGAAAAAACAATGCTTCAATAACCATAAATGACAAATTTAAAATTCAAATATTTTTTGGTACAATTGAGGAATCAAAGAAGAATTTAACCGCCTTTAAAAAAGAGTTCAAATATATGGATGGGACAATAGTTTTTAGCAATCCTTCATACAAGGTTTGGGTTGGTAGCTTCAAATCAAAAATTGAGGCCGAAAAGGCGTTACTTTCCATTAAAAAAAAATATCCTTCTGCCAATATTATAAATCCAAATAAAAAATAAAACAAAGCGAGCCCGATATTTTATCGAGCTCACTAACATAAAATTAGTCATTTTGATATAACCTTTTGGATATTATCTACAATTAACATCTTGTAAATTAATATTTCCCATTAAGCAATTCACCTCCAATGGGCGCTTTAGCTTCAATAGAAAGCTTTTTCATCATCTCATAAGTAGTACAAACTGCTGCCGAAGTAACGGGAATTCCACACTCAGCTTGAATTAAATCAATAGCCTCTAATGAAGGCATTTGCACACATGCAGATACAACTAAGACATCTACGTCGGTTAAGTCTAATTGCTTATAAATCTCAACTAAATTCATAGGGTTCTGAGCTGCCACTTCTAAATTATCAGGAATTTCTAAAGCAATACTCTCCTTTACTTTTATCCCTTGATGCTCAATATAATCGACCACCTTATCTGTTAAAGGACGCATATAAGGAGTAATGATTGAAATTTGTTTTGCCCCTAAGATTTTTAATCCATTGATCAAAGCTCCCGCAGAAGTAACAATAGGAGTAGGAAAATCATTTGCTATAGTTTCTTGATGCAAATTTACCTCCGAAACACAATGATATCCACGTCCCATACTCATAATAGCTACTAAACAAGCGTAGCCCATAACATCAACATGTGCATCTGACAACTCTTGTGCGCATTTCAAACTCATGGCATCCATGGCTTCTAATTCTTCTTTAGTTACTTTTTTCATGCGCATTCTGCTACTATGAAACGTAAAACGCTCTGGTAAAATGGTTTCACGTGAGCGAAAAATCGCGGGTATTTCGGTTTCCATCGTTACATTTGAGGATGGAACTATTTGGCCTATTCTGTATTTTTTCATTTTAAATTTCTTTAACCGTATTCACAATCGTTCCAATTCCTTCTAAAGTTGCTTCTACCACATCTCCATCATACAACCACTCTTGAGGATCTCTTCCTGCACCAACTCCAGCTGGCGTTCCCGTTGCGATAATATCTCCAGGTTCTAATGTAAAAACGATACTTAAATCTTCTATTAAATCGTTAATATTAAACAACATGAACTTGGTGTTAGAATTCTGTTTTTCAACACTATTGACCTTTAAAGTTAAATTCAGGTTATGTGGATTAACTATTTCGTCTTTAGTGACTAAAACTGGTCCCATGGGCGCAAATGTATCTTGTCCTTTAGACACAATCCATTGTCCCTCTCTACGGCAATCACGTGCTGAAATATCGTTTATAACTGTATATCCAAACACATAATCCATCGCATTTTCTTTGGCTACATATTTCCCTTTTTTAGAGATAACAACTGCTAATTCACACTCCCAATCTAATTGAGACGTCAATTTTGTATTCTTTATAATTTCTGTATTCGTAGCCGTAACAGTAGTTGGTGGTTTTGAGAAAATAATCGGTTTGATTGGAAGTTTTCCAGTTGTATCTAATGTTCGAGCACTTTCAGCCACATGTTCGGTATAATTCAATCCGATTCCAATGATGTTTTTTCTTGGTTTTGGTATGGGAGCTAAAAAAATAACCTCATCGATTGGATAAGCTATTTCATCAAATTGTTTTTGAGAAGTATCAGCAATTAGATCATTAATTTCATCAATAACCTCAAATCCCATATCAATTAATTCTAACATATTATTTGGCAAAGGAAAATTGGATACATCTCCAAAATCTTCCATATCGATTACTTGATTATTATGAATAAAACCTAAACGAGGTTCTGAATCTTGTATTGAGTAGGTTAGTAATTTCATGTTTATCTAAATTAAATGCAATGAATGCGAAGTTATTTTTTTATTGATTTTTGAACTTGATATTGTTATTGAATTTGTTGATGCCCATTATTTTCGGTGAAATTTCTAGACTGAAACAACCCTAAACCTTCAATAACTGGCAAATCATTAAAACTAAATAGACAGGCATCTTCTGTTTCAGATAAGTTATGATGTTCGTGCCATGCCCAACTCGGAACACAGAAAATATCTCTTTCTTTCCAATCGAAGCGTTTTCCATTGATGATGGTGTAACCTTTTCCTTTAGCGCATTGGTAAACAAAAGAACCTGTATGTTTATGAGCTTTCCCTTTAAAACCTGCAGGTAACAATTGCATTGCTGCACCCATGGTTTGCATAACATGACCTCCTGTTAATGGATTTGAATATTGCATAAGAATACCATCAAACAAATTGATTTCATTCACTTTAAGTGCATCTAATAAAGCTGGATATACCTTTGCCCAAGAATATTTAAACAAAGGGGAATAAGGTTTATCCCATGAACTATCCACAGGAATGAGTCCAACACAACCATAGGTTATCGGAGAAAAATTCAAAGGTTTAACTAATGGTTGTTTTCCATCATAAACCGCATAATCATTAGCTTCCAAAGCATTTACAAGTGGAATATCTAATCCATCTTGCCAGATACATGTTTCACCATCATCCTCTACCCCATGTTCATGCCAGGTTGAATTAGGAGTGATGACAAAATCATTTACTTCCAACATAATTTTATTACCATCCACCACGGTATAACCTTTACTCCCCTCCATAATAAAACGCAACGCTGAAGCTCGATGACGATGAGCAGATGTGCTTTCACCAGGACGAGTCACTTGAATTCCTGTATATAACCAACCAACAGCGGCAGAAACATCCTTACGCTTTTCGTTGACTAAATACACAACACGCCTACCCGCTTGTTCTGGTGTTACTAATTCTGATGACTTTAATACTAAATTACGCAAATCATCATATTTCCACAGCATAGGAACCGAAGAAGAACGCGGTTCCCAAGGTTCAATATCATTAGCTACGGTCCATAATGCTCCAGCTCCAAGTTTCTCTAATTCTTTATAGTAAACTTTTAATTCGTCGGAATCTTGTACTCGAGCACGTCCGTAAACATCATCTGAATAGTTGTTTTCTTCCATAATCCTATATTTTAATAATGACTTAAAGAGTTTAAGTCAACATTTATCTTTTATTAAATTCTTCGTGAGTATCTACAAATGTAATTTTTCTTGTTGGTGCCACATTTACACGCAAATCAAATATATCGAAACGATTATAATGACCTAAAATATCGTGCATTTGTTTTGGTTGGACACATTTTATCAAATCTATTTCTGCATACACCATTCCCTCGTCATCGATTAATGGGGTTCCTATTACAGCTCCGTTTGGACCAATAAAACCAGAAAAAGCAGAACTTTTCCTATCCAATAATTCATCTATATTTGGGACATCCACACGTAAAACATCTTTGATTTCTTGCGAAATAGTAGAACAAGAGACAATGGTAAATAATTTACCTTCAAAAGAATGTGCAGCGGCACGAATTTTTATTGCCTCAGCCATATCATAATCAGGTGGTGCAACAGGTAATGAAATATAATTTGCAATGTGAATTAATTCGCCTTGAGAAAGCAAAGTAAATCGGGCTAATGTATTTGTATTTTCACCACAAGCCAATGTTCCTATCGGACCCACTTCAGTGTTATATACTTTTAGTGAAGAGCCATCTCCTGAAGTCCAAGTTAATTTTTCAGCCCAAGTAGGCACTAATTTTCTATGTTTACCAATAATTGAACCTTTATTATCGATAATCAAATTCGTGTTATAAATTTCACCGAAACTTTTCCCTCTTTCATTAATTCCCATTACAATATGGATATCATATTCTTTAGCTATCAAACATAGTTTTTTAATCTCGGGACCAGCTATATCAACTGAATTTTTATACAACTCTTCATACCATTTACTACCTTGAACCGGAGTCATGATCCAATTCCAATAGGGATATCCTGCAATAAAAACTTCAGGAAAAGCGATTAATTTGGCTCCGTTATTAGCTGCTTCTTTAACGAATGAAATGGCCTTGTTAACTGTTTTTTCTACGTTAAGAAACACAGGTGCTGTTTGTACTGTTGCGGCTTTTATTTTTTTGAATTCCATATTTTAAGAAATTACGAATTTAAAATTATGAGTTTTGAATTACGAATTGAAATTAAAGAATAATTTACAATTGGTACATCCTAATTCTATCTTTCATTACTTCAGAAAAAGCTTCTGATTTAATTTCGTTTCTATTTTCAGCAATTTTGACGTTAACCAAAGTCACTTCACCTTCTAACACTGTAGTATCCTTATCTTTTACGAATTGAAATCCGCATAAAATAGAAGAATTACGAAGTTCTTTTACCCACAATTTCTTTGTTAGTATTTCACCTAAACGAGCAGGTGCTTTAAATTGCACTTTTAAATCTACTGTAGGTATTCCGTTTGTTTCATGCATTCTAGAAAATGGTCTGTCTAGTGCTTCTTCAAACCAATCTTCTACCAAATCATTTATCATTTCCATAAATCGAGGATAAAAAACTATACCCGCGTAATCAATATGCTTGAATTTGATTTTTTCTTGTTTTATATAAAATTGACTCATTGTATTATTTCAATTTAAATCGTTGTATTTTTCCTGTCTCAGTTTTTGGTAATATTTCCACAAAATGAATTACTCTAGGATATTTGTATGGTGCTGCATTTTCTTTAAACCAATGTTGAATATGATTTTTATGTGCATCAGTTGCTTTACTTTGATCTTTTAAAACAATATGTGCGCAAACCAACATACCTCTTTCACTATCAGGCATTCCTACAACAGCACACTCTAAAACATCTTCATGAGTTAAAAGCACACTTTCCACTTCTATAGCTGCAATATTGTATCCGGAAGAAATAATCATATCATCACCACGGGCTATAAAATAAAAATACCCTTCTTCATCTTGTTTAAAAATATCACCTGTGATGTTCCATCCTGACTGAACATACTCAAGTTGTTTATCTTCTCTATTCAAATACTTACAACCTGTTATCCCTTGAACCGCTAATCGACCTGGTTTATTCTTAGGAACTTCATTCCCCTCTTCATCTATTATTTTAGCTATATAACCTGAAATAGCTTTACCAGTAGTTCCTGGTTTCATATTTTCTTCATTAGAAGATATAAAGATATGCAACATTTCGGTAGCACCAATTCCATCAATGATTTTGAGTCCAGTTACTTCGTACCAATCTTGCCAGACTTTTAACGGCAAAGTTTCCCCCGCTGATACACATTTTCTTAAGCTAGAAATATCAAAATCTGCCACTTTCGTAGTCAAAACACGCCAAGCCGTTGGCGCGGTAAAACAAATGGTAATTTTGAAATCCTGAATGGCTTTTAATAAAATATCTGGAGTTGGTTTTTCAATTAGAAACGTAGTTGCTCCAAAATAAAGTGGAAATAAAACTAAACCTCCCAAACCAAAAGTAAATCCAATAGGTGGACTTCCAGTAAACACATCTTCACTGGTTGGCTGTAAAGAATAATTTGGAAATGCTTCACAAATATTCAACACATCTTTATGATAATGTGCCGTCATTTTTGGCAAGCCAGTAGTTCCTGAGGTAAAACCAATTAAAGCAATATCTTCTGCATTTGAATTGTAATTTGTAAAAACTTTGGGTTTGGAAGCCATTTTTATTTCTAAATCGCTATTTCGATAATAAGTAATTTGCTTTAGAAAAGCACTATTCACCAACCGGATTTCTTCTGCTAAATCATGATCACAAATAACATGAGATATTTCTGCACAATCTATTATTGTTGTTAATTCTTTAGCACGCAATAAAGGCATAGTAGCTACTACTATTCCACCTGCTTTGATAATCGCAAACCAACATGCTACCATCATGGGGTTATTCGCTGAACGCAACAAAACTCTATTACCAGATTGCAACCCTAAATCATTTACTAAAACATGTGCAATTTGATTGGCTCTATCAAATAAATCTCGATACGTCCAAGTTTCATCAAAAGTTTGAATACAAATTTTAGAACCGTTTCCATTTTCTATGTGAAAGTCTAATAATCGATAGGCACAATTTAACCATTCTTCTCTTTTAAACTGAGGTAAATCTAAAAACTGATATGCTGGCTGCAATTCCAGTGATGGTAAATGACGGATAGCAAAGTTGTCTTTCATTTAATTACGAATTAAAATTGTGAATATTAATATCATTAAAATGTTGATTTGACAATACAGGTTCGGCAAATTGAATCAATGCTTTACTTTCAAACTCTTCAAGCATCTTTTTAACTTCTAAATAATCGATTTCTGATGGAATATCAACCACAAAATATTTATCATTTACTCCTTCTGATTCACAACCATATTCTAGCAGCCTTTTTCTCAAAATTTCTTTATCAAAATTCTCATTCATTATAATTATCTGAATAACAGAATTTCCTGAAAACTCAAAAACTTCATTAAAAACCAACATTTCTTCAACTTCATCAAAGGTGGCTTTAAACACATCTCCACAGGAAATCATAGGACCATAAAATGGAATACTATCTAACTTGTATAATCCTTTTTGGTCATCAATTATTTCTGCCCACATAGTTTCTACTACATCATCTTCAAGAACATCGCTATAATATCTAAATAATACTTTGGTCAAATTATCATCCATACAATTACAACTATTTCTTGTTACTTTTTGGCTTCAATGCTTTTTTCATCCCTTCTATTTGTTTTCTTTCTGTTGTTTTCAATGGATACAAATGTGAAGTACCTGCTAGATATGAATCATTAATATCTTCTGCTTTGTAATTCTCATATGCTTGTGCATTTCTTACGAAATAAGGATCTAATAACAGAGGTCTTCCTAACGCAACTAAATCAGCACGTCCATTTAAAATAATGGTATTAATTTGATCAATATCTTGAATATAGCCTGCAGTAATTGTAGGTATATGAATGGAATTTCGAATGGCATCTGAAAAAGGCGTTTGCCACATTCTACCCACTACAGGATTTTGATTGGCAACTGTATTACCAGTGGAAACATTAATTACATCCGCTCCAGCGTCCTTAAATGCTTGTGCTATAACTAATACTTCTTTTTCAGTAATTCCTCCATCAGCCCAATCATAAGCAGAAATACGAACCGACATTGGTTTATGATTTGGAAAAACTGAACGCATTTCTTTAAATACTTCCAACGGATATTTTAATCTATTTTCAATTGCTCCTCCAAATTCATCCGAACGAATATTAGTTAGTGGAGATAGAAATGAAGCTAATAAAAAACCATGATGGGCTTGTAATTCAATCATATCAAACCCAGCCTGCTCTGCATTAATGGCCGCTTGTTTGAATTGACTTTTGATATGCTCCATATCTTGAAGTGTCATTTCTCTTGGAATTGAAAAGCCTTGTTTATAAGAAAGTGCTGAGGCAGATAAAAGTCCCCATGGAGTTAACATAGGTTGATTATTTCCTTTCCATGGTTCTAACGTTGCGCCTTTTCTTCCTGAATGTCCTATTTGGATTCCAATTTTAGTCTTTGAATGGGAATGTATAAATACGTTAATACGTTTCCATGCTTCAATTTGCTCATGTGTATAAATCCCTGCGCATGATTCTGTAATTCGTCCCGTTTCTGAAACTGCTGTCATTTCAGTCAAAATAAGCCCAACTCCACCCAAAGCTCTGGAGGCATAATGTTGAAAATGCCAATCATTTACATTTCCATCAATCGCTTTATATTGACCCATAGGTGCCATTACTATTCGATTTATAACTTCTAAATCACGTAATTTAAAAGGTGTAAATACAGCTACTTGGTTTTTATCTGTATTTGGAATATGCGAATTAAATTCTTCAACCACTTTATCAGTAAAAGATCGATCACGAATTTGAAGATTTTCATACGTTACTTTTTTGGAACGAGTCATACAACCAAAAGCAAACTGATAAAATGGGTGTTGATTATTTCGATCCATATTTTCAAACCAATCTAGCGAAACTAAAGCCGCATACTGAATCATTTCAACTGGATTTCTTCGTGTTGCTTCATACTGTTCAAAAGCCGCTTTTACACTTGTAGGGTTTGCAATAACCGCATCAGACAATCCAATAGCACAATCCATGGCTAATTTGGTTCCTGACCCAATAGAATAATGTGCCGTTGCTTTCGCATCTCCTAATAAAACAATGTTTTTATGAAACCATTTTTTATTGGTTACATGAGGAAATTGTCGCCAATGTGATTTATTTGAAATTAAAGGATGACCGTCTAACTCATCTTTAAAAATCGCTTGCATTTTTTCAATTGTATCTTGCTCATTAGTCACTTCAAATCCATGTTTTTGCCATGTTTCATCACTACACTCAAAAATCCAAGTACTCATACCTGGCTCATATTGATAAGAATGAGCGACTATTACACCATGAGGAGTGGTTCTAAAAAAATAAGTAAACGCATCTAAAGGCTTGGTTGAACCCAACCAAACAAATCTATTTTTCTTTAATGCAATGGTAGTTCCAAATTCTCTTTCATATTTGGTTCGTATAGCGCTACTAATTCCGTCTGCTGCTAAAATAATATCCGAATCAGCAAAAACCGATTCATCTGGAATTTCTGCTTCAAAATGTAAATGCACACCTTCCTCCCTACATCTTTGGTGCAATAATTTCAATAAAGTTTTTCTGGAACAACCACAAAAACCATTTCCAGCAATGCTTACCTCTTGCCCGTCACGAGCCACCACTATATCATCCCAATAGGCAAAATTACTTCGAATGAGTTCATAAGACTCCATATCTCTTTTTAAAAATTCCCCCAAAGTTTCATCAGAAAAAACAACTCCAAAACCAAAACTATCCTCGGGTTTATTTCGTTCATACACATTGATTTCACAATGCGGTAAAGCTTTCTTAGTTAATATTGAAAAATAAAGCCCTCCAGGACCACCACCAATAACCGTTATCTTCATGTACTTAATTTCTTTTAATGGAAAATATTTCTCCTAATTTGCTATAATTTGATCCTGCTAAACGAGCCACTGGTTTATAGGTTTCCAAATTTATTTTTGTCCCTTCCAAAAGCACTTTTTCGTCAACATGAAATAACAGCACTCTACCTACTATAATACAAGCGCCGCCATTTTTATGGTCTTCTAAAAAATAATGATGCACCATTTCGCATTCCATCGTTACTAGACATTCTTTTACACGAGGTGCTTTTATCAATACTGATTGAAGAGGTGTTAATCCAGCTAATTCAAATTCACTTTCATTAGAAGGAATAGCCTGAGAAGTAGTATTCATTTTTTCCACTAAATCTTCTGTAACCATATTGACTACAAATTGTTTCGTAGCCAAAACATTATTTAGTGTATCTTTATTTTTATCTCCAGTACGAACAGTAGAAAACATTACATGAGGAGGATCCTCACCTACTGCGTTAAAAAATGAAAAAGGTGCTACATTGTATTCTCCTTTAGGACTAATGGTTGATATCCAACCAATAGGTCTAGGTATTACAATTCCAGTGAGCAATTTATAGGTATCTGAACCACTTATTTTTGAGGGATCAAACTGCATGTTGTGTTAATTTTTGTTCCTTTTCAAAAATAAAGGAAAAAAATTATAAGATGCTAATTTTTTAAGTGAATTAATTAATAATTTTCTAAAATAGTTTAAAGAGTTGAAATACAAGAGATAAAAAAAATCCCGAGAAAACTCGGGATTAATATTTATAAAGAAAAAAACTATTTCAATTTCTTTTTAACTTCAACTTCATGGAATCCTTCGATTACATCGTATTCTTGAAGATCGTTATAGTTTTTAATCTGCATACCACAATCATAACCTTTTGAAACCTCTTTTACATCGTCTTTGAATCGTTTTAATGCCGCTAATTCACCAGTGTAAATAACAACACCTTCGCGAATTAAACGGATTTTTGATTTACTAAACATTTTTCCATCAGTAATCATACATCCAGCAATTGTTCCTACTTTAGAAATTTTAAACAATTCACGAACCTCAGCCGTACCTGTAATCTCTTCTTTCATTTCAGGAGACAACATTCCTTCCATTGCATCTTTTAAGTCATCAATCGCTGCATAAATGATAGAATAATTTCTGATATCGATTTCTTCTTTCTCAGCTAACATTTTTGCGTTTCCTTGAGGACGAACGTTAAATCCGATAATGATTGCATCTGAAGCAGAAGCCAATAATACGTCTGATTCTGTAATAGCTCCAACACCTTTGTGGATGATATTAATTTGTATTTCTTCAGTAGATAATTTCAAGAATGAATCCGATAGTGCTTCAACAGAACCATCTACATCTCCTTTTAAGATAATATTTAACTCTTTGAACTGTCCTAAGGCAATACGACGTCCAATTTCTGACAACGTAATGTGCTTTTGTGTTCTAACTGATTGCTCACGAATTAATTGAGTACGCTTAGCTGCAATTTGTTTTGCTTCTCTTTCATCTTCATACACATTAAACTTATCACCTGCAGTAGGCGCTCCATCTAAACCTAAAACTGAAACTGGTGTTGAAGGACCTGCTTCTTTAATTGCATGCCCTCGCTCATCAAACATGGCACGAATTTTACCATGATTTTTACCAGCTAACACATAATCTCCAATTTTTAATGTACCAGCTTGTACTAAAATAGTTGACACATAACCACGACCTTTGTCTAATTGAGCTTCAACTACTGTACCTTGAGCTGGCTTATTTGGATTCGCTTTTAACTCTAAAATTTCTGCTTCTAATAATACTTTCTCAAGTAATTCATTAACACCCATACCCATTTTAGCAGAGATATCATGTGATTGGTATTTACCACCCCATTCTTCTACTAATAAATTCATAGCAGCTAATTTTTCCTTAATTTTATCAGGATTTGCAGTTTGTTTATCTACTTTATTGATTGCAAAAATCATTGGAACACCAGCCGCTTGTGCGTGACTAATAGCCTCTTTTGTTTGAGGCATAATGTCGTCGTCAGCTGCGATAACAATGATAGCAATATCTGTAACTTGTGCTCCACGTGCACGCATGGCAGTAAACGCTTCGTGACCAGGAGTATCTAAAAACGTAATTCTTTGTCCATTTTCTAATTTAACAGCATATGCACCGATGTGTTGTGTAATACCTCCTGATTCACCTGCAATAACATTTGTTTTACGGATATAATCCAATAATGACGTTTTACCGTGGTCAACATGCCCCATTACAGTCACGATAGGTGCTCTTGATTTTAAATCTTCAGGACGATCTTCAATTACTTCGGTATTTTCTTCAATATCTGTTGTAATAAATTGCACTTCATATCCAAATTCATCAGCAACAATGGTTAACGTTTCAGCATCAAGACGTTGATTCATAGTAACCATAATTCCTAGTGACATACATGTCCCAATTACTTTCGTAATAGGCACATCCATCATAGTAGCAATCTCACCAACAGTAACAAACTCTGTTACTTTCAAGATTTTGCTTTCTAGTTCTTGTTGTAATTGTTCGTCTTCTGAACGTTGACGGTGCGTATCACGTTTATCTCTTCTATATTTTGCGGCTTTAGATTTATTACCTTTTCCTTGTAATCTTTCTAAAGTTTCTTTAATTTGATTTTTAACTTCCTCTTCTGTTGGCTCTACTTTAGCCACGACTGGTTTTTGACCTTTTTTAAATCGATCATTGCCTCCGAAAGGTTTTTTACCTCCTTGTCCTTGGTTATTCCCTTGACCACCTTGTCCCGGAGTACCTTGTCCTGGAGTATTACCTGTTGGTTTGGTAATTCTTTTACGTTTGTTTTTATTATTTGCGTTGGCACCCGCTCCCCCTCCAGCATTAGTTGCATTTGGCGCGCTTGGCTTCCCGTCTTTTTTGAAATCTTCTTTTTTCTTTTTTGGTTTATTGAATTGCGATAAATCGATTGTTTGACCTGTAAACGTAGCTCCCGATAATTTTTGGTATTGCGTTTGAATTTTTTCCTCAACTATAGGGGTTTCACCTTCTGTCTTTTTCACTTCAGCAGTTTGAACAGTAGGCTTTACTTCTGGAGAAGTAACTTGAGTAGGTTTCTCTTCAACAACTGGTTTAACAACTTCAACTTCAGGTTTTTCTTCTACCACTTTAGCTTGCGGTTCAACAACTGGTTTATCTTCAATCTTTTTCTCGACAACAATTGGAGTTTCAATATCCGCTTTCTCCTCAACAACTTTAACAACTACTTCAGGTTGAGGCTCTTTTTTAGCCTCTTCTGTTTCAACTTTCTTAGGATTCAACTCAATTTTACCAAGCGTTTTTGGACCTGCAACTACAGCTTTTGCTTTGATAATTTCTTGCTTTTGTCTTTCCTCTTCTGCACGACGCTTTTCTTCGAGTTCTTTTTCAATTTCACGTTTTATTGCCTCTTTTTCTTTCTTCTTTTCTTCACCTACTTCTTTGGAAGCAACTTTATTTCCCTTATCAGCCGAAAAAGTATTGCATAAAACATCATATTCCAATTGAGATATTTTAGCATTAGGACTGTGCTCAATTGTATGGCCCTTGTCCTTTAATGTTTCCACTGCTCTATCTAATGAAATATTAAATTCTTTTAAAACTTTATTAATTCGTATTGCTCTTTCTTCAGACATATATTCTATTTTGCTAAATTTTAGTTGTTGCGTTGTTGTATTTTTGTTGTTGATTAGATTTATCCTTCTAATTCTTCCTTCAATATTCTAATTACGTCTAAGATAGTTTCTTCTTCAAGATCAGTTCTTCTAACTAAATCTTGAACATCTTGGTCAATAATACTTCTTGCAGTATCTAAACCAATTTTTTCAAACTCTTCGATAATCCACTCCTCGATTTCGTCTGTAAACTCTCTTAATTCAACGTCATCCTCTTCTTCAACTACACCTTCTCTAATTACATCTAGTTCGTAACCTGTTAGTTGACTAGCCAGTTTAATATTTTGACCGTTACGTCCGATGGCTTTTGAAACCTCTTCAATTTTCAAAAACACTTCAGCTTTTTTACTTTCCTCATCAATTTTTACTGATGAAACTTTAGCCGGACTCAATGCTCTAGTAATATATAATTGAGTATTGGTAGTGAAATTAATCACATCAATATTTTCATTTCCTAATTCACGTACTATGCCATGTATACGAGCGCCTTTCATTCCAACACAAGCCCCTACAGGATCAATTCTGTCATCATAAGAATCTACAGCAACTTTTGCTTTCTCCCCTGGTATTCTGACCACTTTTTTAACGTTAATTAATCCATCAAATACCTCTGGAATTTCTTGTTCAAATAATTTCTCCAAGAACAAAGGCGAAGTTCTTGACATAATGATTTGAGGCTTATTTCCTTTTAACTCTACACTTTCAATAATTCCTCTAACGTTTTCTCCTTTTTTGAAAAAGTCATTTGGAATTTGCTTGTCTTTAGGCAATACAATTTCGTTTCCGTCATCATCCATCAACACAACCATTTTAGGTCTAACATGATGTACTTCTGCTGTGTAAATATCACCAATTAAATCTTTAAATTGCTTGTAAAGATTGGTATTATCGTGTTCATGAATTTTAGAGATTAGGTTTTGACGTAAGGCTAAAATTGCTCTTCTTCCTAAATCTATTAATTTTACTTCTTCTGAAACATCTTCACCTACTTCAAAGTCTGGTTCAATTTTTCTAGCATCTGACAACGAAATTTCAGAATTTGGATCCTCCACTTCTCCATCAGCCACTACTACACGATTTCTCCATATTTCCATATCTCCTTTATCAGGATTGATAATAATATCGAAATTATCGTCTGAACCATATTTTTTCTTCAACGCATTTCTAAACACATCTTCTAAAATCACCATAAGGGTAACTCTATCTATAAGTTTATCATCTTTAAACTCTGAAAATGATTCTATTAATGCAATATTCTCCATGATACGCTCTATTAAAATGATATAATTACTATTGATTCTTTAATGTCTTCATAGGCAATTTTTAATGTTTTTTCCACTGTTACTTTACCTTTACCCACTTCTTTAGGTTCACGAGCTTTCCAAGCAAGCACAGCCCCTTCATCATCAGCTTCCACCAACATTCCTTCGATTTCTCCTTGTGAGATAGTTTTAATTTTCAACTTTCTACCCACATTTTTCTTGTACTGTCTAACCAATTTCAAAGGACTAGATACTCCAGCAGAAGCTACATCAATTGAAAACTCATAACCTTCTTCATCCAAACGAGACTCAACAGATCGACTTACATCAATACAATCTTGCAAAGTCACCCCTGTATCACCATCGATTACAACATTAATCTTATTAGCATCAGAAACCGTTAGCTCAATTAAAAACAAATTTTGCTTTGTTTCCAATACTTCATCTACAATGTTTTTAACTTTTTCTTTAAATGTCATGCCTATAAAAAGAGGCACGCATGGCGTGCCTCATTATTTGGTTGATTACTAAATAACTGCGCAAATATACAAATATTTTTTTGATTTTTTTATAAAATATTCTTTTTTAAGA
>NZ_JAGKWP010000034.1 GCF_021151785.1 Flavobacterium sp.
TCTTCATTTTTGGCAGTAGTAAAAAAGGAATAATTTTCACCTCCATCTTTAATTTTATATTTTTTTCTAATTTCTTCCACTGAAAGAGGAAAATTTCTGGTCGTGATATTCATCTTTTTGCCTTCTAATTGGTTTTTCATTTCTGTTTTTTGGAATGGAATTACTTTTTCAATTTGAAAACTTCTTCCAGGAAATGTAATTAAATCGTCACTAGTAAATAAATGAGAGTGAAGGTGCAGTTTTGCTACGTTAAGTTGCTTACATAAATCATCTGCACAACCTGATTTTAATATTGAGGCATTAGGTTCATAAATATATTTTTTAGGATAAGCAAGAATAGCTTCATTCGTATTTCCGAGAATAAAACTATGTATATCTGTTTTCTTTTTTTGAATATTTACCGCTTTTATTTCAATAGTTGATGCTGTTTTTTTGTCTAAAAACCATAGTAGCTCTTTTACTTCATTTTCAACCGCGACTATATGAATTGATTTGACACATTTTAATTCTTTTATTCCTGCTGTAATATCTAGTATAGGAGCTGTTTTAATCAAAATTTGGTTAGTTCGGCTGAAATATAAATCTAAGTTTTCTGGAACATTTGGTAGGCAATCATTAAGTAAAAACACTTTTCCTTTGCTATTGTTACGTCTACTAGGATCGATGTAGATGAAGTCAAAAAAAGTAGTTGTTTCATTTAAAAAATCGAAGCTATTCTTTGAAATACATTCTATGTTATTTACATTTAGTTGAAGATTATTGTGAGCCACTATTTTGGAAAGTTCTTCATTTATTTCACAATGAAATACAGTTTTAAATTTCTTAGCAAAATAATAGCAATCAATTCCAAATCCACCAGTTAAATCAACTAGATTATAACCTGATATTAGACTTGATTTATATTTAGCTGTTTCTTCAGAGGACGTTTGTTCAATTGAGATACTCGCAGGATAATAAATATATTTAGTTGAAAACCACGTGGGTAATTTATCTTTGCTTTTCTGTTTGGCTACAATTTGATTGATTATATCTTTCCACTCTACCTTAGGAAATGGATTTTTTGATAAGGCAAGTTGGGCTATGTTTTTGTTTAAGCATTGAGTGATAAACTCTTGAATTTCATCTGTTAAAATAGTCTTATTCATTATAGATTTCTTGTTAGAATATGAATAAATTTATTTTTTGGAAAAAACTCTTTTAATACCACTTTTATTGCTGTGTAAAGCGGAATAGCAATAATCATTCCTGTTATTCCCATTAAAATTCCGGTGATTGAAATAATTATAAATATTTCTAGAGGATGTGAATTGGTACTTTTAGATGCAATTATTGGTTGACTAATGTTATTGTCAATGATTTGAACCAAAATATAGCCTATTAAAACGTAAGTAGTAGTAGGAACAATTACAGTATTAAAATCTTGATCAATATTACCTAGCATGGTTAAAAAAGCAGTAATAATGGCAGCTATTATTGGTCCTACAAAAGGGATTATGTTTAATATAGCACCTAAAAAGGCAATGATAAACGCATTTTCTACATGAAAAATTAATAATACAATTAAATATAATACAAAAACTACAAATAGTTGAAGAAGTAATCCAATAGCATATTTTGCTAGCATGTTTTTTATTTTTAGTAAAGAAGCCAATATTTTCCACTTTTGTCTTGTGGGTAATAAATATTTTAAATTTTTTGTTGCTAGTTCTTGGTCTTTCATTAAAAAAAATGCAATAAAAAAAATAGAAAACAAAGCCATTCCAAAATTACCTATTGATCCTATAATGGAATTTACAATATCAGTGATGAAGTTTAGATTTAAAGATTCAGATATTTTTTGGATATCAATATACTGGTTGTAGTCGATATTATGATTAAGTAACCATTTATCAATATTTTCTATAAATAGCAAGTAGTTTTTTTCAATTGCCTTGACATCTAACAATGATAATTTTTGACTTTGAGATAAGATTAATGGAATAAAAAGCATCAAAATTCCAATCGTTATAAATATAAAAACCAATAGAGAAGTAGTAATAGCCAATATGGGTTTAAATTTTAAACTTTTTTGAAGAAATTGAGCTATAGGTTCAGCTACAAAACTTAAAAGTAAGGCACAAACGATATAAATGATAATGGAAGAAAGCGAATAGAGTAAGTAAAGTCCTAGTGCTATTCCTATTAGAATGAAAATTGTTCGTAAGAGTGCATTAGAGATGGCAATACTTTTCATGTCTTATTTTTAATTCAAAAATACAAAAAACATCTGATTTCAAAACACGATATGGAAAATATAAGAGCATTAAAAAAAGCGACTAAAAAGCCGCTTTATAATGAAATGTCTTTTATAGTTATAATTTTGACATATTGTTAGCTAAGGTTTCAATAAATTTTCCAATAGGTCCTTTTACCATCATAGCCATCATAGGATTGAAATCACCTTCAAAAAACAATTGAATATCCGTAGATTGTTCATTTACAGCATCAAGTTGAGCAGTTAGAGTAAACGGCAATTTACTTGATGCAGCTCCTAAAACAACTTTTGAATGAGGTGTTACATCTTTTTTAACCAATTTAATTTCAGGCATTCCTTTTAAGCCAAACTCAAAGCAATTCTCATCAATTACTTCAAATTTTGCTATGTTTTCAGGCATTAATTTTTCAAAATTTTTAATATCGGTTAATGCATTAAAAATATATGATGCAGATTGTGCTACGTTTACTTTTGGACTTTCTAAGTTCATTTTACTATAGTGTTAATTTATTTATTATTAAATATTCCAAATGGAGGGATTAGCGTTCCAAGATTGTAGAGTTTCTAGTTCTTCTTCTGAAATATATTTTTTATCAACTGCTTTTTGAATTAAATTTTCGTAATTACTCAGGGTGAAAACTTCTAAATTTGCTTCTTCAATTTTTTCTTTCGATATTGAAAATCCGTAAGTAAAAATAGCTGCCATTCCTTTCACATTTGCACCTTCATTTCTGAGGGCATCAACGGCCAATAAACTACTACCACCTGTAGAAATTAAATCTTCTACGACTACTACATTTTGACCTTTTTGTAAAAATCCTTCCACTTGATTTTGTCTACCGTGCTTTTTAGGTTCAGGTCTTACATAAACGAAAGGTAAACCCATAGCTTCAGCAACAAGAATTCCTATCCCAATAGCTCCTGTTGCTACACCTGCAATAACATCTGGGCGACCAAATTTGTCTTCAATGTGTTTCACAAATTCATCTCTAATATAATTTCTAACCGCTGGAAATGAAAGAATTATACGGTTATCGCAATAAATAGGAGACTTCCATCCAGAAGCCCATGTAAAAGGATTTTTAGAATTCAGTTTAATTGCGTTTATTTGTAAAAGCAATTCGGCTGTTTGCTGTGCTGTGTTAACATTAAATATCATACTGCAAATGTATAAAGTTTTTGTGAACGAAAAACCACTTTTTTTGACAAATAAGGTGGAAAAAGAAACAAATTTTAGAATTTATTTGTTGGAAACAGTCAATTTTAGAAAAGTCATTTCTGAACTTTTTTTGAATAAAATTGACAGTGCACTTTTGTATCATCCTGATGAGAAATTAATCATGAAGACTTTGAAGTCTAAATTACCTGTAGCTAAAGCAGGTGGAGGATTAGTTTACAATCAAAACGGAGAAGTACTTTTTATTTTTAGAAATGGAAAATGGGATTTACCTAAAGGAGGTATCGAAAAAAACGAAGAAATTGAAGATACAGCCATTAGAGAAGTAGAGGAAGAGACAGGTGTAACTGGGTTGAAAATTACGGATAAGCTTCAAAAAACATATCATATCTTTAAACGTAATGGCAGATACAAACTCAAAATTACGTATTGGTATAAAATGAAAACTAATTTTACAGGAATTCCTAAACCTCAAGAAGATGAAGGAATTGAAAAAGTAGCTTGGCTTAAACCAGAAGAAATCCCTCAAGCTTTAGAAAACTCATATGAAAATATCAAGTTACTCTTTGAAGAAGTTCTTGTTTAAATATCATTAACAAATCATTTACAAATTAATTGAAATTAAACATTTACATTTGCTTCATAAATATAATTAAAGAATCTCTTAAATAATTTGATGAATCAAAAGTTTATATGAAGAAATTAAATTACAAATATTTCTTTTTACTTTTCATAGCTATGTTAAGTTGTTTTGGTGTATATACCAAAACAATTCACAATCAAGGCAGTTTAGTGCCTCGTTATGTTTTTCATCATTCTGAATTTAATTCACACCAAAAACACTACATTTCTCAAGGCTCACTGGCTTATGAAGTCGATTATGAGAATGTTGAAATTACGGAATCAGAATTAGAAGACTCTGAGTTAGATTTTGATTTTTTTTCTTCAACTTTTTTTTCAAAGTATTTAAATAATATTAGTTGTAATTATCTTTTTAAATCCTACATGAACGGGTTAAAAGATTGTTTTTTTACAAACTATTTAATCTCCATCCACTCCTTTAACGTTTTATTTTGTGTCTACAGACTGTGATGTTTTAATTTTTTTCGGATTTTTTCGGGATTTATCCCTATTTACTACTCAATTATTCCAAAAATTAATTAATATACAATATCATGGCTAAAAAAATTTTTATGCTATTAAGTCTAGTTAGTGTAGTCGCATTATCTAGTTGTGGTTCTAAACATGAAGAAAAAGAAGAGACAGCAAAGTATTTAGTGACTTCACCTGTTCAACAAGATACATTGGTTGAACGTAAATATGTTTGTCAAATACATTCAGTAAAGCATATCGAATTACGCGCCCTAGAGCAAGGATATTTACAAAAGATTTTTGTAGATGAAGGGCAAACAGTTGTTAAGGGGCAAAAAATGTTTCAAATTATGCCTAATGTTTATCAAGCTGAATTATCAAAATCAAAGGCTGAAGCAGAAACAGCTTTAATTGAATATAAAAACACAAAAGCATTAGCTGATAAAAATGTTGTATCTAAAAATGAGTTAGCATTAGCTAAAGCAAGATTAGATAAGGCAAGAGCTGAAGTGCAATTAGCTTCAACTCATTTAGGTTTTACAGATGTTAGAGCTCCTTTTACCGGAATTATGGACCATTTACATGTAAGAGAAGGTAGTTTGTTAGAAGAAGGTGAGCTGTTAACTACTCTTTCTGATAATAGTAAAATGTGGGTATATTTTAACGTTCCTGAAGCGGAGTATTTAAATTATATGACTAATAAAACTAGTAAAGATAAATTGAAAGTACATTTGCAAATGGCCAATGGTTCAATTTTTAATCAAGTAGGAATTGTAGAAACTATTGAAGGAGAATTCAATAATGAAACAGGAAATATTGCTTTTAGAGCTACATTCCCAAATCCTAACAAATTATTAAGACATGGTGAAACAGGTAATATTGTAGTTAAAAATAAATATCCAAATGCTATTTTAATTCCTCAAAAAGCCACATTTGAAGTATTGGATAAAAAATATGTATTTGTTCTTGATAAAAATAATGAGATACACCAAAAAGAAATCACTGTTGCAGAAGAAGAAGTACCTTATTTATTTATTGTTACAAAAGGTTTATCTAAAGAAGATAAAATCTTATTAGACGGTTTGAGAAAAGTGAAAGATGGTCAAAAAATCCATCCAGATTATCAAGATCCTAAGCAAGTTTTCCATTCATTAGAAGTAGAAGCGGAATAATCACTTTTAAAAACAATTTCTATGTTTAAGAATTTTATCAAACGACCAGTGATGGCGATCGTTGTATCGTTAATCATTATATTTATGGGATTACTTTCCATAAAAACATTGCCTATTTCTCAGTTTCCAGAAATTGCACCACCCAGAGTAATTGTAACATTAGCATATCCGGGAGCAAGTGCTGATGTATTAGTAAAGTCAGCCTTAATTCCACTTGAGCGCTCTATCAATGGAGTTCCTGGGATGAAATATATGGTTTCTGATGCAACTTCTGCGGGAGAAGCTACTATTCAGGTTGTTTTTGAATTGGGTACTGATCCTAATCAAGCTGTAGTAAATGTAAAAAACCGTGTAGATAAGGTAATTAATAATTTACCTCACTTAGTTCAACTCGAAGGAGTTATTGTTAATGTCGTTCAACCAAGTATGTTGATGTATATTAACTTGTATAGTAATGATAAAAACTCTGATGAGAAGTTTTTGTATAATTATGCTAACGTTAACATTATTCCTGAAATTCAACGTATTAATGGTATTTCACAAGCTCAAATTTTGGGTAATAGAAATTACGCCATGCGTATTTGGTTAAATCCAGACCGTATGCGCGCCTATAAAGTTTCAGTAGATGAAGTGATGAAAGCTATGGCCGAACAAAGTATTATAGGTCGACCAGGGCGTTTAGGACAAGCTACAGGAATTAAATCACAATCTTTGGAATATGTTCTTGTATACCAAGGAAGATATAACAAACCAGAACAATATGAGAATATCATTATTCGTTCAACGTCTGAAGGTGAAATTATCAAATTAAAAGATATTGGAAAAGTTCAGTTTGGAAGTGAATTCTTTGATATTTATTCTAATAAAGATGGACATCCTTCTGCAGCTATTCAATTGAAACAAGTATATGGTAGTAACGCCAGTGATGTAATTGAACAAGTAAAGCATAAAATGGAGGAACTAAAAGGATCATTCCCTCCAGGTATGAAATATGAAGTAAGTTATGATGTATCCAATTTCCTTGATGCTTCTATTGATAAAGTAATTCATACATTAGGGGAAGCATTTATTTTAGTAGCCTTAGTAGTATTTATTTTCTTAGGTGATTGGCGTTCTACTTTGATTCCAATTATTGCAGTTCCAATATCATTAATTGGTGCATTCATTTTTATGAAAGCATTTGGATTAACTATTAATTTAATTACGCTTTTCGCTTTAGTATTAGCAATTGGAATTGTAGTCGACGATGCCATAGTCGTCGTTGAAGCAGTTCACCTAAAGATGGAAGAAGATCATGTAGGACCTTACAAAGCTGTTCAACGCGTATTGGGTGAAATTGGAGGTGCAGTTGTAGCTATTACGTTGTTAATGACTTCTGTATTTGTTCCCGTGGCCTTTATGACCGGACCAGTAGGTGTGTTTTATAGACAGTTCTCTATTACAATGGCCTCTTCAATTGTGTTATCTGGAATTGTTGCCTTAACATTAACTCCAGTATTATGTGCTATGATTTTGAAAAATACACATGGACAACCAAGAAAGAAAACGCCAATTAATAGATTTATTGATGCATTTAACCGATGGTTTGAAAAATTAACGGGTAAATACACTAACATTTTAACTAAAATTGTTGATAGAAGATTAGTTACTTTCTTAGTTTTAGGTGGATTTGCAGTGGGTACTTTCTTTGTAAATGAAACATTGCCTGCCGGATTTATTCCTGGTGAAGACCAAGGTATGATTTATGCCATTATTCAAACACCTCCTGGATCAACTTTAGAAAACACCAATGCAGTGGCTAGAAAATTACAAGCTATTGCTAAGAAAGTAGAAGGTATCCAGTCGGTTTCTTCATTAGCAGGTTATGAAGTTTTAACAGAAGGACGTGGTTCTAATGCGGGTACTTGTTTGATTAACTTAAAACCTTGGGAAGATCGTGAACATTCTGTTCATGAAATTATAGAGGAATTAGAGGAAAAATCAAAAGACTTTGGTGCGGTAATAGAATATTTTGAACCACCTGCAGTGCCAGGTTATGGAGCAGCAGGAGGACTATCACTTCGTTTATTAGATAAAACCAATGGGGAAGATTACCATGAGTTTGATCGCATCAATAAAGAATTTATGAGCGAATTAGGTAAACGTAAAGAGTTAACAGGTTTGTTTACATTCTATGCGGCTAACTACCCGCAATATGAAATTGTCATAGATAACCAAGCGGCTATGCAAAAAGGTGTTTCTATTGGAAATGCTATGGAAAACTTAAACATATTGATTGGTTCAACCTACGAGCAAGGATTTATTCGCTTTAATAATTTCTTTAAAGTGTATGTTCAATCTGGGCCAGAATTTAGAAGATATGCCAGTGATTTACTAAACTATTACGTGAAAAACGATAAAGGAGAAATGGTGCCGTATTCTGCTTTTATGACATTGAAAAAGCGTCAAGGACCAAACGAAATTACTCGTTATAATTTATATAATTCTGCTGCAATTAGAGCGGTACCAGCTAATGGTTATACAACTGGAGAAGCTATTAAAGCCATTCAAGAGGTAGCTAAAAAACATTTGCCTCATGGATATGATGTGGATTGGGAAGGCTTATCTTTTGACGAAGCTAGAAGGGGTAATGAAGGAATTATCATTTTTGGAATTGTATTAATCTTTGTGTATTTAGTATTAGCTGCACAATACGAGAGCTTCATTTTACCAATGGCAGTTGTTTTATCTCTTCCTGCAGGTATTTTTGGTACGTTTTTCTTATTGAAATTATTCGGATTAGCGAATGATATTTATGCGCAAGTAGGATTGGTAATGCTGGTCGGATTATTAGGTAAAAATGCCGTACTAATTGTAGAGTACGCCGTTCAGAAAAATCAGCAAGGTATGTCAATTTTAGATTCGGCAATTGAAGGAGCCAAAGTACGTTTTAGACCCATTTTAATGACATCTTTTGCATTTATAGCTGGATTAATTCCTTTAGTAAAAGCTACAGGTGCTGGAGCTATTGGTAACAGAACAATTGGTACTTCTGCATTGGGTGGTATGTTATTCGGTACTATTTTCGGAGTAATATTAATCCCTGGATTGTATTATATTTTTGGAAAATTAGCTGAAGGTAGAAAAATGATTAAAAATGAAGATTTTACTCCTTTAACGGAAGATATTGAATACAATCATAAAGATAAAAAGCAAAAAAATAAAGAAAACAATCATGATGAGACAAAATAAAATCATTCAATCATTAGTGACTGGAAGTTTATTTTTGGCTATTTCTTGTGGAATTCCAAAAGTAACGATAAAAGAAAATCAAGTAAATGTTCCTTCGAGTTATGTAACTAACTCGAAAGAAACATCTACTGATGCTAAAATAAAATGGAAAACATTTTTTGATGATCCTAATTTGCAGCAATTAATTGATTTGGCCCTTGTTAATAATAAAGAGTTGAATATCTTGATGCAAAAAGTAGCTATGTCTCAAAATGAAATTCAGGCTAAAACTGGTGAATATTTACCGAGTATAGGTTTTGGTGCAGGTGCAGATTTAGACAAGGTTGGTAAATACACCAGAAATGGTGCGGTTGAAGAAAATTTAAACATAAGAGAAGAAGAAAAGTTTCCAGAGCCTCTAACTAATTATAAGTTTGGGTTATACAGTACTTGGGAATTAGACGTCTGGAAAAAATTACGCAATGCTAAGAAAGTGGCGGTAATGGAATTCATGGCTTCTCAAGAAGGAAAAAATTATTTAGTTACTAATCTTGTAGCAGAAATTTCATCTTCTTATTATGAGTTAATCGCCTTAGATAGTCAATTAAAAAATCTTGAGCAAAATATTGATATTCAAAAGAATGCTCTAGACATTGTTAAATTACTTAAAGAATCAGCCAGAACTACGCAATTAGCTGTAAAACGATTTGAGGCAGAAGTGCAAAAAAATCAAAGTGAAATTTACAATTTAAAACAAGATATCATTGAAACGGAGAATAAAATCAATTTTTTAGTGGGTCGAATTCCTCAACCCATTGTTCGAAGCACAGTGAATTTTCTCCAAATGGAACCTAAAATGGTCCAAACAGGTTTGCCATCAGATTTATTAGAAAATCGTCCAGATATCAAGCAAGCTCAGCTTGAGATGGAAGCAGCTAAATTAAATATTAAAGTAGCTAAAGCGAATTTTTATCCTTCTTTTGGTTTAAAGGCGGGTGTAGGTTATGAAGCCTTTAATCCTAAATTCTTACTGAGTTCACCTTCTTCATTATTATATAATTTAGCAGGTGATGCAATAATGCCTTTGGTAAATAGAAATGGAATTAAAGCGGCCTATAAAAATGCATCTGCAAAGCAAATTCAAACGGTTTATGAATACGAGCAAACTATTTTAAATGCTTATACTGAAGTTGTAAATCAAATGTCAAAAATTGATAATCTTCAGCAGTCATTTAAATTAAAAAGAGATCAAGTTGATGCATTAAATGAGTCTATTTCAATAGCTAATCAACTATTTCAATCCGCTCGTGCAGATTATATGGAAGTGTTGTTAACCCAACGAGATGCATTAGAAGCTAAAACAGCTTTAATTGAAACACGTAAAAACCAAATGCTTGCAGTAATTAATTTATATAAAGCACTTGGTGGAGGATGGAATTAATTTTTTTATAGTAAATTGAGTTAGTATTTAAAAAAGTCGTCAGAAATGGCGACTTTTTTTATATTTAAGGTAAAAAATAAATAGATGCAACAACGAGAAATTACACTTATTTTGTCAGGTGGTGGAGCTAGAGGTATTGCGCACATTGCTGTGATTGAAGCTTTGTTAAAAAAAGGATATGTTATACGTTCTATTTCTGGTACCTCAATGGGTGCTTTAATAGGAGGTGTGTATGCTGTTGGAAAGTTAGAAGAGTTTAAAGAGTGGTTATTGAAAGTTAATAAACAAAAAATATTTAAACTAATTGATTTTAGTTTTTCATCACAAGGATTAGTTAAAGGTGATCGAATTTTTAATGAAATTAAATCGTTTATTACTGATGTAGCTATTGAACAATTACCTGTAGTATACAATGCCACAGCATTTGATATTGCAAATAATAGGGAAGTAGTGTTTGATTCAGGAAGTCTATTTCAAGCCATACGAGCTTCAATTTCTATACCTACAATTTTTACTCCAGTACTTCTTAATGATGCTGTTTTTGTTGATGGTGGAGTAGTGAATAATTTACCTATTAGTAATGCTATTAGAACTCCAAATGATCTTGTTATTGCAGTTAATGTGAATGGTGGTCTTTCAGAAGAGGTTACAACTTCATCTAAAATATTTAAAAATAATTCACAATATTCTTTGAAATCATTGATTAAAAGTAAGGATAGGAAAATAAATTATTTTACTTTGATTAATACGACCCTAGTTACTATGACCAATCATATGTCAAATGTACTATTGGAAAAGAATCCTCCTGATATTTTAATTGATATTTCAAGAGATTGTGCGGGTATATTTGAATTTTATAGAGCTCAAGAGATAATCGAATTCGGTGAAAAAGCAATAATTAAAGCTATGCCAGAAATTGAAGCAAAAATATTATTCTAACGTTCTGTAAACTGGATATTGTAAATGTGCTTTTTCATAATAAATAGAATGCTTGTAAATCCAATCGAGTTGAGCTGTACCATTTTCCGAAAAGGCCTTTTCCTCCTTTTTTTTGGTTTCAAATTTATCCCTTAAATTCGGATTTTTTGCTAATAATTCACTTGCAATATCTTCAAAAACATAGGCAGAAAAATATTCTTTTTGTTGTAAAATAGCATCGAAAAAATTCCAATTAAAATAAGAATCAACAGCTTCAGGTTCTAATGTTTCTAGTAAATATTTTACTCCAAACTGATTGGTTGGAAACAAATAATCTCCTTTCATAAATCTTATTTTTTCCTTAGATTTTGAAATTTTGGTGTTATAATGTCCATAGTGTCCTTCATATGCCGATTTGCTGGTTTGATATTCTATAATTTTATAGCTTTCAACTTCAATTATAGAATCGCTATCTAAAATGTTATAGGTTAAACCATTTAATTTTAAAAGATCTAATATTGGCCATTGTGATTGAGGAACAATATAAGCTTTAGGAATTTTTACAAATGAAATGGGTTTATAATTAGCATAAAAAGGGATAGGTCGGGTAAAAGGTCGATTTTTGTCATAGAACAAACGCTCTTTACCTGATACTGAACTAGCTATATATTTACCTTCATAGCCTTTAAAATTTAAGTGACTTACTTTTGTGGAATCAATGGTCCAACTTAAAGGATAGTCGTCTCCAGCTTTATATTCTTTTAAAGCTTCTTGTCTGTATTTTTTAATTTGAGATGCATTTTGATTAGCATAGTTTATTGTACTCACCATAAACTCGTAAGTCACTTTTACTCGGTCTTTGTAAGGTTTAAGCATATGTGTTTCTGGTACAAAACCTAATGTATGAAACAGTGTAGTGTAGCCCGTAGCATATCTTGGAGTATCAGTAAACTGTTCATAGCCTAAATCTGGTTTTGCCCCATGAATATTTACATAAGGGACAACATCTATTTTCTTTTTTAGCATGTCCTTTACAAGGGAAGGATACATTTCATTTATAAAATAATTTCCTAAACTATTTCCTAATCGTTCGTGTTGAGTGGCTATACAAGTGAATGTGTATTGATAATCAGCACCATTAGATACATGATTATCCAAAAAAATATCAGGCTGAACAAGGTGAAAAATCTGCTGAAAACTTTTAGCGTTACGTGTGTCAGATTTAATAAAATCTCGATTCAAATCAAAGTTTCTTGCATTCCCTCTAAAACCATAAGATTCTGGACCATTTTGATTGGCTCTTGATGAACTATTTCGGTTTAACATTCCGTCAATATTATAAACCGGAATTACAATAATTTGGGTATTTCTTGAAGTTTTTATTTTGTTCAAAGCCAAATCCCTTACTAATGACATGGAGGCATCAATTCCATCTGGCTCACCTGGATGAATTCCGTTATTAATTAATATTTTGGTTTTATCAGATGTGAAACTAAAATCTTTATCAGATGAATAAATTATTATATGAAGAGGTTTTCCACTATCTGTTAAACCCATTTCTTGCATATGGATGGTTTCAAAATAAGCATCTAGTTTTTGATAATAGGCTATGCATTCTTCGTATGTTACAGATTGGTTACCGTTTCCTTTTTCGAAGGTTGTTTTCCAATCATTTTGAGAAAAGCATAATTGGGTTATTAATACAAATACTAAAACTATTTTGTTCATATATGAGTAAATCTAAATGATAAAAGTAATTTATGAGACTGACTTATTTTTTCAAAACAGATTCAGGAACTAACTGAGAAATATCCCCTCCATTTCTTAAAACATCTCTGACTATACTTGAAGAAATAAAAGAGGTTCTTGCAGCTGTTAGTAGAAATACAGTTTCAATTTTTGACATCACCCTATTGGTATGTGCAATTGCTTTTTCAAATTCAAAATCGGCAGGATTCCTTAAACCTCTTAAAATAAAACCAGCTTTTTGTTTTTTACATAAGTCAATAGTCAATCCTGTGTAAGTTATTACTTTAACTTTAGGCTCGTGTTTAAACGCTTCTTCTATAAATTGTTTTCTATCTTCAAGAGAATACATATATTTTTTATCTGCATTGACACCAATAGCAACTATTATTTCATCAAATAAAGAAACACCTCTATTAATTATGTCATAGTGTCCATTGGTAATAGGATCAAAAGAACCTGGAAATATAGCTTTTTTCATTGTTTATTTTTTTAAGGCAAGTTCAATAGCATTTTCAAATAATTCATGTAATGAAATTCCAGCTTCTCTTGCTTGTTGTGGAAGAATACTTTCAGTTGTTAATCCAGGGATGGTATTCATTTCTAACATATGCGGTTCTCCATCTACAATTATAAATTCACTTCTTGAAAAACCTGACATTTTTAAAACTTCATATGCCTTTTTTGCGGTTGCTTCAACTTTTACTTTAATTTCATCTGAAATTCGTGCAGGTGTAATTTCTTGCGACTTACCTAAATATTTAGCTTCGTAATCAAAAAAATCGTTTTCCGATACTATTTCAGTTATTGGTAAAACTTTGATTTCGCCCTTAAAATTAATAACCCCAACCGAAACTTCTGTTCCATCTAAGAAACTTTCAATAATAATTTCATTATCTTCTTTATATGCACTTTCAATAGCAGGAAGTAATTCTTCATTTGTTTTTACTTTTGAAATTCCGAAGCTAGAACCTGATTTATTTGGTTTAACAAAACAAGGTAGTCCAACAGTTTCAATAATTAACTTGGTGTTTATTTCATCACCTTTATTTAGGTAATAGGAAGTTGCTGTTTTTATGCCATATGGCTTTAAAACGGATAACAAATCACGTTTGTTAAAAGTTAATGCTGCTTGATAATAATTACATGATGTTTGAGGAATTTGCAATAATTCAAAATAGGCTTGCATTAATCCGTCTTCTCCAGGCGTACCATGAATAGCATTAAAAACAACATCAAAAGTTATTTTAGTTCCATCTACATCAACTGAAAAATCATTTTTATTAATTGGATATTCTTGTTCGTTAGCGTCTACATAAACCCATTTCTCCTTAAAAATATGTATGCGATAGGCGTTGAATTTTGAAGTATCTAAATGATTAAAAACTACATTTCCACTTGTTAAGGAGATTTTATATTCACTTGAATAACCTCCCATTATAATTGCTACGTTTGTCATTAGTTCTATATACAATATGTTTCATACAAATTTATTATAAATACTTTAGTGTAAAAAAGAAATTTGAAATAAACTAAAAAGGTTTTTTTAGCGTTAAGCAGATATTAACATTGTATCCAAAAAGAAATTTAGTATTTTTGCTAAAATTATTGACATATGAGTTTAGGAAAGTTTCTAACTAGTTTTACGTTTTTCAAGCAATTATTTTTAGCTATTGTTATTACAGTAGTTTTTTTATTCGCCTTAATCAAATTTTTAGATTTCAGAACCAATCATGGAGAAGAAATTAATGTTCCAGATTTGTCTAAAATGAAATTAGAAGTAGCTGAGGAAAAATTAGATGAAGATGGCTTAGAAGTTTTCTTGCTTGACACAGTAGATTTCCGACCTGAATTTCCTCCTTACACGATTGTAGAACAAGACCCTAAGCCTAATTCTAAAGTAAAAGACGGTAGAAAAATATATGTTAAATTGAATGCAGGAGGATACACAACTGTTATTATTCCCGATCTTATTAATAAAACATTCCGTCAAGCTGCAAGTACTATTCGTGCGTTAGGATTAGTTGAAGGTAAAACAAAATATGTACCAAATATTGCAAAAGATGTAGTTTTAGAAGTCTTACAAAATGGTAAAAAACTAAAACCAGGCGATAAAATTCTTAAAAATTCGACTGTTGATTTTGTATTAGGTGATGGAAAAGAGTTATTTAAAGAGGAAGAATTAGATTCTATACCAACACAAAATATTGATACAACAACAACCCCATAAAACAGATGCAAGAATTTTTAAATGAAAATGAATTTGAGGATGATTTGTATGAACATCATCGTTTTGTAGTTGCTAAAGGACAACAATCACTTCGTGTAGATAAATTCTTAATGAATGTTATTGAGAATACAACTCGTAATAAAATTCAAAAAGCTGCAGATGCAGGAAATATTTTCGTTAATGAAATAGTTGTAAAATCTAATTATAAAGTTAAGCCTAACGACGTTGTTCGAGTAATGATGGAACATCCACCTTACGAACATCTTTTAAAAGGTGAAAATATACCAATTGATATTGTTTATGAAGATGATCAAGTGTTGGTTGTAAATAAACCAGCAGGAATGGTAGTCCATCCTGGACATGGAAATTATTCTGGAACGTTAGTTAATGCATTAGCATTTCACTTTGATAATTTGCCTATGAATTCTAGTGAAAGACCTGGGGTGGTTCACCGAATTGATAAAGATACTTCAGGTTTATTAGTAGTTGCAAAAACGGAGCATGCTATGAACCATTTAACGAAACAATTTGCTGAAAAAACTTCTGAAAGAGAATATGTGGCTATTGTTTGGGGAAATATAGAAGAAGAAGAAGGTACAGTTGAAGGAAATATAGATCGACATCAAACAAACCGTATGCAAATGGCTGTCTATCCAGATGGTGAAAAAGGTAAACCAGCTGTAACACATTACAAAGTTATCGAACGATTAGGCTATGTAACAGTTGTTTCTTGTAAACTAGAAACGGGACGTACACACCAAATACGCGTGCATATGAAGTACATTGGGCACACCTTGTTCAATGATGAGCGTTATGGAGGAGACCAAATTTTAAAAGGTACTACTTTCACAAAATACAAACAATTTGTAGATAATTGTTTTAAAACATTACCAAGGCAAGCACTACATGCCAAAACCTTAGGATTTGAACATCCAACTTCAGGTGAATTTTTAAGATTTGATACTGAAATACCAAAAGATATGGTAGATTGTATTGAAAAATGGCGTACATATTCTAAAGCTGTGCAAATAGAGGAATAATTTGAAAATCAAAAGATTATATTGATTTTTTTCATTTATTGTAAAATAGATTTCATTTCTTATTTTGGAATAATGAACTTCTTTTTGTAAAAAATTGAATATTTAGTTGAAAAAATACAATTTCAATTTCAATTCATTAAAAATCACTTTTGATTTTCCTTTTTTTTAATAAATCCTTAAATTGCATCACTTTTAATTTGATTTATTAAAAATGGAACAAGTACAACCTTATCAACCAAAAAATAAAGTTAGAATTGTAACCGCTGCCTCTCTTTTTGATGGGCATGATGCGGCCATCAATATTATGCGTAGAATTATTCAAGCTACAGGCGTTGAAGTCATTCACTTAGGCCATGATAGAAGTGTGGAAGAAGTAGTAAATACGGCTATTCAAGAAGATGCTAATGCTATTGCCATGACCTCATATCAAGGGGGACATAACGAATATTTTAAGTATATGTATGATTTGCTAAAAGAAAAAGGAGCAGGTCATATTAAGATTTTTGGAGGAGGAGGAGGTGTAATTCTACCTTCAGAGATTGAAGAGTTACACGCCTATGGAATTACTAAAATTTACTCTCCAGATGATGGTCGTGCTCTTGGTTTACAAGGTATGATTAACGACTTGGTGCAAAAAGCAGATTTTCCTGTGGGAGATGTGTTACATGGAGAAGCAGAACATTTAGAAGAGAAGAACCCTAGAGCGATTGCTCGTGTAATCTCGGCAGCTGAAAATTTCCCTGAAATTGCAAAAGAAACGTTAGATAAAATTCACGTCGCAAATGAAACTTCTAAAATTCCAGTTTTAGGAATTACAGGAACAGGTGGTGCAGGAAAATCATCTCTAGTAGATGAATTAGTACGTCGTTTCTTAATCGATTTCCCTGAAAAAACTATCGGATTAATTTCGGTGGATCCATCAAAACGTAAAACAGGTGGTGCTTTATTGGGAGATAGAATTCGTATGAATGCGATTAATAATCCTCGTGTTTATATGCGTTCATTAGCTACTCGTCAATCTAATTTAGCTTTATCAAAATATGTAGCCGAAGCTATTCAAGTTTTGAAAGCAGCTAAATATGATTTAATTATTTTAGAAACTTCAGGAATTGGACAATCGGATACTGAAATTTTAGACCATTCTGATGTTTCTTTATATGTAATGACGCCTGAATTTGGTGCAGCAACTCAGTTAGAGAAAATTGATATGTTGGATTTTGCTGATTTAGTGGCGTTAAATAAATTCGACAAGCGAGGTGCTTTAGATGCCATTCGAGATGTAAAAAAACAATACCAACGCAATCATAACCTTTGGGATGTAGATACAAACAAGATGCCAATTTTCGGAACTATAGCATCTCAATTCAACGATCCTGGAATGAACACGCTTTACAAGTCTATCATGGATAAGATTGTAGAGAAAACGGGAGCGGATTTGAAATCGACTTTCGAAATTACACGTGAAATGAGTGAGAAAATCTTCGTAATTCCTCCTCACAGAACGCGTTATTTATCTGAAATTGCTGAAAACAATAGAAAATATGACGAAACAGCGCTAACACAAGTAGAGGTGGCTCAAAAATTATACGGAATTTTCAAAACGATTGAATCAGTTAACGGAAATTTACCTCAAATTGACAAAGCGGGAATTATTGAAAGTTCGCTAAAAATCAATGAAAGCAACAAAGAGTTCTTGAACTTGTTATTGAAAGAATTCGATAGAGTAAAAATGAATTTAGACCCGTACAATTGGGAAATTTTGTTGACTTGGGAAGAAAAAGTAAACAAATACAAAAATCCAGTTTACTCGTTTAAAGTTCGTGATAAAGAAATCAAAATTGAAACCCATACTGAATCGTTATCGCATTCTCAAATTCCAAAGGTGGCCTTACCAAAATACCAAGCTTGGGGCGATATCTTAAAATGGAATTTACAAGAAAACGTACCAGGAGAATTCCCATTTGCATCGGGATTGTATCCATTCAAACGTGAAGGTGAAGATCCAACACGTATGTTTGCTGGAGAAGGAGGGCCAGAAAGAACGAATCGTCGTTTCCATTATGTTTCTTTAGGAATGCCAGCTAAACGTTTATCAACAGCTTTCGACTCAGTAACTTTATATGGAAATGACCCAGACCATAGACCCGATATTTACGGAAAAATTGGTAATGCTGGAGTTTCAATTTGTTGTTTGGACGATGCAAAAAAATTATACTCAGGTTTCGATTTGAGTCACCCAGCGACTTCGGTTTCTATGACCATTAACGGTCCAGCACCTATGTTGTTGGGATTCTTTATGAATGCTGCTATCGACCAAAATTGTGAAAAATACATCAAAGAAAATGGATTAGAAGCGGAAGTTGAGAAAAAGAAAAAAGAGCTTTATGATGATAAAGGTTTAGAAAGACCAAGATATAACGGAGAATTACCAGAAGGAAATGATGGTTTAGGGTTGTTACTTTTAGGAGTAACGGGAGACCAAGTGTTACCAGCAGATGTATACCATGATATCAAAGTGAAAACATTAGCGCAAGTTCGTGGAACGGTTCAAGCGGATATTTTAAAAGAAGATCAAGCGCAAAATACATGTATTTTCTCTACGGAGTTCGCATTACGTTTGATGGGAGATGTTCAAGAATATTTCATCAAGCAAAATGTGCGTAACTTCTATTCGGTTTCGATTTCAGGTTATCATATTGCGGAAGCGGGAGCGAACCCAATCACACAGTTAGCTTTTACTCTAGCAAATGGATTTACTTACGTAGAGTATTACTTAAGTAGAGGAATGAACATTAATGACTTCGGTCCGAATTTATCATTCTTCTTTTCTAATGGTATCGATCCTGAATATGCAGTAATTGGTCGTGTGGCTCGTAAAATTTGGGCAAAAGCCTTGAAAAACAAATACGGAGCAAACGAAAGAGCACAAATGTTGAAATACCATATTCAAACTTCTGGACGTTCGTTACACGCGCAAGAAATTGATTTCAATGATATTCGTACTACTTTACAAGCGTTATATGCGATATATGACAACTGTAATTCATTACATACCAATGCATATGATGAAGCAATTACGACTCCAACAGAAGAATCGGTACGTAGAGCAATGGCGATTCAGTTGATTATCAATAAAGAATTAGGTTTAGCTAAAAACGAAAATCCAATTCAAGGTTCGTTCATTATTGAAGAATTAACTGATTTAGTTGAAGAAGCAGTTTTAGCTGAATTTGATAGAATTACTGAAAGAGGAGGGGTCTTAGGTGCTATGGAAACTATGTATCAAAGAAGTAAAATCCAAGAGGAATCGTTGTATTATGAAACTTTGAAACATACAGGAGAATTTCCAATTATTGGAGTAAATACTTTCTTGAGTTCTAAAGGTTCGCCTACGGTTATTCCTGCTGAAGTTATTCGTGCAACGGAAGAGGAAAAACAATTCCAAATTAGAACTTTAGAGAATTTACATCAAGCAAAAGTAAAAGAAGTAGAACAGCAGATTGCAGTTATTCAAGAAGCTGCAATTCAAAATCAAAATATTTTTGAAAAATTAATGGAGGCTGCTAAGGTGTGTTCATTAGGACAAATTACCGCTGCTTTATTTGAGGTAGGTGGTCAGTATCGACGCAACATGTAAGAAATATTGTATTTTATAGATAAGAAAGACCTTTTATTAAAAGGTCTTTCTTGTTTATAACTAAAATTTTTGCGACAAACAATACAAAACGATGGATAGAGCATGTGTTACATTCATACTACTATTTTTTCCGTACATAGGAATATGAACAGTACTTTCACAATAGGGCAAAATTTCTTCTGAAATTCCAAACACCTCACTTCCAATAATTATGGCTGTTTCTTTTGTAAAATCAAATTGAAACTCATGTAATGAAATACTATTATTTGTAATTTCTATTCCTATGACTTGCTCGTAATTTTTCTTTATGTTCTGTATTAAATCTTCTTTATCAAGAATAATTTCATAAGGTAAATGCTTATGTGTACTTCTTGATGTTTTATTTATCTTTCTCTCTGAGAATACTAGATTTTTTCCTGATAAAATAATCTTTTTAACTCCAAAAGCATCACATAATCTAAAAACTGAACCAATATTTTCTTGAAAGTAAATACCATCACAGATTACTGTTATAGGGAACGCTTTTTGCTCAAAATAAGTATTGTTATGATGAAGTTGCATTAATTTTTGAATACATAATTAATAATATTAGCACCCATTTTTAAAGCTTTTTCTCTAATAGATACAGGATCACCATGTACTTCTTGATTTTCCCAACCATCACCTAAATCACATTCATAGGTATACAATAAAGCTAGTCTCCCTTCTATAAAAATACCAAATGCTTGTGGTTGCTTATTATCATGTTCATGAATTTTAGGTAAACCATTAGGAAAGGCATAAGGTCCTTGGAAAATAGGATGTGATTTTGGGATTTCAACTAAAGAATTATCTGGGAATAGCTTTTTTATTTCTTTACGGACGAATTCATCCATTCCGTAGTTATCATCAATATGTAAAAAACCTCCTGCCATCAAGTAATTTCTCAAATTTTGGATTTCATTTGAACTAAAAACTACATTTCCATGTCCTGTCATATGAATAAATGGATACAAAAATAACTCAGAACTACTTGGCTCAACGGTTGCAACCTTATTGTTGATTTTTGTGTTGATGTTTTGATTACAAAACTTAACTAAGTTTGGTAAAGAAGTCGGATTAGCATACCAATCGCCTCCACCATTGTATTTGAGTATAGCTATTTCTTGTGAATAATGAATATTACACATAAATATCAAAAAGAGAAGAATTATTTTTTTCATATTATTCATTAATTAAAGCTATTGTGTGACAAGCTACTAATGCCGCTGTTTCTGTTCTTAATCTTGTTGTTCCCAAACTTACAGGAATAAAGTTTTGACTTAAAGCACGATTAATCTCTTTAGAGCTAAAATCACCTTCAGGACCAATTAAAATTAAAACTTTTTCTTTAGGTTTTACTTCATTTTTAAATGACTTTTTATCTGCTTCTTCACAATGAGCAATGAATTTTTGACCGTCAAAATTTTGTTTTAAAAATTCTTCAAAAGAAATGGGCTCATTGATTTTTGGTAAAAAATATTGGTTAGATTGTTTCAGCGCAGATTGAATAATTTTTTCTGCTCGATCAATTTTATAAATTTTGCGTTCAGAGTGGTCACAAATGATAGGTGTAATTTCATGAATTCCAATTTCAGTAGCTTTCTCTAAAAACCATTCCAAACGGTCATTCATTTTAGTAGGAGCCACTGCTATATGTGTATAGAAATTAGTTGGATTAAACGATTTTATTTCAATGATTTTAACCTCACATTTTTTTTCAGAAGCTAAGTTTATTTGTGAAATATATAATTCTCCTAATCCATTGGTTATGTGTATTTTATCACCTTCTTTTTTTCGTAAAACTTTAACTATATGTTTACTTTCTTCTTTATCAAAAGAAAACGTACTATCCAATTTTTTTATCTCAGAATTATAGAATAATTGCATAATATTAAAATTCTATTCGCGCTTTTGACACGATGTTAGTTGAGCTGAAGTTTTGTTCCAAAAAATTATAATAACCTACAATACCAATCATAGCAGCATTGTCTGTTGTATATTCAAATTTAGGGATAAAAGTTTTCCAACCGTATTTTTTTTCTGCTTCTTTTAATGTAGTTCGAATTCCAGAATTTGCCGAAACGCCTCCACCAATAGCTATTTGTTTGATTCCAGTTTCTTTAACCGCTAATTTGATTTTATCCATCAAAATTTCAATGATTGTATGTTGTATTGAAGCACAGATATCAGCTTTATTTTCTTCAATAAAATTTGGATTACTAGCCATATTCTTTTGAACAAAGTAAAGAATTTGAGTTTTTAAACCACTGAAACTAAAATTTAATCCGTCTACTTTAGGTTTTGTAAAAGGAAAAGCTTTTGGATTTCCCTCCTTTGCAAATTGATCAATTAAAGGTCCTCCAGGGTACGGTAATCCAAGTATTTTAGCACTTTTATCAAATGCTTCTCCAACGGCATCATCTGTTGTTTCTCCTATTATTTCTAAATTAAAAAAACTAGTCACTTTTACAATTTGTGTATGTCCACCAGAAATTGTCATAGCTAAAAAAGGAAACGTTGGTTTGTCAAATCCTTCTTCTTCAATAAAATGAGCCAAAATATGTGCTTTCATATGATTTACCGCAACTAGCGGAATATTTAATCCTTGACTCAATGATTTTGCAAAACTACCACCTACCAATAATGACCCCATTAAGCCAGGTCCTTGTGTAAATGCAATACAATTTAATTGATTTTTAGATATGCCTGCCTTCTTCAAAGCTATATCTACAACGGGAACAATATTTTGTTGGTGTGCTCTTGAAGCTAATTCGGGAACGACACCGCCATATTCTTCATGAACACTTTGTCTAGCAACAATATTAGATAATACTTTGTCGTTGCATAATACCGCTGCAGAAGTGTCGTCACAAGAACTTTCAATAGCTAAAGTAAATATTTTTTGATTTTCAATCATAGTAGGCATGAAATTTGGTATTCATCTCTTTGTAATGTCCTACAAAATTGCTTATTTTTGTTGCTAATAGCAAGAAAAAAAGATTCTTTTTAATTCTAAATTAAATTTTTGCCTATCAAAAAAGTTAGAAAAATAGTATTTCGTATCATTTTAGGAGTAATTGTGTTACTACTCTTGATGTGTATCTTGCTAGCTTTACCTTTTGTACAAACGCGTCTTGGGGCTTATGCTACTGATTTACTAAAACAAGATTTTGGTGTCAATATAAAAGTTGAACGAGTAGCAATAACACCTTTTGGAGGAGTTAAACTGAATGGTGTGTTGATTCGTGATCATCATCATGATACGTTGGCTCACTTTAAACGAATTAATACTTCTATCATCAGTTTTTCAAAATTATATGATAAAGGTCATCCTTATTTAGGAGCCTTACAAGCTGATGAACTAAATTTTAAGATTCGTCAGTATAAGGGAGAAATAGACACGAATTTAGATCGATTTGTGGCTGCATTTGATGATGGTAAAAAATCATCTGGTCGATTTAGAATGAAAATTAATTCTATACAAT
>NZ_JAGKWP010000181.1 GCF_021151785.1 Flavobacterium sp.
AATAGGAATAATACATTATCAACTTAAATACTCCACAGAAAATTAAAAAGGTACTTACAATAGGAGATATTTTAATTAATTTATTTAACATACTCTTTAATGATAGTTCTTTATTACTATTCTGTATTAAAACACTTTGATAACACTTAACGTTTGTAACAATCTAACAAAAGTTCTTAATGTATCAATACTTTGCTCATCTAATCCATCAGGATCAAAATGCATTATATTATTTCTAACATCCTTTATCTTTTCTAAATGTTCACAAAAAATTTTCCTGTCAATCTTTATTGCAAGCTTATCCCAATAAACTGGATTTTGAAATAGTCTTAAATATTCTCCAAATGTTAAATCCGCAACTGTATCAATCACTCTTTCAGTATCCCTTTCATCTTTAGCATTGGATAATTCTTCTTTTGATAATTTTTTAAGGATTTGTCGAATATAATTTTCTATTTCAGCAACAAGTAAAAAGGGTTCCGTCAACTGTTTAAATTGTAAGCTTAAATCACTTGCTGTCACTATTCCACAAATTTCTTTGGAAAAATTTTCTACTAGAACATAATCATGTTCAATAATCATTGGTAATGCTTTAAATAAAGACGTATCGTAAGATATTAATTGATAATTTGGCTCCATTAAATCTTTTACTTTAGCTGAATTTAAACCCACTGAAAATTTCCTTCCAATAGATCTCCAACTAATAACTCCTTTCAAATCCCTTTTAGGTTGCTGCATTACTGGTAATTGACTATAATCATATGTAATCATTTTTGTTATTGCTTCTGACAGATCACTATCTGGTTTTACATATGTTAAATATTTATTTGCAGCTTCAAGCTTACTTATTCGATAAGTCGGATCATCATAATATTCTTCCTTTTCTTTTTCAGCAATATTTTCAGGCTCAACTGTATTTACATCAAATCCTGTACTATCTTTATTTTCTTTAGACAGAATAATCTTGTTTTTAAATTCAATAACACCATCAATATATGCCGCATTAAAATGAGGTTTTGTTTCCAAACCCAAATTATTTAATGTCCTTTCAATTTCACTAACAACCCACCAACCTCGTCTTTGTGCACCGAACCAACTTAAAAATGTTCTTACCGAAACTAAATCAGTGGGTTGGCCACGATCCAATTGCATCTTAATTTGTTTCAATTTTTCTATTTCCATACTTTTCAATTATCTTCATAATCACTTTTCGTTTAATTTTTTAATTTCCCTTACCGTGATTTGCGGCACACAGAACACAGTGAAAAACCTTAAATTATACACTCCAATTTTATAAAGCCCATAAGTTTAAAATCTATCAGTACAATGTGACAAGATATCAAATGCATCTTTTAACCTTGGCTGGTAACTTAATCTACAGTGTTGGGCGTAGTACTTACTTTTTCAGTTTAAGTGTCAAGATGTTTTGGATTTTTAAAAGCAGTTCATCAAATGTTATAATTTCAACATCCCTACAGTTATTTCTAAATAATTCAAAGCAATGTTTTTGTTCTTCAGTAAGTGACTTATGTTGTCCAATAATGACGATGCATTTTGAATTGATAGTTTCAAAATTCTCTTTACTTTTTCTTTTGAGATGGTCATACTCTTTCTGGAAGTTATCTCTTTGATTTAATACCTGATTTATACAACCAGATAATTCTTCCGTCACGCTATAAACATCTGTTCCCCGATATGCTTTATCACTTAATAGTTGTGTTTTATGTGTCTTTATTTCGAGAAAGGTTACGTTGTCACTTAGCTTATTCTTCATAAGATAGTCACTAAACTTCCCGTTTGTATTATTGATATCTTTCCCGCCAACATACGCTTCATCTTTAAATAAAATAATTGGTTGTGCAAATATTGATGAGAATATCCAACTATTAATTTTTAAGTATTCTTGCCACTTCTTTTCAAGACGTGCAATGGTTATTGTTGAACTAAGGAGTGTTGAATAATCTTGAACAGCGTCACTTAATAT
>NZ_JAGKWP010000035.1 GCF_021151785.1 Flavobacterium sp.
GCTGTATTAATTTGTAGTAAAATTCAAAAATAAATATATATTTGTAGTAAACACCTTTTTTACTACATGAAATTCATTAAATATCCGATTGTACCGCTATTACTATTCTTTTCAATAGGAATAGTAATCGGATTTAATACTTCTTTTTCTATTTATCTGCCTTTTTGGAGCTTAATTACCAGCCTATTACTTATAATCCTTAGCTATATTTTCAATGAAAAAAGAAAGAAAAACAGCAGCTTACTTGGAATTTCCATCTACAATGCTTTTTTATTTTTAGGATGGTTTTCTCAAATTATTCATACTGAAATCAACAATAAATTACATTTTAGTCACCATTTAAAAAGCGAGAAGAATTTAGTAGTTGGGCAAATCATTGAACGTTTAAAGAGCACAACATATTATGAAAAATATGTACTCGATGTTCATCAAATTAATCAACAGAAAGCCATTGGCAAACTACTAATTTACATTCCTAAAGAACGAAAGCTATCTATTAAATTAGGTCAAAATACTCATATTATTAGTAAAATTAAAGATATTGAATCCATACACAATCCATATCAATTTAATTACACAGATTACTTAAATCGTCAAAATATTTATCAAGAACTTCATTTAAAAAAAGAGGATAAGATTCAGATTCAAGTGACCAACAACTGGCGTTATTACCTCAATTATTGCAAAGAATCACTCATAGAACGATTTCATAAATTGGGATTAAAGGATGAAAACTACAATCTTTTGATAGCGCTTTTATTTGGAGAAAGAACTATCGTTTCAAAGGAGCTTACTTCCAGTTACACCAATACCGGCGTAATTCATATTTTAGCGATCTCTGGTTTACACATAGCCTTACTATACGAAATCATACTTTGGTCCACTAAACCTTTAAAAAGAAGAAAAAATGGCTCTATAACAGTTTTTGTTTTATCTCTGACCATTTTATGGACATATGCACTACTTGCAGGATTGTCTGCCTCTGTTGTTCGATCCATTGTCATGTTTAGTGTAATTGCCTATGGTCAATTACTAAAACGTGAAGTCAACATTTATAATGCCTTAGCTACTTCAGCATTGTTATTGTTAGTTTGGAATCCTAATTATATTTTAGATATTGGATTTCAACTAAGTTATTGTGCAGTACTTGCAATTGTAGCCTTTCAACCCATTGTAAACAAATATGCATATTCAAAATATAAAATTATACTCAAAACAAAAGAAACCTTATTAATGACATTAGTAGCCCAGTTAGGCGTTTTACCATTAACGCTATATTATTTTGGGCAATTTCCTCTATTGTTTTTAATAGCAAATTTAGTTGTTATTCCTTTATCTAGTTTAATATTAATATTAGGATTAACTCTCATTCCTTTCGTCTATTTATATTTCCCTTTAGCAAAAATCATTGGCTACATAACCAATTTCTGTATTGATTGGATGAATACTTTTACCCGTTGGCTAAGTCATTTTGATACTTTTGTAATTAAAAATATTGCTTTTCATAGTAGTATGGCAATAAGTTTATTCTTTATTGTAGTGAGCTTATTATTTTTATTTTCTCATCCAAAAAAGAAAAATGCATATTTGTTTTTAACCTCTATTTTTCTCTTTCAATTTTGTTACTTGATTCAAATAATCACAAAAAAAGAAGATCGAGAACTCGTGATTTTCAACACGTATAAATCTTCACTCTTGGCCATAAAAGATAAGCAAGAAATCCATTTTCTAACTACGGATAGCAGTAAAAACAAAACATTAATAGCTAACTATTGCCGTAGTAATTTTGCAAAAAAATCAACAATCCGTTCTCTTGATAACACAATTTATTTCAAACAAAAAATACTCCGAATTGACACCAATGGAATTTACAAAACCAAAATAAAACCAGATATTATTTATTTAACCACTTCGCCTAAAATCAATCTTGAACGAATAATTCATCAATTACAGCCCAAACTAATTATTGCTGATGGCTCTAATTTTAAATCATACATTCAACTTTGGAAAAAAACTTGTTCCTCACTAAACCAACCTTTTCATGCTACAACTGAAAAAGGAATTTTTATTCTAAAATAATACACAAACAGCTTATAATTAGAATATTTTGCAAATCGTTTGACTATAAGGAAAAATAACCTGACTTAAATATCTTATTATCTATATTTAAAATCCGTTCTGCTATATTCACATCTCCTTTTTACGTTAAATAAAAACTTTAACTGTTTTATGTGAAAACATAAATACGAAGAAAATTAAAAAGGTTGCTGAAATTCAACAACCTTTTTAATTTAAGACTTATTTTTCATGATCTGGTTAGCACCTTCTAGCCATTTTACTGGGCCTCCTGCTACATAACCTTGTGAACCAAAATTATTCAAATTCACTTTATTGTCAGGTGTTTTAGAAGGGGTCACAAAATATAAAGTAGGAAAACCTTGTACCCCTAATACTTGTGCTAATTGTGCATTTTGCTGTTTTAGAGATTCCTCTTGCGGTGTTCTCCTAGGAAAATCTAATTCTACTAAAACAACATTTTCACTAGCCCACTTTTTAAACTCAGGTGTTTTCAACACTTCATTTTGAAGACGAACACACCATCCACACCAATCAGAACCTGTGAAAAACAGTAACAATGGTTTTTTTTCTTTAATAGCAATTTCAGTTGCTTTTGTCATATCGGTATGCCAAGTTAATTCTTGTGCATTAACTGCAATACCTAAAAATAAAATTGTAAATAAAATAATTTTCTTCATAATCTCTATTTTATCATTCAAAGATAGCAAATGTCAAACCTTATTTTCTTATTTAACATCTTGCATTAATTTTTTTATCAATGGTGAAATTGCTATTAAAATACCACCTGCTACTAAAGCGTAGAGTGCTAATTTTTGATAGCCTTCCGCATAAGTCGTTAATTTCACCACATTAGTTGCATGTTGTGAAGCTTCAGCAATGTCTGCACCTAAAATGCCTGCAAAATATTGTCCATACGCACTAGCTAAAAACCACATGCCCATAATTACCGCTTGAGTTTTTTGAGGCGATAATTTTGTCATAGCACTCATGCCAATCGGTGACAAACATAACTCACCAAAAGTAATAACAAACCATCCAAATGTAAACAAATCTAATGATGTTTTACCAGAGGCGTCAGCAAAAAACTGAGTATAATAAAAAATCCAAAAACCACCAGCTAAAAATAAAAAAGCTAATCCAAATTTCACTACCGTATTAGGTTCCATTTTCTTTTTTGCCATCCAAACCCACACTACACCAACTAAAGCAGCAAAAATAATTACAAAAAGTGAATTAGCAGAGTTATTCACTCCATTGGGATCTAACGTAATTCCTAAAACCGTATTATTTAAATTATTTGCTGCAAACAGACTTAAAGAACCTCCACTTTGTTCAAAGAAAGCCCAAAAGATAACCGAAAACAACATGAATACAACAGCTGCTATTAGCTTTTTATTTTCAGAACTTGAAAACTGACGCATTTCATATAAAATATAAAGTAATGCTGCTGGACCAATACAATACATAAACCAATCTGTATAAACTGTATTTTCTACCATTAAGATAATTACAGGCAATATAGCCAATGAACCAATAAAAGTTAGTACCTCAAATGTTTTTCGTTTAGAATTTTCTAAATGCGCTAATGGACTTAACCCTATTTCTCCTAAACTTTTTTGAGTTTGCGTAAAAGTTAACAAACTAATTAGCATTACTATTGCAGCAAAGCCAAAGGCAAAATTCCAACGCAAATCTACGGGTACAACTGACGACCACATATTACCATTAGCTACTGCTATACAAATATATCCACCAATCAAAGCACCTAAATTAACACCTGCATAAAATAGAGAAAAGCCAGCATCTCTTCTAACATCATTATCTTTATATAATTGACCAACCATTGAAGAAATATTAGGTTTAAAAAAACCAGTTCCGACAATGGTAAAGCCTATTCCTATAAAAAAGAAATTTTTAGGGTCTAATGCTAAAATAACGCTTCCTACAATCATCAAAATTCCTCCCCAAAATAACGATTTTCGCAAACCGAGAATCTTATCGGCAAACAATCCACCTATAAAGGTAAATGCATATACCCATGCCTGAGTAGCGCCATATTGTAAGTTAGCTGTTTTTTCATCCATTGCTAATTGACTCACCATAAAGACAGCCAACATACCTCGCATGCCATAAAAAGAAAAGCGTTCCCACATTTCGCTAAAAAACAAATACCACAATTGTTTCGGGTATTTCCCTTTAAAATTTTGTATTTCCTCTGTTGTTACCATTCGCTTCATTAGTTAATTCCTCTCTCTCGCATTACAGTGTTCAATTGTTTCAATAAAGCAAACATTAATAAGGTAGCAAATAACAACAAACCAAAATTTACCCAAAAGAAATCAGCCTTATTATCATAACTATCCCACATTGAAGCTAAAACTCCAGATAATTTATTTCCTATAGACGTTGCTAAGAACCATCCTCCCATCATTAATGATGTAATGTTTACGGGGCTCAATTTTGAAACTACAGATAAGCCCATTGGTGACAACAATAATTCCCCAATAGTGATAACCCCATAATTAGCAAATAGCCATAATACACTCACTTTTTCGGAGCCATTATTTCCTGCTTTAACTGCCAAAACCATCACCAATACAGACAAGGCAGAAATTAATAATCCAAATGCAATTTTTGTAGGCGTTGAAGGCTCTTTTTTACGACTTCTTAAAAAAGTAAAGAAAGCAACAACTAACGGTGTCAAGACAATAACCCAGAAAGGATTAATAGATTGACTTAAATTAGAAGCCCAAACGGAAATTTTAGTCCCTTCTTTTGGTAATTTATCTGGTGCTACATTTCTAAAATACAAAGGATAATTAACCTCTTTTACCACCTCGCCATTTACTTTTTGAATGCGAAATGCATTATCATAAACCGCAACAGAATCTTTCTTGTATTCTAATTCCTTGGTTAACTTGATATTATCTGTTATATCTTTAGCTAATCCTGAAACTTCTCTATCCGTGTATTTATCGCCCCAATTGTTTAATGCCGAACCATTTAATTTAAATACGGCCCAAAACAGAATAACTACAGCAAAGATAGCTAACAAGGCACCAATAGGACGTTTTTCATCCGTCTTAGCACGGAAGTATAAACTAGAATAAAACAATACTACCGGAATACAAGCAAAAATAAAGGCATCTGTACTATCTGATCCAAAAATAAATGCTTCTGGATTCGTATCTGAAGCTACACCTTTAATTAACCATCCTATGATTCCAAAAATTACTGATGGCAATAATATAAAAAGTACAATTTTAGAAAACGGCATGTCACCTGGTTGAGTACCTTTTTTAGCTGTTTTATCCCCATAATGCTTCGTTCCTAAAACAAAGACAAGTACACCAATAAACATGCCTACTCCAGCCACCATAAAAGCAGCTGTCCAACCAAATAAATTTTCAAAAACGGCACCAAAGAAATTACAAATAAAAGCCCCAACATTAATCCCCATGTAGAAAATATTATAGCCTTCATCCTTTTGTTCCTTATATTTATCTTCAGAATAGAAATTACCTAATAAAGTAGAAATATTGGGTTTAAAGAATCCATTACCAACAATTACTAAAGTCATGGCCAAATAAAGAATGGTCTTATCATGAATTCCCATCATCATATAACCAATTCCCATCAAAATTCCACCTATGATAATTGACTTTTTATAGCCCCAATATCGATCGGCAACTAAACCCCCAATAAAAGGTGTTAGAAACACTAACGCAATAAAAGTACCGTATAAATCAGAGGCCTCTTTTTCAGTCATGGCAAACCCCGTTTCTACATCTTTAAGGTATAGGGTAAAAATTCCAATCATTAAATAATACCCGAAACGTTCCCACATTTCAGATAAAAACAAAAAAGGTAAGGCTTTAGGATGATTTTTCCACATATAAATTCTATTTTATCAATTAAAAAAAGCCTGAAAACAATGTTTCAGGCTTGAAAGATATGAAAATATTTTAAAATCATTTATTTGATTCCGTGCATCATTTTCTTAAGTCTTGGCGACAACAACGCTAGAATGATAGCTGCAATACCACACAACACCACAAATACCATAAAGAATTCATATAAATTATGAATTTCAAAACCTGCAAATGAAGTATTTGCTGTAGGAATCTGTTCTTTTTCAAATAGTGCAATTTGTTCAGCAGATAAAGCAACTTTTTTATCTAACACATCTTGCAAATTAACGCCTAATTTTTCTGCTTTTTGGAATTTATCTCCAGTAGCTGGAATAATTGCTCCTAATGAACCCGCTAACGCATAACCTGCCGCATTTGAGATAAAGAAAACCCCATATAACAATGAAGCAAAACGTTTAGGCGCTAATTTACCTACCAAAGATAGCCCAATTGGTGACAAACACAATTCTCCTAATGTTTGAATAAAATATAACAACATTAACCATTTGATAGCTAATAATCCAGAGTTACCCAAATCTTTTACGTTGTGTGCTATAATAAAGTAACTTACAGCAATTAATGCCAATCCAATAGCTTGTTTCATGGGTGATACAGGTTCTTTACCTTGAGCTCTTAATTTATCCCATAATAAACTAAAAGGCAATGCCATCATTACTACAAATATACCATTAAATATTTGAACCATTGAAGGAGGCATATTCCATCCAAAAATATTTCTATCTGTTTGATTGTCCGCAATAAATGTTAAAGACGAACCTGCTTGTTCAAAAGCAGCCCAAAAGAAAATAATAAAAAACGAAACGATATAAATTACCCAAATTCTTTGTCTCTCTACATTATTTTCAGCAGAACTTAAAATCAAATAGGCTAATGCTATTCCTGCAGAGTAAATGAAAGGATAGATAATTCCTTTGATTAATTGACCCATTTCAACTGATGAAAAACCAAATTCACCCACAAGTAAATATCTAAATACAAAGAATAAAACTGCGAATATTAATCCTGCAATACCAATTGACTTAGAAGAGAATTTAGCGGTTTGTGATTCTCCTTCTTCAAAATCATCATTTACATTATTTTTAGGCAAACCTCCAATTGGTCTTCCCTCAGGCGTAACCACATATTTGTTTTTTAAAAGGAAGAAAGTTACCGTACCAATAATCATTGCAATTGAAGCCGCTAAGAATCCCCATTTAAAAGCAAAAATATCTCTTACTCCTGTAGTAGCATCTTTAACATCCCCAACATAAGGACAAATAAACTGACCTAAAAAAGCCCCAATATTAATTCCCATATAGAAAATAGTGAAAGCAGAGTCTAATTTATCTTTATCTTGTTTTGGATATAAACTACCCACCATTGATGAAATATTTGGTTTAAAGAAGCCGTTTCCAAAAATGATAATAAACAAAGCAATCCACATAAATAATTTAGCACTATCAATACTTGAATCAAAAGTAGAAGCACTTATAAACAATAAGAATTGACCAATAGCCATTAAAGATCCACCAAACATGATACTGTATCGGTTTCCAATATATTTATCTGAAATAAACCCGCCCAAAAGTGGTGTTAAATAACACAAGGCAAGAAATCCACCATAAATAATAGCTGCATCTGCTTCTTTGATTAATAATGAATTTACCATGAAAAGCGTCAAAATAGCGCGCATTCCATAAAAATTGAAACGCTCCCACATTTCGGTTCCAAATAACACCCACAAACCTTTAGGATGACTTTGTTTTGCTGTTGTTTCGCTCATTTAATTAGTTTTATTGATTAGTTAATAGTTTTCGTTTTTATAATTTTTCCAATAAGAAATTAGTCATTTTCGTATACAATTGCAATCTAGTTTTACCCCCATAAATACCGTGATTTTTATCAGGATAAATAGCCCAATCAAACTGTTTATTGGCTTGTACTAACGCCTCTATCATTTTCATCGTATTTTGAACATGAACATTATCATCTGCTGTTCCATGCACTAACAAGAAATTACCTTTTAATTTACTTACATGGTTAATGGGGGAGTTATTATCATACCCACTTGCATTCTCTTGTGGTGTTTGCATATAACGCTCTGTATAAATACTATCATAATACCTCCAAGAAGTTACTGGTGCTACTGCAATAGCTGTTTTAAACACATCTGCTCCTTGGAAAATACAATTAGAAGCCATAAAGCCTCCATAACTCCAACCCCAAATTCCGATTCTAGAAGCATCTACATACGCATATTTTCCAATCACTTTAGCTGCATCAATTTGGTCTTCTACTTCATACTTACCTAACTCTTTATACGTACATTTCTTAAATCCGGCACCTTTAAAACCTGTTCCTCTTCCGTCTACACAAACAACAATATATCCTTTTTGTGCCAACATGAAATACCAGTAATCATTCGTTCCATTCCAAGTATTAGCCACCTGCTGTGATCCAGGACCTGAATATTGGAACATTAAAACAGGGTATTTTTTAGAAGCAGAAAAATCTTTTGGCTTAATCATCCAACTATTCAAATTGTGCCCTTTTTCTGTAGTTAATACAAAAAATTCTTTTGGACTTACTCCGTATTTTGCTAACTTTTCTTCTACGCCTTCATTAGACTGAATTTTCTTAATTTCTTTCCCTGTTTTAGAATCATTTAAAGAATAATAAGGCGCTGCTGTAGCACTTGAAAACGTATTAATAAAATATTGGAAATTTGGACTAAAAGTAGCTGCATTTGTACCTGTTTTTGAACTCAATCTTATTTTTCCCTTTCCGTCAATATTTATAGCATAAACATCACGGTTAATAGATCCATTTTCAACTGATTGATAGTAAATCGTTTTGTTTTTTTCGTCAAAACCATAATAGGCAGTAACCTCCCAGTTTCCTTTTGTAATTTGTTTTTTCAATTTACCATTTTTATCGTAATGGTATATGTGGTTGAATCCATCCTTTTCTGAAGTCCAAATAAAACTGTTATCTTTCAAAAAGGTTAAATGGTCTGTTACCTCAACATAAGCGGCATCTTTTTCATTTAAAACCACTTTAGTTTTACCTGTATTCGCATCTACAAAATGTAAATCTAAATTATTTTGATGACGATTTATAACTTGAACACTTAGAAGAGCTGCATCGTTTGTCCATTTAATTCTAGGAATGTAAAAATCTGTATAATTGCCTAAATTAATAGTAGACACGTTATTCGTTTTAATATCAAAAACATGCAATGAAACTTCTGCATTTTTTTCACCTGCTTTAGGATATTTAAATACGTTTTGCGTAGGATACAAACCTTCATTATACATATCCATTGAAAACTCTGGAACATTAGTTTCATCAAAACGAATGAATGCAATTTTTGTACCATCTGCATTCCAATCAAACGCTTTTACAAAAGAAAATTCCTCTTCATATACCCAGTCTGTAATACCATTAATAATAGCATTTTTCTTTCCGTCTTTAGTCATTTGAGTGGTTACTCCACTAATCAAATTGGTAAGGTATAAATTATTCTCAAAAGCATACGCAACTGAATTCCCATCAGGTGAAAAAGTAGGCTCTTGAATGGCTTTATCCGTAAACTTTTGCAACTTTTTAGCAGCGATGTCATAAACAAAATAATTTGCCGTAAAAGAATGTCTAAAAATAGGATTCGACTGCGTAGCGATCAAAATCTTTTTTTCTTGCTTATCGAACGTGTAACTATCAATTGACTTAAGCTCTGGATGATTTTTAGTATCAATTAAAGTGGCTACTTTATTTAATGTTGCATAATCATACAAATCAATTTGCGTTGTTCTTGAGCTTCTATTAAAATTCAGAACGGTATATTGATTTGTGTTTTTCATGGCATTTAGTTCATCCATGCCTTTGGTTCTAAATGCACCTGACCAAATTTCCTCTAATGTAATAGCTTGCTGCGCTACTACACTCCATGAAGAAAAAATAAATAATACTAAGATTTTAATTGACGATTTCATGTAATAGTTAGATAAAAAAACCTCCAATTTTAGTAAAAATATATGAAATAACCATAATTTTTGATACATTCTTTTGTTCTTCAATCTTAAAACAGTTGTAAAACAGCACCTTTACTTTATCAAACAAGCATCATATTCAACCAGTTAATTTAATTTTTAAAACTTATCAGCTGTAAAACTATTTTCAATGTTAGAAAAGAGCCAAGACTAAAAAAAATCGCTAATCAGCTGTAAAATTGAATTAGTTATACTCATTAGCTTTTGTTTCATTTCAAAATTATTACCTTTGCTTTTCACTAAGAAAAAGAGAAAAATGCAACATAAATTAGGGTTTTCAAAACTATCGAAAGAAGAAAAAATTGATTGGATTACATCAACTTATTTTTCAAATCCAAAGGAAGCAAAAAAGACACTTTTACAATATTGGAATACAGAAGAAAGTATACAAAAATTACACGATGAATTCATCGAAAACACGATAACTAATTTTTACTTACCCTTGGGTGTAGCACCAAATTTTTCTATCAATGGTAAAAACTACACCATTCCATTTGCTATAGAAGAAAGCTCAGTAGTAGCGGCGGCTAGTAAATCGGCTAAATTTTGGGGTGCTCGTGGTGGATTTAAAACTACTATTTTAGGCACAGAAAAAATTGGGCAAGTTCATTTTCTATATCGAGGTGATCAAAGCAAATTAAAAGACTATTTTAATTTTATCAAACCCACTCTTTTATCTGACACAGAAGGAATTACTAAAAACATGCAAAAAAGGGGCGGAGGAATCACTTCCTTATCTCTAGTTGATAAAACATCTGAACTAGAAAACTATTATCAGATTCATGCTACTTTTGAAACGAAAGACAGTATGGGAGCGAATTTCATTAATTCGTGTTTAGAACAATTTGCTAAAACATTCAAAGCCAACGCTACTTCATTTAAAGCTTTTACTACAGAAGAAAGTGACATTTTGATAATCATGAGTATTTTGAGCAATTTTGTTCCAAATTGTGTAGTGAGAGCAGAGGTTTCTTGTCCAGTAGCTGATTTGAATGAAGATAAAAACATTTCTCCTGAATTATTCGCCGAAAAATTTGTGACTGCTGTTAAAATTGCAGAGATTGAACCTTATCGTGCAGTTACACACAACAAAGGCATTATGAATGGAATTGATGCCGTTGTTATTGCCACAGGCAACGACTTTAGAGCGGTAGAAGCGAGTATTCATGCTTATGCTAGTAGAAATGGAAAATATGCTAGTTTATCTCATGCTAAAGTTGAAAACGGAATCTTTACTTTTTGGTTAGATGTTCCCTTAGCCTTAGGAACCGTAGGGGGATTAACAAGCTTACATCCTTTAGTAAAGTTTTCATTAGAAATGTTAGGCAATCCATCAGCTCAAGAATTAATGGAAGTTATTGCTGTGGCAGGTTTAGCACAAAATTTTGCCGCGTTGCGTTCCTTAACTACCTCCGGTATCCAACAAGGACACATGAAAATGCACTTGAATAATATTTTGAATCAACATAAAGCGACCAAGGAAGAGAAAGAAAAAGTAATTGCTTATTTTGCAGATCAAACCGTTTCGCACAATTTAGTTGTAGATTATCTAGAAAACTTGAGAAAAGGATAAACGAAAATCACATTGAAAAAATTAAGCTAATTTTCCTTTTTTATGTCAAACAAACGATCCTTCTATTCTAACGGCAAACTTTTAATTACAGGTGAATACCTTGTTTTGAATGGCGCTCATGCGTTAGCATTACCTACTAAATTTGGGCAATTACTACACATATCACCATTAGAACAGCAGACCATAATTTGGCAAAGTTTTGATCAAGACGGGAGTTGTTGGTTTGAAACACAATTGGCATTTACTGACATCAAACAAAAAATAAATTTCGAAGAAGACCCCATTAAACAAACGTTAATTCATATTTTGCATTATGCTTTCAAACAAAATCCAACGTTCTTAGAAAACCAAGGTTATACTATACAAACAGAATTAACTTTTCCGAGAAATTGGGGGTTAGGCACTTCCTCTACCTTAATTAACAACATTGCTCAATGGTTACAAATTGATGCTTTTCAATTATTACGTGAAAGTTTTGGCGGCAGCGGATATGATATTGCGTGTGCACAAAATGATACGGCTATACTTTACCAGTTAGAAAACGAATTACCTCATGTACAAATCGTTTCGTTTGATCCCAAATATAAAGAACAACTCTACTTTGTTTATTTAAACCAAAAGCAAAACAGTCGTCATGCCATTCAACATTACATGAATAAGCAAGCGTTTTTACAAAAGGAAACAGAAAAAATAAATGCCATCACTCAAGATTTATTAGTAAGTAATGAGATGGAACACGCCGCCCAACTATTAGAAAAACACGAAATTATTTTGAGCACTATTTTAGAATTACCCACAGTTAAAGAACGTTTGTTTCCCGATTTTAAAGGCACCATAAAAAGTCTTGGCGCTTGGGGCGGCGATTTTGTGTTAGTTGTTTCGGAAGAAAACCCAACTTCTTATTTCAAAAATAAAGGTTATGAAACTATTTTGAAATATGAAGAGATGATTCTTTAAATTATCTCTTAAACATAAAACAAAACTGCACATTTCCTCGTTTATACATTTATCACTATTTTTGAAACATGTATAAATCGCTGCTTCTTTTGTTTTCTTTATTTTTTTTCTCGACGACTTGGGGTCAAGAAGAACTAACAACTTACCAGCAAAAGAAAGTAATTTATTCTCGTTTAGGAATTGTTCTCGACACAACGGCTATCAATCCAAACACTTTACAAATACAAACTAAAAAGCAAGTTTTAGACACCAGTTTTTATGCTTTTGATGCGGTTTCTAAAAAAATAACCTTTAAAAAAGAAATTACCGATACTATTATCATAGCCTATCAGCGTTTACCTCATTTTTTAACTAAAACCTATTCCATTTACGATCCTAAAAAAATTGTACCCAATGAAGCGGGGCAACTCATCTCTTTTCAGGATAAATCGAACAAAAAAACCTCAACATTATTCAACGGATTGCAAACTAATGGAAGTATTTCTCGAGCAGTAACCGTAGGTAATAATCAAAATACAGTTCTAAATTCTAATCTCGATTTACAAGTTTCGGGAAAGTTATCCGATCAAGTAACTCTGAGGGCTTCTATACAAGATCGAAATATTCCGCTACAAGAGGGTGGCTATTCTCAAAAATTAGATGAATTCGACCAAATATTTATTGAACTAGCTTCCAAAAATTGGAATATTCGCGCCGGTGATTTATTTCTTGAAAATAGAACCACTTCTTTTTTAAATTTCAATAAAAAAGTACAAGGTTTAAATACAACCATCAATTGGGGCAACACCAATCATAAAACCAATATTTTCGCCGCGGCTTCTTTAGTTAGAGGACAATATGCTAAAAGTAATTTCGTTGGTCAAGAAGGGAATCAAGGCCCATACAAACTTCGTGGATCCAATGGTGAATTGTATGTACTAGTCATTTCAGGGTCAGAACGTGTATTTATCAACGGAATTTTACAAGAGCGTGGCGAAAACAAAGATTACATCATTGATTATAATGCAGGAGAAATCATTTTTAATGCAACCAAACCAATCACTTCTGAAATGCGAATTGTTATTGAATATCAATATTCTGATCGAAATTTCACTCGCTTTTTAACCTATGGCGGCGTTCAACATGATAGAGAACGATTTAAAATTGGCGCCTATGTTTATTCTGAAAGCGATGTAAAAAACCAACCCTTACAACAATCCTTATCCGAACAACAAATACAAGTCTTGCAAAATGCAGGAGATGACCCTTCTTTAATGCAAGCTTCTTCGGCTTTTGTCGACACCTATTCTGAAAACAAAATCTTATACCGAAAAATGGTTGTTGGTGGATCAGAAGTATTTGTGTTTTCAACAGATGCTACACAAATTTTATATCAAGTTAAGTTCTCTTTAGTAGGAAACAATCAAGGAAATTACATCCTAGCCAGCTCTAATGCCATTGGCAAAATTTATGAATATATTGCACCTGTAAATGGCGTTCCGCAAGGAAATTACGAACCTATTATTCAGCTTATTGCACCTATAAAACTTCAAGTAGCAACCCTAGTAAGCAGCTATCAACCTACTGAAAAAACAACATTAGAAAGTGAAATTGCAATTAGCAACCACGACCTCAACTTGTATTCTAACCTAGATGACAACAACAATAAGGGAATAGCGACTAAACTCCATGCCAAGCAACAATTTAAAACACCACAATTCACTTTCAATGCTTTTACCAACGTGAATTATGTTCAAGAAAACTTCAAACCTATCGAGCGTTTGTATAATATTGAGTTCAATCGAGATTGGAATGTGTTAACTCCTACAGGCAATCAATCTCTCATCATTGGAGGGATTGACTTCTTTAAAAATAAAAGTGACAGTATAAAATGGTTAGTGAATGGAAAATACCAATTTGAAAAACTAGATTATGCACATCATTTTTCAGGAAGTAAACAAGTGTTTCAAGCGTTGGTCAAGAATAAAAATGTTCTAGTTCAAACCCAAGGAAGTTACATGAAAAGTTCTGGAGAGTTAAATGATTCTGACTTTTTTAGAAACCGAACAGTAACAAAATACCATTATAAACAAAATTACATTGGTGGAAGTTTTCGTCATGAAAACAACAAAGAATTCAACACCACCACTCAAAGTTTAACGAACATCAGTCAACGATTTACTGAGTTTGGTCATTTCATAGGTCGAGGCGATTCTACAAAAGTGTTTACGGAAATAGGCTATCTAATTCGAAACAACGATAGTCTTCAAAACGGTCTTTTAAAACGAGTGAACCAATCTTTTTCTTCCTATTTGAAATCGCAAATTTTAAAAAATGACGATCAAAATTTAAGTCTATTCATCAATTATAGAAACTTAAAATTCAATGACGGCAGAACCAGCCAACCTTCCATTAACAGCAGATTGAACTATACCGATTCCTATTTTGGACAATTGCTTCAAATCAACACCTTTTACGAAACTTCATCTGGAACAATTGCGCAACAAGATTTCACTTTTTTGGAAGTTGAACCAGGCCGAGGAGTTTACATGTGGAATGATTACAACAACAATAATATTCAAGAATTACAAGAATTTGAAATTGCTACTTTTCCTGATTTAGCAAAATATGTTAAAATCTTTTTACCTAATCAAGTATTTGTGCGCACCTATCAAAATAAATGGAGTCAAACGTTAACCTTTAATGGTTCAGTATGGCAAAATGCAAGCGGTTTAAAAAAACTGCTTTCTAAATTTTACAACCAAACTTCATTTATTATTGACAAAAAAATAAAACGATCGTCTAATCATTTCGAATGGAATCCATTCACCTATAATGAAAACGAATTAATCGGATTAAATCAATCTTTTAGAAACAATTTGTTTTACAATAAAGGTAAACAACGGCATTCAGTTACTTACAACTTCACCACTAATTCTGTTAAAAATTTATTGAATTTTGGAAGTCAAGAAAACCAGTTAAAATCACATCAATTGCAATACGCACATCTAGTTAAAAAATATTGGCTATTCCAAGCGATTACAACAACAACCAATAGTAAAAGTATATCCGACAATTATAGTACAAGAAATTTCACTATACAATCTTGGGAGTTGAATCCAAAAATCACTTATTTATTCTCTAAAAATGCAAGCTGGGAAATTTTTTATAAAAATAGTGTAAAAGAAAACACCATTGGCACAAAAGAAAATTTAAAACAAAATCAATGGGGAACAGCCTTTATTTGGAATAGTGAAAAAGGATTAACCAGCAGTGGTAATTTTAGTTATTATGACAATCAATTTCAAGGGAATCAAAACTCGCCTGTAGGTTTTCAACTACTAGAAGGTTTACAAGCAGGGAAGAATTTGACTTGGACATTCAATCTACAAAAAAATATTACCCAATTCTTAGATGTAGCTATCAATTATCAAGGCAGAAAATCCGAAACAAGCAAAACTATACATACAGGAACAATACAACTGAGAGCTTTTTTTTAAAAAAATGTTAAAAACAGCTTATTTAATTAGCAAACATTCAATTTCAGAGGTAAAAAAACTACATTTGCGTAAATACTCTAAAATGAAAAACGTCTATATAATTACCACTCTACTCTTAAGTCTAGTTAGTTTTAGTCAATTAAGTAATAAACATTGGATTCCACCATTACATTCAAGAGACGATACGGCGATTCAAGATCATTACCTTTACTTATCAACCGCTGAAACCGTTCCTTTTCAGGTTACGGTAAAAACAGGTGATGGAACCCCAATTACTGGCTCTCCTTTCACTATTTCACAGACCAATCCTGCTGTAATTTTAATAGGAAACGGACAACCGTCTTCTATGTTTTTAGACCAGACAGATCTTAATGTTGTCGTTTCAGATAAAGGTCTAATCTTAGAAGGAAGTAAAGACTTTTACGCTAGTTTTAGGATGCGTGCTCAAAATCATGCGGAAACCTTAATATCTAAAGGAAAACCAGGTATAGGTACTAGCTTTAGATTAGGTAGTACTCCACAAGGAGGAGAGATTAATATTAGAAATTTTGTAGCCAGTGTTATGGCTACACAAGACAATACCACCATTACACTTTCGGATTATGATACTAACGTAGATTTTGTTACACTAAACGGCCCTATTAGTCCTGACACACAAGTATTTACATTAAACAAAGGACAAAGTATTGTTTTTAGTGGTTACACAGATAATACAGCGAATTGGACAGGATTTATTGGCGCGTCATTAGTAGCTAATAAACCTGTTGCCGTAAATACGGGTAACGCAACTGGAGGAGTTACCAATAATGGTTCTGATTTCACCTTGGATCAAATTGTATCTGCCACACAAATTGGCACGGAATACATCTTTATTGAAGGGAATGGATTACCTGAAATGGAACGACCATTACTGATTGCTAATGAAGATAATACAGAAATTTATGTAAATGGAAATACAACGCCTATCGCTACTTTGAATGCAGGTGATTACATCCTAATTCCTAATTCTTATTACCAAGGTCTTGATAGTAAAAACATATATATTCGTTCTTCAAAGCCGGTTTTTGCCTATCAATTAATTGGTGGAGCAGCATCCTCTCCCACTTCAGGCTTAAATTTCATTCCACCATTGAGTTGCTTTTTTCAAAATTCAGTTTACATTCCGGCGATTGATTCAATTGGAAACACCAATTATAGTGCCGACCTTATGGTGTTAACTTATAGCAGTTCAACCATTACCGTAAATGGCAACCCTATTAATCCAGCAACTTCGGAAGCGGTTTTAGGAAATACAGATTGGGTAACTTATAGAATTTCTGGTTACTCAGGTAATGTAAGAGTTGTATCTACAGGCCCATTAGCCGTAGGAGTATTTGGAGCCAGTGGAGCAGCGGGTTATGCCGGTTATTATTCTGGATTTGGTAGTGCCCCAACAGATACCGATGTTACTGTGTGTTCTTCGGCTACAAAAGACCTTTTTGAATCAATAGATGGTAACCCAGGGCCTAATGGTACATGGGCTGTTCCTGCTGGCGGTGCACCTTTAAACGGAAATATTTTTGATCCTGCCGTAAATATACCTGGAGAATACATTTATACCTTTACTAAAAACTGCAACACCTCCTTAACAACCATATCCGTAAAAGCAAATGTAACTGTAGTTCAAGGTGGAAATCCAGGAACTAGTACCACCAAAAACACATGCATCAACGACCCTAGCTTTGACTTATTTACTCTTCTAGGTACTAATGTAACTACTGGAGGAATTTGGTCTCCTGCTTTGGCTAGTGGTACCAGTTTGTTTAATCCAGCTGTAGATGTTTCTGGAACTTACACTTATACGATACCTGCTAATAGTGTTTGTCCTGAATTATCTTCAAGCATTACTATAACAAATAACCCTTTACCTAGTATTAGTCCAATCACAACTTTAGAACAATGTGACGACAATTTAGATGGAGACGACACAAACGGGAAAGTAACCTTTAATTTAAACACGAAGAACACCGAAGCTCTAAATGGACAAACAGGCATTACTGTAACCTACCATTTAACAGCTTCAGATGCAATAGCTAATACAGGAAGCATTACTACATACTATGGTGGAAATAACACCATTCATGTGCGTTTAACCAATACGGCTACTGGCTGTTATAGTGTTACTTCATTTGAAGTAAAAGTTAATCCAAAACCTGTAGTTTCAAATACCATAACTTTAACTCAATGTGATGACGATACAGATGCTATCACTGATTTCAATCTAACGGAAGCCAATGGTTTACTTGCAACACAAAACAACTTAACCTTCTCCTATTATACTACACAAACGGAAGCAGAAAACAACACAAATCCAATTACCAATACAACGGTATATAATTCAGCGAATAATGGTGTCGTTTGGGCTAGAGTTACTAATGAATTTGGATGTTACCGAACAGCTAAAGTCAACTTAATAGTATCGACCACACAGGTGCCTGCTGGGTTCCAATTTCCGTTAAATGAATGTGATGAATTTATTAGTCTAAGTGATCCAGATTTTGACGGAATAGATTATTTTAATCTAAACCCTGCCACAACAGCTATTTTAAATTTATTCCCTGGAAATCAAAATTTAACCGTAACCTATTACACTTCACAAGCCAATGCCTTAGCAGAAACAAATGCCATTACTACACTAGCTAATTTTAGAAACACCATCCCTCATTCGCAAACCATTTGGGTGAGAATCGATAGTAGTTTAAATAATGATTGTATAGGATTAGGGCCTTATGTGACGTTAACAGTTAATCCACTTCCTAATTTTGATTTACCTACACGTAAAATACTTTGTGTAAACCCAATCAATGGCGCTGGAATTCTTCCTGTAGATGCTACCCCTACAACCCAAGGAAATTATTCCTATACATGGACTCCGGCTAACACAAATACCAACCCTGCTATTTATAATATTACCCAACCAGGCGTGTATAGTGTAGTTGTAACCAATACCGTTACTGGTTGTACTAAGCAAGACCAAATTCAAGTCCTTATTTCATCTCCGCCAGTAGCCGTAACTGCAATTTTAAACAATGAACTTTTTGCACCTGGGCTTTCTAGTATTCAGGCCATAACCTCAGGTGGTTTTGGAAATTATGAATACAGCCTAGACAATATAGAATGGCAAAACAGTCCTGTGTTTAACAACTTAGAAAACGGAACGTATACTATTTATGTAAGAGACAAAAACGAATGTGGACAAATTAGTTCAAATGCCATTCGAACCATTTCTTACCCGAACTATTTTACTCCTAACGGAGATGGTTATAACGACACTTGGAATATTATTGGTTTAACACCAGAATTTGAAGCCAAGATTTATATTTTTGATCGTTATGGCAAATTGCTTAAAGAAATCAACCCCTACAAAACCAATGGTTGGGACGGCATCTACAACGGCACGCCAATGCCTTCGACCGATTATTGGTTTAGAATTGAATACAAACAAAACGGCGAAACCAAAGAATTTAGATCACATTTTAGTTTAAAAAGATAACAATGGAAGCTTTTGTAAAAACAGAATTAAACCACAATATTGGAACCATAACTTTTTTTCATCCTGCAGGCAATTCCTTTCCGGGAGTTCAACTACAGAAACTAGTTGAGGCTATCGAAGCCCTTGACCAAAATGAAGCTGTAACCCTAATCTTGTTGCAAAGCGAAGGCAATTCCTTTTGCGCTGGAGCCTCTTTTGATGAATTAGTAGCCATAGAAGACTTAGAAACGGGTAAAAAATTCTTCTCTGGTTTTGCTAACGTTATCAATGCTATGCGCAGTTGTTCCAAATTGATTGTAGCCAAGGTTCAAGGTAAAGCCGTGGGTGGTGGTGTTGGTATTGTAGCAGCAGCAGACTATGCACTGGGTACCACAAAAGCAGACATTAAATTATCTGAACTAACCATTGGAATAGGTCCTTTTGTAATTGAACCTGCCGTAAGTAGAAAAATAGGTGCCACAGCTATGGCCGAACTGACTCTTGATGCGAGCAATTGGAAAACAGCACAATGGGCATTTGAAAAGGGATTGTATGCGCAATTAGTAGCTACAAACGAGGCCTTAGATGAATGCACCCAAGCTTTTACCACGCAACTAGCAAGTTATCATCCTGAAGCGTTAAAAGAAATGAAAAAAGTATTGTGGCAAAATACCGATCATTGGTCTACTTTACTATATGACCGTGCAGCAATTTCAGGCACCTTAGTTTTGTCTGATTTTACCAAAAATGCCTTAGCAAAGTTTAAAAAATAAACCGCTTCTTGGAAAATAAACGGGACTTATAGCCCCGGTTGAAGTGACATCCTTTTGGAGTGGCTTTGAACACCTAAGCCACTCCAAAAGATAAAACGGAAGACGGGACTCATTATCCTATGGAATGAACAACAGGTGCTCCTATCTGGTTTTTAACCAACCTGTAATACTGTATCTTTTTTGGTGAACGGGTTTAACTTCGTGCTCTAACGTTTGACTATCAAAAATCACCACCCTACCACGCTCAGGATATACAGTTACATCGCCCGAAGCTTTATAAATGACCAATTCACCGCCATATTCAGGCAACCAATTTTCATCATTCAAATAACAAACAAGCGACAATCTTCTGCGTTGATCGTTTTGAAAAACATCTAAATGACGCTTATAAAACGTGCCTTCAGGATAAAGAGCATAGTGAAATTCTTTTTCTGCAATTCCTAAAAAACAAGTTGCATTGAGATAAGCCACCAGCTCATTTACTTTTTTAAAAAATAACGCAGAGGCAGGTGTCACCGTTTGCTCGTCTAACCAAAAAATATAATCGCCACGAATAGCTTCAATAATCTTCTCATCTGCACGATTCCCTATTGCCGACTTTTTAAATGCCTGTTGGGCTTGTACTTCCAACAAACCATTTTTAAGAACAGTTACTTCCTCGGCAGAAAAAAAATTATCCATTACGACATACTGTTCCTGAACAATACCATCAATAATCCTTTCAAAAGTCTCGTTGCGTTCCATGAGCGATTTCTAAATTTTAATGCAAAGATAAATGAAATTAGAGCTAAATTATTTCCTATTTTTGCAATTCAATTACAAGAAAAAATGAGTAACATTAGAATCACCAAACAGTTCAACTTTGAAACCGGTCATGCTTTGTTTGGCTACGACGGAAAATGTAAAAACGTACACGGACACAGCTATAAATTATCTGTAACCGTAATAGGTACCCCTATTACAGATGTTTCCAATGTAAAGTTAGGTATGGTAATTGATTTTGGCGATTTAAAAAAAATTGTGAAAGAAGAAATTGTGGATGTGTTTGACCATGCCACCGTTTTTAATAAAAACACGCCTCATGTAGAATTAGCCATGGCATTGCAAGACCGTGGCCATCATGTTATTTTAGTGGACTACCAACCTACAAGTGAAAATATGGTAATCGACTTTGCTGCTAAAATATCGGCCCGATTACCCGAGTCTATTCGTTTACATTCTTTAAGACTGCAAGAAACAGAAACTTCATTTGCTGAATGGTATGCAAGTGACAATGCTTAGCCTGTCCTTATATTACCTTGAATTGCCTAAAAGACCTATTTTCATTTTTACAAAAAGTAAACACCCTCACCTTTATTAGCAACTGCTGAAGTGACAGAAGCTAACAATACCTTTTTGACCTAAAACCAACAACGGAGCCCCAACCCTTTCTTTTATTTAAAAATGGAGCATAAGGATTTTTTTTCTTTTGCTAGGTCTTCTATTTCCATTTATCTGTTTTACAAAATCAATTGCTGTACAGCAAATGACTAATTCCCCTAGGGGAATTAGTCATTTTCCCTAGGGGAATTGTTTAATTTCCCTAGGGCAATTTATTTTAGTGTCTTGAGCACTTGATTTTACTGTACGTTCGAAAACATAAAAAAGTAAAATGAAAAGCACTTTTTTTTTCAAGCGTTTAAAAGATTATTTTCTATTTTCGTGTTATATAAACCAATCATTATGAATTACAAAGCCAAAACCATCCTACACAAAGGAACGCCAAGAATTGCTGTTTACTTTGAAAAAAACACCACATTAATTACACGTATTAAAACTTTTGAAGATGCTCGCTGGAGTGCTTCAAACAAATATTGGCATTTGCCTGATACGGAAGGCAATCGATTGCATTTTAAATTGCCTTTAGCGCATACTTTAGTTCCTAATACTGAGGGAATAGCAAGCATTGAAACCTTTAAGCGTTACCTTTTATCAAAACGATATAGCCTAAACACAATAAACACTTACAGTGAGGCATTAAAATCGTTTTTAACTTTTTGCAATACCAAAGCTGTAAAAGACATTACTAACGAAGATGTTATTGCTTATAATAACGATTTTATACTGAAAAATAAATTTTCATCTTCTTACCAAAATCAAATAGTAAATGCTATTAAGCTTTTCTTTAAGATAGTAAAAGAAACATCGATTGAAATAAATAAAATACATCGTCCTAAACGAGAAAAGGTATTACCAAATGTTTTGAGTAAGGATGAAGTGAAAGCAATTCTTTCTGCGCATACTAATTTAAAACACAAAGTAATGCTTTCAATGATTTACAGTTGCGGACTAAGAAGAAGTGAATTATTAAATTTAAAACCCAATGATATAGATTCTAAAAGAAACGTTGTAATTATTAGACAATCCAAAGGTAAAAAAGATAGAATTACTCCATTATCTTCTAAAATATTAGAATTATTAAGGATTTATTATAAGGAATACAGTCCAAAAACGTATCTTTTTGAAGGACAACAAAAAAATACGCAATATTCTACTAGAAGTTTAGAAGAAGTATTAAAAAAAAGTGTTAGATTAGCCAAAATTAATAAACCTGTAACATTGCATTGGCTCAGACATAGCTATGCCACCCACTTGTTAGAAAGTGGCACAGATTTAAGATACATACAAGAATTATTAGGACATAATAGCAGTAAAACAACTGAAATTTATACGCACGTGAGTACTAAAAACATTCAGCAAATTAAAAGTCCATTTGATGATTTATAAAAAATAATACGCAATAGTAGTTGAGCATAGCTACCTAATAACAGTTAGCTTTGCTCAACAAAAAAGCAAAAAACTGAGCATATAAACAAGTTGGTAGCAAGCGTGTTGAAAAAATCACGAATACAAATAATTTATTAAAAAATGATAGGAT
>NZ_JAGKWP010000036.1 GCF_021151785.1 Flavobacterium sp.
ATTAAGTACTTTTTTTATTCTTCTTCTTTTTGTCCCATCATCATTAAGTAGGATTTTAAAAAGCCGTCTAATTCTCCATTTAATACACTATCCGTATCAGTTGATTCAAAACCAGTTCGAACATCTTTAATTAATTTATAGGGATGTAAGACATAGTTTCTAATTTGTGATCCCCACTCAATTTTCATTTTACTAGCTTCAATGTCTGCACGCATTTCCATTTTCTTCTTTAATTCAATTTCATATAACTGTGATCGTAACATCTGCATCGCTCTTTCACGGTTATCATGTTGTGAACGTGTTTCAGAACATTGAATTTGAATTCCAGTTGGTTTATGGAATAATTGAACCTTAGTTTCTACTTTATTTACATTTTGTCCACCGGCCCCACTAGAACGTGCTGTAGTTATTTCAATGTCAGATGGATTAATCTCAATTTCAATGGTGTCGTCTACCAATGGATATACATAGACTGAAACAAAGGATGTATGACGTTTAGCATTACTATCAAACGGAGAAATACGAACCAATCGATGTACGCCATTTTCACCTTTTAGGTAACCAAATGCAAAATCGCCTTCAATTTCTAAAGTTACGGTTTTAACACCTGCAACATCTCCTTCTTGAAAGTTCAATTCTTTAACTTTATATCCTTGTTTTTCGGCCCACATTAAATACATACGCATTAACATACTTGCCCAATCACAACTCTCAGTGCCACCCGCACCAGCTGTAATTTGAAGTACGGCACTGAAATTATCACCTTCTTCAGAAAGCATGTTTCTAAATTCAATATCTTCAATGTGAGTAATTGTTGAATTGTAAATGGCATCAACTTCCTCTTCAGTAGTTTCTCCTTCTTTGAAAAATTCAAAAGTTAATTGCAATTCTTCAGCTAAATCAACACACTTATTGTAATCGTCAACCCATTTTTTCTTCGATCGAAGATTTTTTACTATAATTTCAGCCTGCTTTGGATTATTCCAAAAGTCTGGTGCAAAAGTTTTTTCCTCTTCGTTGGTTATCTCAATTAGTTTGGCATCAACGTCAAAGATACCTCCTTAACGCAACCAGGCGATCATTAATGACCTTAATTTGTTCAATGTTTATCATTTTTTCTTAATTTTACAGCCACAAAAGTACTCTATTCATTCGATTTATGGAAATTAATTTATTTAGCGATACAGTTACAAAGCCAACACCAGAAATGTTGCAGTATATGTTTCATGCAAAAGTAGGTGATGATGTTTTTAAACAGGATCCAACAGTCAATGAGTTAGAAGAAACTTTAGCCGATTTATTTGGAAAAGAGGCCGCTTTGTTTTTTCCATCGGGAACTATGGCCAATCAAGTAGCTATTAAATTAAATACCCAACCTGGTGATGAAGTAATTTGTGATAAATGGTCGCATATTTATTTATACGAAGGAGGAGGCGCTGCGGTTAATAGTGGAGTGTCTTTTGCTTTATTAGACGGAAATAGAGGAATGATAACTGCTGAACAAGTGGAGGCAGCTGTGAATGATTCAGAAAATATTCATTTAGCAAAATCTTCTTTGGTTTCCATTGAAAATACAACGAACAAAGGCGGTGGTGCTTGTTATGATTACGACGAGTTAGTAAAAATTAAAGCCGTGTGTCAAAAACATAAATTGCGTTATCATTTAGATGGTGCTCGTTTATGGAATGCCTTAGTAGCTAAAAAGCAACATCCAAAAATTTATGGTGACTTGTTTGATACAATATCCGTTTGTTTGTCCAAAGGGTTAGGTGCACCGGTAGGTAGTGTTTTAATTGGTTCTAAAGAAGATATTAAACGTGCCCTTCGCATTCGAAAAATATTTGGCGGTGGAATGCGTCAGTCGGGTTATTTAGCGGCTGCGGGTATGTATGCCTTACAAAATAATATTTCAAGATTAGAAGAAGATCATAAAAAAGCGAAAGAAATTGCACAAGTTCTTATGACTAAATCTTGGGTTAATAAAGTAGAATTCGTTGAAACAAATATTGTTATTTTTACTGTTAAAGAACCATTTACAACTGCTCAAGTTATGAATAAATTAAAAGAAAAAAATATATTTATTAGTGATATGGGGCAAGGTAAACTTCGATTTGTAACGCATTTAGATTACAAACAAGTGATGCACGATTATGTATTGGAGGTTATTCAAAAAATAGAATTATAATTGTATTTAATTCTTTAAATGAAGTTCTAATGCATAACAAATTTTATCATTTTTAGTAATTGAGAAATCAATATTTTTTTCTTTTTTCCCCGAATGAATTTGAACAACGTCTAATAAATTTATTTCTTGTAAAAAATTGATGTCAAAAGAAGTAATTGTTTGATTGAGAATGATTTCTGGTTCTAGAGTATCTAAACACCATTCTAGATATTTGACATTATTTACATGATTAATGATGTCAATATCAGATAATTTAACCACTTTTTCTGCAACAATTTCAGTATTCAAAACAAGATTTACTTTTGTTGTACCTCTACTGGTAGCATCAATCATATATTTTTCAAAATGTTCGTGAGGTGAAGCTAAGTTTTCAGGACGACGTGTTTTAGTATTGATTACCACCCAAAAAGTTTCACAACCTGCAATTTTTTCATCATTCAAGTACATTTCTAAACATCGAATGGAACGCGAATTTTCTAACGATTTAATCCAAGTTTTAACCACAACTTCATCTTGCCATTTTGGTAATTGTGTTATTTCAACACGCATTCTACTAAGTACCCAAGCTTGATGATGTTCTTGCATGTCTGCATAACTAATCCCACCCAATTCAGCATGTGTGCCTGCAGTTAATTGAAAAAAATTGCACAAATCGGTTAATTTTAAATAACCGTTGGATTGACAATTTAGAAAAGTAACTTTGTGAGTTTCTTCAAAAACGGAGCTGAAATTAGGAGAAATAGGCATTATTTTAATTTAGAAGTTATATAGTCAATGATAGTTGTTCGATCACAAAGATAATCAAACCAAGTGGTATTTTCTGTTCGTTTAAACCAAGTCATTTGACGTTTTGCAAAGCGACGGGTATTTATTTTTATTTGTTCTATCGCTTCATTTAATGATGTTTTTTGGTCGAAATAATCAAAAAGTTCTCTGTATCCAACTGTTTGTAAGGCATTTAAATTTTGATGAGGAAGTAGGTTTTTTACTTCTTCAATCAAACCATCAGCTACCATTAAATCGACACGTTGATTTATTCGGTCATACATTATTTCTCTTTCTGATTCTATACCAATGATAATAGGTGTGAAATTACGTTTGTTGGTTCGTTTACCAATAAAACTGGAATAGGGAAGACCACTACCAATACAAACTTCTACAAAACGTTTCATTCGTTGTGGATTTTGAAGTGTTTGTGGATTCTCAATAGTTATTTTTTGATAATAGGCTGGGTCTAATTCTTTCAATTTTTCTTGTAGAAATTCGATTCCTAAATCTTCGTATTTTTGATTGATTTCTTCTCTAACTGAAGCAGCAATAGCTGGAAATTCATCAAATCCTTTTAAAACAGCATCGACATATAAACCGGAACCACCCACCATGATTTGGATGTTATTTTGTTGAAATAATTCGTCTAATTTTGTCAAGGCTTCTTGCTCAAAATCACCCACAGAATACGATTCAAAGATTGATTTGTTTTGAATGAAATAATGTGGTGCAGCGGCTAATTCTTCTTCGGAAGGAACTGCAGTACCAATTTTCATTTCTTTAAAAAATTGACGGCTATCACAAGAAAGTATAGAACAACTAAAATGTTGAGCCAAAGTAATGCTTAAAGCTGTTTTGCCAATAGCTGTTGGTCCAATGATGGTTATAAGATAATTTTTAATTTCTGGTTTCAAGTTTCAGATATTTAGTTTCAGGATTCAGATGTTGTTTCAAATTCTAGCTTTTGCTTGCATTAAAACTTCTGAATACGTAATACTTTATTTTTTCTTAAGTACAACTGAATAATCGTTTTAGTATCGCGATTACTTTGCATCGGAATTATAATATTCTTTAGTACTTCTACATTGGTTATTTGGTAATTTAAATCGAAAAAACAATACCCTTTATAAACCCCATTTTCTATCAAAACTGCACTTCGTTCTTCAATACTTCTGCCTTTATCAACAATAACCATATTGTCGTTTTCAAATTGCATGTTTTTCATGAATTCTTCCACTCTGCAATTATAATCTTCAACCTTTTCTTTTTCAACACAGGCTCCTTTACATTCTTTAATCTTGTATTGAAAACAAGCGGCTTTAGATTCATACAAACCATTTAGTTTTTGACACAATTGGTATTTTTCCGTAATTCGGAATAAAGCATTTTTACCTTCTATTAATGAGGTGAAGGAAGTCAGTTCTTTTTTCCGACCATCTGCTTTTTCAACACTTAATCGAAGATAACCCAAGGCATCTTTCGAAGCATAAAGTGCCCATTGAAATATACTTTTTCGTTGTGCTCTATTGTAAACGGGTTTGTTTATTTTTATTTCTTCACTTTCTTTTAACAACGCAATCAGTTCACTTCCTGTTTCTTCAAAAGTAACCGCAAAAACATCGCGTTGTATTTTTTTATTTTTAGAAGAAGTTCCAGTAAAATGTTGGTTGACTCTTTTTTTAATATTTTTACTTTTTCCAATATAAATTAAATCCCCTTTTTCATTATGAATGTAGTAAATCCCCGTTTTGGAAGGTAAATTTTCAACAATATCTAATAATTTGGGCGACATACCGGCTTTGATTTCGGTCTTAACAAAACTCTTTACGATTTCTTTTTCAACGTCCTTAGCTAACAACATCTTAAAGAGTTTTACTGTTGCCATAGCATCACCACTTGCACGGTGTCTGTCGGCCATTGGAATTCCCAAAGAGCGTACTAATTTGCCCAAACTGTAAGAGGGTAATCCAGGGATTATTTTTTTAGATAATTCAACCGTGCAAAGGGTAGGTTTTTTGAAATCATAGCCCAAACGACGAAATTCTGTTTGTAAAATACGGTAATCAAACGAAGCATTATGAGCAACAACTACACAACCTTCAGTAATTTCAATAATACGTTTAGCGACTTCATAAAACTTAGGCGCACTTCGTAACATGGCATTATTAATACCAGTTAGTTTTACCACAAAGGGTTGAATAGGTATTTCAGGATTTACTAAACTGATAAATTGATCTACCACATCATGGCCATCAAATTTATAAATAGCAATTTCGGTAATACCTTCTTGATTGTATTGCCCACCAGTGGTTTCTATGTCGAGTATAGCGTACATGTTCAAAGTCAATGTCAAAAATCAATTGCAATATCAATATTAAAAATCAGTTTCAATATTAAATTTTAAAAATTGAATTTTGCCATTGTAATTGTCATTGAAAAATTATTTTTTATTTAATATCATTTTAGAAGAAATTGCAATTAATTCCTCTGTTTCATTTAAAAGATATGCTCTATTTTTTTCATTTCCTTCATTAATATAATCTAATATTTTTAATGAATTTCGTGATTCTTTTAATTCTTTTACAACCAAAGTTAACTTGAAAATAAAATCTTTATCGGTAAGTGTACCTTGTGCTTCACCAAAATTTAGAGCAGCACTTCCTGAAGAACGAATTAATTGATTTTTATAATATTCATTCTCAAATGATTTTTCTAAATCTCTTGAAAAAAAGATGCTTTCACCAGCAAATCGAACCAATCGATCTTCAAAATTGTAAATTTTATCAACAAAAGGATTTTTATTTTCCATGATTGTACAATTTATAATTGCAATTGCGTTTGAAATTGTTATTTCTCATGATTTCTATTTTGCTATTGCTTTTACTATTGAATTTGTTATTCTATTGCTATTGAAATTGTTATTGATAATTTCTTGTTCCAAAGATACTACTTCCAATTCGAACCATGGTACTTCCACATGAAATGGCCAGTTGATAATCGCCACTCATACCCATGGATAACGATTGAAGTTTAATGTTAATCGTATCAATTCGTTTGTATTTATCGAAAATCGTTTTTAGCTGTTTAAATTCTTTTTCAATCTGGTTTAGATTATCAGTGAAGGTAGCCATTCCCATTAAACCTACGATTCGAATATTTTTAAAGTTCTCATTGTCATTCTGAACTTGTTTCAGAATCTCATCTAATTCTTGTTCATCTAATCCAAATTTACTTTCTTCTTCTGCAATATGCACTTGAAGCAAACAATCAACAATTCGATTGTTTTTTTGGGCTTGTTTGTTGATTTCTTCTAATAATTTCAAACTATCCACACCATGAATGAGACATACAAATGGAACAATTAATTTCGCTTTACGTGATTGTAAATGTCCGATGAAATGCCATTCAATATCATTAGGCATTTGTTCGTGTTTGTCGACTAATTCTTGTACATAATTTTCGCCGAACACGCGTTGTCCCGCCTCATAGGCTTCCATTAAATCGGAAATTGGTTTCGTTTTAGAAACGGCAACTAAGGTAACACCTTCCGGAAGTTGGGATTTTATGTTATTGAGGTTTTGAGCTATTGACATTATTTAGTGTTTTTATTGTTCAGATAATCAATTAATAAAGAATTTAGTTTGTTTCTAAGTTTTATTGAAAATGGATTTTCAATTTCTTTGAAAGAATGAATTTTATTTTCATTCAAATTAGTTTCAAATTTTTCTTCAATTTTAGTTTTAATATCCGTTTTTATAATGTAAATATTTATTAATACTGGGTTATCATTAAAAAAATAGAATTCGAAGAAATAATTTAATTTTCTCTTTTTATCATTGTAGTTTTCTTCGTATGTTGAATAAACTAATTTATCATTAGAAAAAATCTCTGTGCTATTGAAACCGCCAATTGTTTTTTTGTTTTTTTCTATAACTCCACTCGATTGAATTTTGTTTTTAGAAGTTTTAGCAATACTATCAATTTGAGACACAGTTAATTCTTTTTCTTGAGAAAAACAGAATGTTGTGATTAATAAAAGTAGAAATAACTTTTTCATTGATGAATTTTATGAGATTCTGAAACAAGTTCAGAATGACAAGATTACTTTAAATCTTCATAAATCTAAAATCGCAAATTACAACTCATACACTACCAATCCACTTCTGAATTTTGGTTCGATATAAGTTGATTTGGGAGGCATAATTAAATTATTGTCAGCTAGTGTTTTGATTTCATTAATATCGGAAGGGTAAAGCATAAACCCAACTTCAAATTCGCCTTCATCTATCAAATCTTTAATTACAGAAACCGATTGCTTTCCTGAAATATAATCAATTCGTTCGTCGTTTCGTAAATCTTCAATACCTAATAAAGGATGCAATACTTTATCATATAAAATTTGTGCATCTAAATTTTCTAATAAACTCGTATCACTATTGCTTTCATGTTTATAAAATAAAGCATAAAAACGTCCCTCTAAATACATGCCAAATTCAAATTTATTTTGGGGTTTCCAAAGTTCTTGGTCTTTAACTTTTATAATGAAATTTTCCGCTAATTTCTGAATAAAAACTTCTTTACTTAAGCCATTTAAATCGCGAATTAACCGATTAAATTCATAAATTTTTACATTACTTTCTGCAATTAAAAAACTCATGAAATAATTTAAATTTGGATTCCCAAGATGTTGGTCTTCTTGAAATAATAATTCAGCAGATGCCGAACGATGATGCCCATCGGCAATGTATAAATTCGGAATTTTTTCAAAATGTTCGGTTAACCAATCGATTTCACTTTGGGTGTCAATTTTCCAGAGTATATGTCGCTCTTTGTTTGTGGTAGAAAAATCATAAATTGGTTTACTCTGTTTACGTAACGCAATAAAGCTATTGATTTCAGTACTGTCTGGATAGGTAATTAAAACCGGTTCAGTATTAAAATGCGTTTGATGTAAATAATCTTTAAACAATTCCACACGGTATTGCAACGTATCTTCGTGTTTTTTTATCACATTATTTTGGTAATCTATCACTGAAGTACCGGCAATAATACCTGTGAATTTTTGATTTTTGGACTGAATTTCATACAAATAAAAAACCGCTTTATCTTCTTCAATTAATATTTCGTCCGATTTAAAATCTTGATATTTATGGGCCACACCCTTAAAACGTTTGTCCAACGTGATTTTTTGAGAATACACGTAAGCCGGATTAATCACATGTAAAAACGAATACGGATTAAAACTCAACCAAGCGGCAAGCTCTGCTGAACTGTAATCATCATAAGTTCTACATGTAACTAATGCTACTTTATCGGCTGTTGGTCGGACCGCTTTAAAAGGAATGATTTTTGCCATTTATTATGAGTGATAATGAATAAGAAAAAGTGATTAGTAAGAGAACATACTAATCACTAATTACGAGTTGTTTTTTGCTATTTCGAAAATTGTTTTGAAACTTTTTCAGCTTTTTTACTTTCTGAGTAATCGTAGAAACCTTCACCAGATTTAACCCCTAGTTTACCAGCCATAACCATATTTACTAATAAAGGACATGGGGCATACTTTGGATTTTTAAAGCCGTCATACATTACGTTTAAGATAGATAAACATACGTCCAATCCAATAAAATCAGCTAATTGTAACGGACCCATTGGATGCGCCATTCCTAATTTCATAACTGTATCAATTTCATAAACGCCACCAACACCGTTGTAAAGTGTTTCAATAGCTTCGTTAATCATAGGCATTAAAATTCGGTTTGCTACAAATCCGGGATAGTCGTTTACTTCGGTTGGTATTTTACCTAATTTACTAGATAATTCCATGATGATTTTAGTTACTTCATCAGAAGTGTTGTACCCTCTAATGACTTCCACTAATTTCATAATTGGCACTGGATTCATAAAGTGCATCCCAATTACTCGCTCTGGATGAACTACATTTGCAGCAATTTGAGTAATCGAAATTGAAGAAGTATTGGTTGCTAAAATCGTATTATGGTCGCAAACTTCACTTAATTGCTTAAAAATATTGAATTTTAATTGTACATTTTCAGTGGCAGCTTCAATAACTAAATCACATCCAACTACGCCATCTTTAATGTCTGTGTAGGTAATAATGTTGCCAATAGTTTTATGTTTGTTTTCTTCTGTTATGCTACCTTTTGCAACCATACGGTCTAAGTTTGTAGCAATAGTTGCCATTCCTTTTTCTAAAGATTTTTCAGAAATATCAATTAATTTTACTGGAAATCCACATTGTGCAAAAGTGTGCGCAATTCCATTTCCCATGGTTCCAGCTCCAATTACTGCGATTGTTTTCATATCGTGTTTATGTGTTTGTTTTTATATATTTATTTCTCCATTGAATCGATAATCATGTACGCTACTCGTAGCGCTTCTGTTCCATCCTCTAAGGTTACAATAGGTGATGTATTCGTTTGGATGGCGTTTGCAAAAGTTTCCAATTCATCTAAAATAGCGTTGTTTGGATTCACATTTGGATTATCAAAATAGATTTGTTTTTTTATTCCTTCTGCATTTTGTAAAATCATATCAAAATCACCCGGAACTTCAGGGGCGTCTTTCATTCGAACAACTTCACATATTTTATCTAAATAATCTACAGAAATGTAGGCGTCTTTTTGAAAGAAACGAGATTTTCTCATGTTTTTCATTGAAATTCGACTGGATGTAATGTTGGCCACACAGCCGTTTTCAAATTCGATACGGGCATTGGTAATATCAGGGGAATCTGAAATTACGGCAACACTGCTCGCATTTACCGATTTCACTTTCGAACGCACCACACTCAAAATAGCATCGATATCGTGAATCATTAAATCCAATACCACAGGTACATCGGTTCCTCTTGGATTAAATTCAGCCAAACGATGGGTTTCAATAAACATTGGATTTTTAATTTTATCCTTAACGGCAGTAAATGCAGGATTGAATCGCTCTACATGACCTACTTGTCCTTTTACACCATGTTTATTTGCTAAGGCTATAATTGCTTCAGCTTCCTCAACTGTATTGGCAATTGGTTTTTCAATAAAAATATGTTTACCAGCTTCAATAGCTAATTTGGCACATTCAAAATGTTGCAAAGTAGGTGTTACAATATCAACGACATCAACAGCTGCAATCAAAGCCTCCATCGAATCGAATTTAGTGTAACCAAACTCAGCAGCAACTTTTAGGGCATTTTCTTCAAAGGGATCAAAAAAGCCAACTAATTCATATTTTTCAGATTGATTTAATAATCGTAAATGTATTTTTCCTAAGTGACCTGCACCTAAAACACCAACTTTCAGCATATAAAAATTAATTTGAACAAAAATACAATTAAAGTTGAAAGTTTGAAGTGTAAAACTTTAAAAGTTTTTAGAAAATCGTACTTGGATTTTGTTTATTAAGCTTTAATTTTACCAAACTAAAAATGCCTGCAAATTGAAAGATACAAATAAACATCAAGGACTAAGAAATCAATTGGTTAAACAATTACAAGACAAGGGTATTACCGATGTGAATGTGTTGGAAGCCATAAGAAAAATTCCTCGACATTTATTTTTGAATTCGAGTTTTGAAGATTTTGCTTATCAAGATAAAGCGTTTCCTATTGGGGCGGGACAAACGATTTCTCAACCTTATACAGTAGCTTTTCAAAGTCAGTTGTTAGAAGTAAAAAAAGGAGATAATGTATTGGAAATTGGAACAGGAAGCGGGTACCAAACGGCTGTTTTAGTTACCATGGGTGCAAAAGTTTATTCTGTAGAACGTCAGAATGAATTGTTTAAATCGACGTCCTTGTTACTTCCTAAATTAAATATTCGTCCGAAACATTTATCATTTGGAGATGGCTATAAAGGCTTGCCACAATTTGCTCCTTTTGACAGTATAATTGTTACGGCGGGTGCACCAATCATTCCCCAACCTTTAATGGCTCAATTAAAAATAGGAGGTAGGTTGGTAATTCCATTGGGAGATAAAGAACAAATCATGACGTTATTGATTCGTAAGAATGAAACGCAATTTGAAAAACATGAATTTGGAGAGTTTCGATTCGTTCCTTTATTAGAAAATAAAAATTAAATCCCGATTCAATCGGGATTTAATTTTTTAATTATTTTTAAGAATTAGTGTTGAAGGGATATCAGAAAGCCAAAGACTTTTAGAGTCTAATACCTTTTTCCAACTGTCAATTCCAATTAACATTAAATCTTGTTTTTTTAAAAAGTTTTTATCCATGACTTTTTCATGAATTAAAGCAATATGATTAGGAGCCATTTGTTCAATGGAACGGATTTGTTCTTTGACTTGTGCATTTTGCTTAATAAATCCTCCAATATCATGGATGATAACTTGTGCATCATCATTTTTTATAAATTTTTGGGCAAAGTCTAACAAAAAAACATCTTCTTGATTGAAAATAGGGATGTAAATTGCATCTGTTTTGCTAAAAGATTTATCTACTAGTATTCCAACAGGTATTTTACTTTTAGAGACAATGTCTTGTGTGCGATCATCAAATGGACCATTTTCAAATAAGTTTTCTTTGCCTGTAACCTGATTTAATAGTTTTTCAGGGTTAATAATTCGTGTGGTAAATCCTAAAATTTTACCCAAAAGACTCCCATCAAAAATGGATTGACCAACACCAATTAATAATAAGTCATAGTCTCCTTTATTAGCTACTTCTGAAATGTCCCCTTCAATGTCATTTGAAGCTTTAAATAAAGTAGTTATTTTTTGATTAGCGTTCTCAGAGGCTTCAACAATAGGAGCAAAGTTTTCTTGTTCATATTGTTCAATATTATATTGGTGTATTTCATTAGTTGGTGCCAAATGCATTACGGTCAAGGCGGCATTATTATTCATTTTTTTGGTTAATCCGTTAGCTAATCGAAGTAATGAAGTTCCTAATGTTGGAGTACCAAATGAAATTAAAATTTTAAATTTACTAATATTACTTATTTCTAGGGGCACTTCAGTTGTTTTACTTTTAAAAATCCAATTGATTAAATCTAACGCAGGTCCAGTCATAAAGGTTGTAGCTAACGCCATGATTACCATCATTGCAAATATCTTCGGACTCAAAACACCTAAGTCGTATCCAATGTTAAGAACAACGAGTTCCATTAGCCCTCTAGTATTCATCAGAGCTCCTATAACTAAACTGTCTTTCCAACTTTGACCAACAAATTTTGCTGCTAATGCACTACCAATAAATTTTCCAGATACCGCAACTAGAATTATTCCACCTGTTACTTTCCATAAATAAGGATCATTTAGTAAGCCAATTTCGGTTCGTAATCCTGTAAAAACAAAAAATAAAGGAAGTAACAAGATTAAAGAAACATCTTCTACTTTTTCAATAAATATGTTTCGAAATGAGATATTTTCAGGCATAATTGCACCTGCCATAAAAGCTCCAAATAGAGCATGAATTCCTATTACTTCAGTCATGTAAGCAGATATAATTAGAGTCAAGAAGAAAATTGCAACTATAGGTTTGCTTAGTTTTTCCCTAGAATTATGTAGATCACCTACGCGTTTTAAGAAAGGTTTCACAATTTTAATCATGAATAAAACATAAAAAGCAGCTAAGGCAATAATGTAGAGCGCACTCGTAAATGACCCTGCTTTTACAATAGCGATTACAGCAGCTAAAATGCACCAAGCAGTTATATCATCTGCAGCAGCACAAGTAATAACAATAGTACCTAGACGGGTTTTTTGTAGCCCTCGCTCTTGGACAATTCTAGCTAAAACAGGAAATGCTGTAATGCTCATTGCGATACCAAGAAAAAGCCCGAATGATGTAAATTTCACACCTTCAGGGGCAAAATTTAAGTATATATAATATGCCAATCCAATGCCTAATGTGAAGGGAATAATAATGCTAGCATGACTAATCACTACAGCATCATGAGCTTTGTTTTTTAACACATTTAAATCGAGCTCCATGCCAATAACAAACATGAATAAAATTAGTCCAATTTGACTTAGAAATTGTAAGTTACCTAACGATTCACTAGGAAAAAGTGTCGCTGTAAATTCAGGAAAATATAGACCAATGACAGAGGGACCTAAAATAATTCCAGCTAGAATTTCTCCAATTACTGTAGGCTGTCCTATTTTTTTACAAAACCATCCAAAAACTCGAGCAACTAAAATAATAGTCACTATTTGTGCTAATAAAATTGCCAATGGATGAGTTAAATTATGAATCATAGAGTCAATGAACTCCATAAAATGAGATTTTCCTGTTGATGTAGTCAAAATATGACGCCCTTTTTCAAGAGCTACACCAATGGTTAGATACCAATACATAATTCCTGAAAAAAAACTAATTAACAGGAAATAAAATAAACTTTTCTTGAAATTTAACATGCAGTTTCATTTTAATAGTTGGTCCAAATTTCATTAGAAAAGTGTTATTAAAAGAAGCTAAGGTATGTTATCAACTAACAATTGTAATAAAACAGAAAAATTTTGTAATGAAATAGATTAGCTATTAATTCTAATCATAAATTCAGGTCGATATACTTCACTTAGTTGAAAACGAAGTGGATTTCCATTTTTTGAATTTAGATTTGAGGTGATTTCATCGAAAGAAAATACATGTACTATTTTAAGTGCTATTAATTCGCGTTTATTGATTCTAATGAATTCCTGAGAAGGTAAAAGTTCTAATAATTTTTCAAAAGAAATGTTTTTTAGTACGAGTTCAACTCCATTCATTAAAATAGCAATTTTATCTCTACTATCAGTAGCGGCTGTTTTAATATAAGCTATAGTATCAAAGAAAAGTAAAGTTTTGCCTTTGTCGGTATTTAATTGAATATAATTTTTTTCGTCTTTTGTACTAATTCGTTGCTTTGCTTTGTCAATGGCTTGTTGCAAACGCTCTTTTTTAATTGGTTTTTGTACATAATCTATAGCATTTAAATCAAAAGCTTCTACAGCATATTCTTTGTAAGCTGTTGTAAAAATGACAGGTTTTCCATTTAAAAGATTGGCTACTTGTAAACCATTCATACTAGGCATTTCAATATCCATAATGCAAAAATCATAGTCTAAAAACGATTGTTCGTTTAATAACAGAACAGGGTCGTTAAAAGCTTTTACAACTTCTATATCTGTTATTTGTTCGCAAAGCATTTTAAGATAAGTTAATCCAGGTAACTCATCATCTAGTAACAAGCATTTTAGTTTTGTACTCAAGTAAGTTAATTTTTAAATGGGCAAAGTAATTATCGTTTTCAGTATAGCGATCCAATTGAAAAGTGTCTTGATAAATGATTTTCAATCGTTCTTCTAAAGTTTCACTTCCTATTCCACTATTTTGTTTTTTCAAAGGAGTTTTCAGTGAAATTTTATTGGCTACTGCCAAAGATAAGGTATTGTTTTTAAATTCAAAAGTTATACTAATGAACGCATCAGCACTTTGAATGTCTGCATGCTTAAATGCATTTTCTATTAAGTCTATTGTAATTAATGGAGCTACAACTTCTTGATTATAAAAGTGATCAGATTCATCAATTTTTGTTTTTACCTTTAATTCAAATAAAGGACTTATTTTGATTTTATAAATCTCAATTAAATTTAAAGCAAATTCAATTTCTTGTTGAGGAGTAACTAATTTATTATGACTTTCATATAAGATATAATCCAAGACATTTGACATTTTATCCAAAGCATGGTAGGTTTGATACGCATGAGATTGAATAGAATTAAGTGTGTTTTTAAATAAATGCGGATTTAATCTTGATTCTAAATTTTGAAGTTTTAGAGAATTAATTTTGTTTTCTAAATGATGATAATTTTGCTCCATAGATTGTTTACGAGCTTCTGCTTTTTGCCACTTTGAAAAAAAAGTGTAGGAGGCAAGTAGTAAAAGCACATTGAGTACAATAAGAAAAATGGTTAAACTAGTTATCATAACTCAGAAGTCAGTGCTGCAAATGTAGTAAATAAAAAAATTAAACTTTTACTCCAAATAAATTGCCAACAAAGGCAGATAATCCCATAGCAAGAGTTCCCCAAATAGTAACGCGTAAAATAGCTTTTGTAATACTAGCTCCTCCTGTTTTTGCTGATAACCCTCCTAAAATGATGAGAGATAATAAAGTAAAACCATATAAGAAATACTCCATTTTTTCTACCGGTGCAAATAAAGTAACCAGCATTGGAAGTAATCCTCCAACAGTAAATGCTGCTCCGGAGGCTAGTGCTGCCTGAATAGGATTGGCTTGAGAGATTTCGTTAATCCCCAATTCATCACGGATGTGAGTCCCTAGAGCATCATATTCAGTTAATTCTTTTGCTACTTGAAGAGCAGTTTCTTTTTTTAAACCTCGACGTTCGTATATTTGAGCTAAAATTAGTAACTCACCTTCTGGATTTTCTAATAATTCTTGCTGTTCTCTAGCAATATCTGATTTTTCTGTATCAGTTTGTGAACTAACAGAAACATATTCACCAGCGGCCATGGATAAGGCACCAGCGACTAAACCAGCAACTGCCGCCAAAATAATTGGTTCTCTTGTACTACTTGCTGCTGCTACTCCAATAGCTAAACTCGATATAGAAATAATACCATCATTAGCTCCTAAAACGGCTGCGCGTAACCAATTACTTCTATGTATATAATGTGAATCTAAATAATTTTCAATTGTTACCATTTTTGAGATGTTTTAGTACGTTAAAAATACACTTTAATTTGGTTTTAAAAAATACTTTAAATCATTTTTTTACCTGAAATTTATTAATACCTTTGCCTTGTTTAGAATTAATATAAATAAAAATAAGCATAATGAAAAAAATAAGTCTTATTACTTCGCTTTTATTTGTGGCACTATCATCGGCACAAAAATTGAATTCTTTGCTAGATCCTAATTTTTGGAGAAAAAATCCGGATGTGTCCACAGTTAAATTAGAAATAGAGAAAGGGAACGATCCTACAGCATTAAATCCTTCTGCTTTTGATCCAGTAACTTTAGCAATCAATAATGGTGCTAGCAATGATGTAGTCAAATTTCTAATTGAACAGAAAGGTAATGAAATTAATAAAGTAACCCATGATGGGCGTATTTACTTGCATTGGGCATCTAGTAAAGGTAATGTAGAATTGGTAGAATATTTAATTGAAAAAGGAGCAAATATTTATTGGGAAGATACTAGTAATAATACCCCGTTAGTGTTTGCTTTGGGTAATGGACAAAATAATCAAGCTTTGTTTGAAGCCTATCTTAAAGCAGGTCTAGATATAAAAAAGAAGTATAAAAACGGAGCTAATTTACTTTTATTGGCTGTAGGGAGTGATAAAGATTTACATATTACTAATTATCTTATATCCAAAGGTTTGTCTTTTAAAGACGTAGATCAAGAAGGGAATACACTTTTTGACTATGCAGCAAGAACAGGTAATCTTACTAATTTAAAAACGTTGTATGGCAAAGGAGTTAAGCCTACTGCAAATGCCTTGCTTTTTGCAGCAGAAGGTACAAGAAGAAGTGCTAATTCTATTGAAATTTTTCAATATTTAGTTGATGAATTGAAAATTAAACCTACTGTTTTATCTAAAAATCAAGAGTCGGTTTTACATTTTTTAGCCAAAAAAGAAAATCAATTACCTATTATTACTTATTTTAAAGACAAAGGAGTAGCCCTACAAACAGCAGATGGTGATGGTAACACGGTATTGCATTATGCTGCTTCAGGAAGAGACTTGGCTCTAGTAAACTATTTGTTAGAGCAAAAAGTATCGGTAAATAGTACAAATAAAAAAGGAGAAACTCCTTTAACACAAGCGGTTAAGTCAGGGTCAATAGATGTTATTTCTACACTACTCAAACATGGAGCAAATATTACTGTTTTAGATCAAGAAGGGCAACCTTTAGCTTATCATTTGGTACAAAATTTTAAAGCACCAAGAGGAGGAAATGATGATTTTTTAGATAAAATAAAGTTATTGAAAGACAATGGATTAGTTTTGAATAGACCATTTAAAGATGGTAATACTATGTATCATATTGCAGTAGCAAAAAATGACTTACAATTGATCAAAAAATTGGAAGGACTAGGTATAGATATTAATACTAGAAATGCGGAAGGACTTACAGCACTTCATAAAGCTGCTTTAGTGGCAAAAGATGACATTATTTTAAAATACCTCTTATCTTTGAACGCCAATAAATCTATTAAAACAGATTTAGATGAAACGGCTTATGATTTAGCTAAAGAAAATGAAGTATTAATACAAAACGAGGTGAATATCGACTTTTTAAAATAAAATGAAAAAATACATTAAATATATCGTTCTAAGTACAGTATTTATTTTACTTACTCATCAAGCAACTGCTCAAACTTCAAAGTATAAATGCATGTTGCAAATGTCTAATTATGTGGGTGAAGGTGCTTATATAGTTGTATCATTAATCAATCCAAAAGGACAATATGAAAAAACATTATATGTCATGGGAGATGATAAAAAATGGTACAAGGACTTAAAAGAGTGGTTTAAATTTTATAACAAAAAGAAAAAAGTAGATGCCAAAACAGGTGCTTCTGTTGCAGGTGGTGATCGTAGTGTAACTATTTTCGAAATAGAGGATAGTAAATGGAATTCAGGATACAAAATTAGATTTGAATCTGCTGTAGAGAATCAAAAATACCATGTTACAGATGCTGAAATTGAATTAAATTCTACCACTGCTATGGATAAAGTAGAAGGCAATGGGTATATACGTTTTGTTAAATTAAGTAAAATGTAATTATAATTCATGACCTTGTCAATTTGGCGATATGCACATTTACTTTTAGCTACTTTAGCGGCTGTTTTTATATTTATTGCTTCAATAACAGGAATTATTTTAGCTGTTGATGAAGTAAAACAACAATTCAAGCCTTTAAAGCATGATAGCTATGAATTGCTAACATTGGCGAAAGTAATTCCAACACTAAAAAAACAGTTTTTAGAAATTAGTGAACTCGAGATAGACACTCATGGTTTTGTACTCATCAAGGCGCTTGATTTAGAAGGAAATGAAGTGGAAGCATATGTAAATCCTAATACTGGTAGTGTCATAGGAAAACCCCAAAAGAAAAGTGAGTGGATACAATGGGTTACTTCATTACATCGTTCTCTTTTTTTGCATGAAACAGGAAGAATTATAATGGGAATTAGCGCATTTTTGTTGCTTTTAATTACTATTACAGGCGCGTTATTGATTTCTCAAAGGCAAAATGGATTTCGTAGATTTTTGACTCGAATTCCAAAAGAAATAGGCTGGACGTTTTGGCATGTTATTTTAGGGAGATTTTTTTTGGTTCCTATGCTTGTTATTGCATTAACTGGGTCATGGATGATGATGTATCGTCTAAATAGTTGGGGTGAGGTTAAAGAACAACATCTTAAAATAAATTTAGGCGGTGAAATTCCTAAGGTTATAAATATTGAACAATTTAAATCTTTTCAAACAATACATTTAAATGACGTACAAAAAATAATTTTCCCTTTTACCGAGGATGTAGAAGAATATTATCAATTAAAATTGAAAGATAAGTCATTGCTAATTAATCAATTCAATGGTCAAATTTTGAGTGAGGTTGAATATCCTCAAACATTACTTCTCCAAACTTTGATGTTAGATTTACACACTGGTCGAACACATATAATTTGGGCTATAATTTTAGGAATTACGGCATTGAGTATCGTTTATTTTATAAGTTCTGGTTTCACCATGTCTTGGAAGCGGATGCGAAATAAAATTCAAAATTCATTTTCCAAAGAAGAGAGTACAATTGTTTTATGGGTAGGTTCTGAAAACGGAAGCACATTAGGATTTGCTAATTTGGTAAAAAAGCAATGGGTAAAAGCAGGTGAGAAGGTTTTTATTGCTGAAATGAATCGGTTTGAAAGTTTTCCTAATGCAACTCATTTTATATTTTTTACGTCAACTCATGGAACAGGTGAAGCTCCTTCAAATGCAAATAATTTTTTGAATCTTCTCTCACAAGTTGTTATTAATGGAAGAATTAAGACAGCAGTAGTTGGGTTTGGTTCTAAGAATTATCCTGATTTTTGTGCTTTTGCTAAAGAAGTTCAAGTAAATCTTCAAAAGCAAACATGGAATGATACCTTTATACCATTTCATACCGTTAACGATAAGTCTAACCTTGAATTGGTAACTTGGACCAAAGCTTGGAATCAGAAATGTACTTTTCAACTTAGTGAAACGCCTGCTTATTATTCCCAAACGAGTAAAGGGCTGATGCGATTCAAGGTAATCGCTAAGTCAGAGATTGCAACAGAAGGTCAAACGTTTATTATTCAATTCAAACCTCAAAAAAGAGCTTTTTTTCAATCAGGAGATTTATTGGTTATATATCCAGGGAATCAGGAAGAAGAACGGATATATTCTATTGGCAAAGTAGATAATACAATTCAATTAATTGTGAAATTACATCAAAATGGTATAGGGTCTGGATTTTTGAATAAGCTAACACTTGGTGCTGAAATTGAAGCTAAAATAATAGAGAATCCAATGTTCCATTTACCCTCAAGAAGACCGACAATTTTAATTTCTAATGGAACGGGTATTGCACCTTTTATTGGGATGATTAATCAAAGTAAAAATCAAGAATTACATGTTTTCGCAGGTTTTAAACAAAAAACACATTTAGTTGCTGTCCTTGAAAAACAAATGTATAGATTTTTAGAAACCAAGCAGTTAACAAGTTTTCAGTTGGCCTTATCAAGGGAAGGAAGCAGAGAGTATGTCACACAATTAATAGAAAGGCAATCAGATTTAATTGTCAAAACACTAAATAATAATGGAGTAATTATGATTTGTGGTTCCTTGACAATGATGAAAGATATAAAAATTATTTTAAGTCAAATCTGTCATGATAAATTGGGACAAGACGTTGATTTTTATACAACAAATGGTCAAATTTTAACAGACTGTTATTGATGAGGTATTTTGTTTTTTTACTATTGATTAGTTGCTACTTGGGATCAGCTCAAGTACAAAGACACAGAGCGGTAACTTTGATGGGAAGCCGTTTTGATATTACAGTAGTTGCTACTGATTCTATAAATGCTGAAAGGTATATTGACGAAGCGATAAACGAAATCGACCGTATAGAGAATCTAATTTCTGAATGGCAACCACATACACAAGTTTCTGAAATTAATAAAAATGCAGGCAAAAAACCAGTAAAAGTAGATCAAGAAGTTATCCGACTGACGCAAACAGCCTTAAAATTTTCCGAACAAACTAAAGGGGCATTTGATATTAGTATAGTAGCTATGGATAAAATCTGGAAATTTGATGGTTTAATGACAGACAAACCTAGTGATGAAACTATAAAAAAATCGATAGAAAAAGTAAATTATCATTGGATTGAAGTTGATACCGTTCAATCAACCATTTTTCTTAAAAGAGAAGGAATGAAAATAGGTTTTGGTTCTATTGGTAAAGGATATGCCGCTGATAAAGCCCGGTCTCTTTTAGAAAATAAAGGGGTTAAGGCAGGTATTATTAATGCTTCTGGAGATTTAACAACTTGGGGTAAACAACAAAATGGAAAATATTGGAGTATAGGTATTACTAATCCTTTTGATACTAATGATTTTATTGGAATTTATAAATTATATCGTTGGGCTGTAACGACATCTGGTAATTATGAAAAGTTTGTGGAGTTTGATGGAATACGTTATAGTCACATTATTAATCCTAAAACGGGTTGGCCTACGACAGGACTTTGTAGTGTGTCGGTTTTTGGACCAAGTGCAGAAATAGCAAATGGACTGAGCACATCAATCATGGTTTTAGGAGTAGATTTAGGGCTTAAATTATTAAAAGATTTTCCAAATTATTCTGCTTTACTCATTTCAGATAAAGGCAAAGTTATAAAATCAGATAACTTTAAAAAGGGAAAATTTATAAAGTAAGTCGGGCAATTCATTAAGGAATTAAGTTTATACAACTCAAATAAAAATACTCATAAATAGAGCTTTGTTTTTAAGTATTGTGAAAATGCCTGTCATTAAAATGAGTACTAGAACAATAGTTTTGAATTGTTTTTCAGTGAGTAAGTTTACAATTTGTTTGCCAATGTATGTCCCGACAATACTAACTACAATTAAAATAGGAATCAAATATAAATGCTCTTTATGTATAAATCCATTTCCTGCATAAACAATACTTCTGCTAAGATCTATACCAAAATCAATGATAGCAGAGGTAGCAATAAAAACCGTAGGTTTTAGGTTGTAAGAAGAAAGCACCATTCCTCTAATAGCACCACCAGTTCCAATAATTCCTGCAATAAAACCAGAAACAAGACCGCCTAAAACAGAATTAGTAGTATTAGGTCTGATAGTAAGTGAACGAACAGTTAATAAAAGAGCGCTAAGCGATATTAAAAATACGGATAAAATAGCTTCTAAATGAGTTCCAGAAATAAATTGACTTAAATAGGCACCAATCAAAACTGAAAACACAGAAGTTATTCCCATAGATAAAATAATTTTTTTATCAAATCCTTCTCTGAAAAAATAAATTTTAGATAAATTACTAGAAACATGATAAAGAGCCGTAATTCCTAAAACAACATGAAAATCAAGAAAATAACTAGCAATGGGAATAAATAACATGGAAGAACCAAATCCACCTACAGTGCCTACGATTTCAGCTAATAATGCTAATAATATGAAATAAATTAAAAAATCCAAATGAAATAAATTAAACAGCTAAATGTAATAAAAATCGAGTACATAATTGACTCGATTTTTATTTAGTTTTTGATTAACTGTTGAACTATAGATTGAATTGGTAAAATAGCTTTAGTATGTTCAATACTTGGTCCAGCTACCCAAACTGTTTTGTAAGTTACTTCGGTAGCTGCTTTTTCAGTGGCTTTCATACCTATATAAAAACGAAACATTTTTACCCATTTTTTTAAAGATTTATTTTTGTTCAAGAGGCGTTCAATCCAGGGTTGTTTGGTACCCACTTTCTGAACATATGGTGTATTAATCACGGTACAAGGGGTGCCAGAAATTCGCTCAGTCATAACAATGTCTTTGGCACTGTAATCTACACAAGCTTGTTTATATTCATTTGAAACATTAGATTCGATTGAAGCAATAAATGGACTTCCAACAGAAACACCTACGGCACCATAAGTTAACATTTGATCAATATCAGCTTTTGTACCAACACCTCCAGCTGAAATAATAGGTAATGAGGTGTTTTCATTTAATTGTTTAATTAGAGTTGCTGGATCAAGGTCTCCTCTATGACCTCCTGCTTGGTTATTTACAGCAATCAATGCATCTGCTCCAAAAGATTCTACTTTTTTTGCAAAATGTAAATCGGTTACATCGCAAAATACTTTTATTCCTGCTTTATGTGCTTCTTTAATGGTTTCTTCAGGACTTCCTAATGAAGTGATGATAAAATCAACACCTTCTTCACACAAAACACGAAGTTGTTCCTTATACTTAATGTTAGATTTATTAACAATCAAATTAAAACCATAACTACCACCTTCCACTTTTGCAGCTTTCAATTCTTTGATAGCAGCTTTCAATTCATCTATAGTTCTATAATTTAAAGCGGGTATACAGCCTGCAATTCCACTTTTCATTCCCTCAATAACCATTTTCGTATTAGAAACTAAAAACATTGGAGCCATTATGATAGGATGATGAATAGAAAGTAATTCTGTTAATTTAGCTTTATTCATGAGATTATTTTTTATCAAATATAAAAAAAAATACTATGCATGCATAAAAAAAGAGCAACAATTGCTTGCCACTCTTTTTCCAAATTAAGTATGGAGTTTTATTTTTTAGGATCGTATCTTCTAGTAATTGGGTTGAATTTATATTTATTCGTTTGTGTTTTAGTCGACAAAATAACTTCATAATCCTTAGTCAATGTGAACTCAAACCCTTCTTTTCTTGTTTTTTCTACTTCTTCAGAGGCGGTTTTGTTTTTATCTAAAAAAACAGTTTCTTTAATTTTACTTATAGTTTGAATGTTACTCAATATTTTTACTTTTGTAGAAGAAAAATCCCAAATTTCATTAGTAGTAACAAGAGCGTCCTCTTTTTTTAATTTAGTTTCTGTTTTAATATTTTCAGTATAACTAAAATGATACAATTT
>NZ_JAGKWP010000037.1 GCF_021151785.1 Flavobacterium sp.
ATTCAGATATTGCACACTATCTTTTTTAATTACCACATAGGCACTACCTTTGGGTTCAAGAACGGTATTTTCGAAACAAATTCGAAGGCCTTTTCGATACTCTTTGAAAACTACTTCTGTGAAACTTTCTATAGGAATATTTAGGTCAAATATACTTTCTCCGGATTTTAGCTGTTCAAAATAATGTCCACCACATTCGTCAAATCCTGAATAAATGGGTTCTAATAGAACCTTTTGCCAATCTTTACTTTGTTTAAACAAATTATTGCACTCCCTATTATTCCTGATTAAGAAAAAAGCACCTGACACGTATTCCTTTATTCCACTATAAATATCAATATTATCCAAGGTTTTATCATTGATGAATTTTTCGAAATTACCTACAACAGTATCAATATCGAGTGATCCCCAAAATGTATAATTAATTAAATATTCTTCGAAGCATAGACCATAAAGTGGTTTATAATCACATAATTTATATGGATTCGGTAAATTTATTGCAAACTCAAGTTTTCTAGAAAATAGGTTTTGTAACTCTTGTTTTTCAAATGGAATCCAGATAATATTTGATGGTAAATTATCAGGTTTTTTAATATCTGTAAAAAATAAAATATCAAATGGTTTTTCCTTGACTGAATTTACAAATAGCAAAAAGTATGTTGGCAGCTTACCAAAATAAGGAATGACGAAAGCAATTTTATTATTCATAACAATAATAAGTTATATGTTTGCAGGGCAACAAGCTAGATTTTAACAATCGTTTTCCTCTTGTATAAAAGAGGCTTTTCAAGGCATTTATAACAAATCATCGAAATTAATATTGTAACAGTCCATGTTGTTAAGGGGGCAACTAATATCCCTAAAATGCCTTTAAGGGTCAAAGCATGGCATAAATCATATATATAATCCCGAATTGGTAAATGCCATATATATATTCCGTAAGAGATAGTAGATAAATATACAAAGATATTCAATGAAAACACTCTATTCAATTTCCCTTGACGTAAAAATAACAAACTCAATATGGCTAGCATCCAGGCAATATTACAGATAGAAAAGACCATTTGAGGAATAAATGCATGATTATAAAGTTTATAATATTTAATATTCATAGCATAAAATAGAATACATCCAGATACAGTAAATATAAAATATAAAGTAGTTCTATTTATTATTAAATATTTACTTCTCTCATATATAACAGCGCCAGCAATACCTAATGCAAGGCAATCTATGTTGGCCCAGAAGGATTCATACAAAAAATCTTCTCCTTTTTCAATTCCATAATAATAGAGATGATAAAAACGATATCCATAAGAAATACCAGCGAGAACAAACAAAAGAATATAAACTTCACGAATCTTATTTCTAGTAATCAGCAGACAAATTGAATGCATTAGAACAGGCAATACTAAGTAGAAGCGCATCTCTACAAATAAGGACCAAATAACAGGATTGAGATGAATATCTTCAATAAAAAAAAAGTATTTTATAACTGTGCCAAAAGTTAGTTCTATATGTTTATATCCAATCAAGTATAATATAATTGAAGAAAAAATAAACAGTGGATAAATCCTGCAAACTCTTTTTTTAAAAAATGTAAGTATATATTCTTTAGTATTTGTGCCAATTGAATACGTAGTTAAAAATTGTCTAGCTAATAAAAAGCTACTCAACAAAAAAAACAATTGAACACCTAAATAGCCTGTTCCAATGATTGTATTATACCCTGGCAATGCATCGAAATAAAAACTGATATGAAAACTCACAACTAAGAGGACAGCTAACACTCTAAAGCCATCAAGCTCTTTTAAAATACTCTTATTAAATTCCATACCAAACGGTTTTTAGTTTTGAAAATCTTTATTGCTTTTTTTAAAACCAAAGTAGCTCGTTATAATTTGAACAAATAATGCGAATAATGAGCCAGTAAGGTTCATTTTAATTACACCAGCTGTTGATGATAAATCAAAAATAAAAACAGACAACACTTGACTCGCCAATGTAAATACAATAAATAAGGTTGAAGCCCAGCTAAAGATCCATCGTGCAGAGCTATGTATAGTCCACAAAACAGCTCCAACATAAGCTAAACAGGTTGCTACAATTGAAAGCTGCAATTCATGATCCAGGTTATAATATTTTTTACCGATAATAAATAATAATGCTTCTGGAAAAACGTAACTGACAAGAATAAAGATTGATGAAATTATAAGTGATCCAGCGACAATTTGTATATAACGCTTCACAAATAAAGATTTATTATCTATCCTGGCTATATAAGGAGTTATAATAACGCCATTAAAGGTTGTTAAAAATAAAAAAATCTGATTAAGCCTTCCTAACGCTGAAACATCAGCAACTGAGTTAATATTACCGAAAATACTGATAATAAATAATGATATTTGCCCCTGTAAAGCAAAAAAAATAACGCTTGGCATCAAAGGCTTAATATAATTTAACAGATCTTTTTTTACATCCTGATCTACATGTTCTGGTTCAGAAACATATTCTCTAGTTTGCTTTTTAAATCGCAAGCCATTCCATGCAAGAGAAATAACATTTATAAAAGTTACAAACACTGCATTAATATATTGTAAAAAAAACAATGTACTTATAGATGATAATCTAAAAAGCGATACTGCTATTTGTGTCCTATAGGAATCTTTGATGCGCTTATGCATCTGGAGTACAGAATTATAATAAACAAAATTTGCCTGAGCCCAAATTGCAATAAGTAGAGTGCTAAAATAAAAAAGCTGGATGTGTAAGCCCCAATCATACTTATTAGTTATTAGAAAAAATGCAATTGCCATTATAGGAGCAATAATGAATGATAAGTACAGCCTATATTGCTTCGCTGCACTTATATAACTACCTACAACCAAGGTATCATTGACCCTGTTTCCTATCAACGCTATTATAGCTCCGCTTAGTCCAAGGTCTACTAGTAGAGTAATCATCGACTGAAAACCAAACACAATACTGAATTGAGCAAAGTCTTCTTTAGATAACCAGCGCAATACTAAAAAGCCAGTAAGTAAATTTGCAAATTGAAGAATTCCTTGTCCTATTCCAAAATGAACAATTGTCTGAACTTTATTATTAGAATAAATTTTAAGTAAGTAGCTTCTCATTAGTAGGAATAGCAGTTATACAATCAACATTGCATAACTGCTAATTGTGATTTCTAAATAATTAACCATTCATAGACAATGAATAGTTTTTGAATCGGATTATAGGTTTAGTTTCTTTAAAGTATTTTTGCTTTTATACCTGCCATGCACATTGTTCCAGAATTCTTTAAACCGGTTTATTTTTTTGTGCTTATCGTCCCCTTCATAATAACCGTAACCGTAACCATAGCCATAACCATAGCCATAATCGTATGGTCCGGATTCTTTCAGATCATTAACTACAATAGCCAGGTTAGCAATTTTCTTTTCTTCGTATAGAATATTGATTTTCTCCAGCCATTTTTTCTGCGTGATGGCATGACGGATGATGTACAGGTTGATGTGGGAATGCTTCATCAGAATAAAGCCGTCCGCAATCAAACCGATTGGCGGTGTATCGATGATGATATAATCATAATCTTTATTTGCCTGTTTGAATAATTCTTCGATGCGCTGCCCGGATAATAGTTCAGAAGGATTTGGCGGAATCGGACCCGCTGGCAATACATCCAGATTTTCTACGTTTGACTTAAAAATCACCTCTTCTATTGATGCATTATTGATGAGATAACTACTCAATCCAATTGCATTGTTTATTCCCAGTTCTGAAAATACTTTTGGTTTGCGCATATCAGCACCGATCAACAAGGTCTTTTTACCCAATGATGCCATAATGCAGGCGAAATTGGCCGAGAAAAAACTTTTTCCTTCCCCGCTAATGGAAGAAGTGATCAAAACAACCTTATGCGGCCGGTCAGCAGACAAATACTGCAGGTTGATCCGGATCGAACGGAAGGCTTCAGCAATGGCTGATTTGGGTTTAGTTACAACCGTCAGCATGGTATCTTCATGCATGTTATGACCAATGATCCCAAGGATTGGAATATCGGTATTGGTAACCACATCGTCCCGCGTCATGATCTTATCATTAGACAGCTCTCGAATGATAATAAAACCAATGGGAATAAGCACCCCGATCAGTAAAGCCAGGGAGGTTACCAGATTATTATTGGGGCTGATGGCAGAGGCATTAAATGACTTTGCAGCATTCACCACTTTGGCATCTGCATTGTTGGAAGCCTCTGCTATACCAGCTTCTGCCCTCTTTTGCAGCAGGTAATTGTAGATATTATCATTAAGATTAAACCTACGCTGAATATCTACCAATGTCCGTTCATTGGCTGGCAGGAAAGACAGTTGCTGTTCATATTTGGCGATCCGCTGGTTGATATCATTCAGCGTAATTTTTGATGTGCTGATGATATTGGTAATATTCTCCAGAATGCTTTGCTTCGTATGATAGATCTTCCCATCCAGTTCTTTCAGATAAGGATTTTTCGGCGTAGAAGAACGCGTAATAACATTCCGTTCATTATTCAATGCACTTAACTCTGCGATTAAATCCGTTAGCAGGTTATCATCAATCCCCATCACGTGCGGAGCAATCACTTCATTCAGATCCTTATCCTGCTTTAAATAATTATAGAGGTATTGATAATATTTGGCTTTTAATTGTTCGACAGATTTTTCTTTTTCCAGTTCATCCAGGCTGGTTTTGATCATCTCTGCTGATGCACTGATGTTCATTACCTTATTTTTTTTGCGAAACGTTTCCAGATCGCTTTCGGCAGAATTTAAAGATAATGCTATTTCACTCAGTTGGTCGTCAATAAACTTGATGGTGTTGATAGCAGTGGCATTTTTTTCATCGACCCCGCTTTTGATATAGGTCTGTACATGGGTATTCAAAAAAACAATCAGCTTCTCAGTAATCGGCCCCATCATGGAAAGCTGTAATATACCAGGTGCATCCTTGCCGGCTTTTGTAATGGCCAACTGGCTGCAATACTGATTAACAAGATTTTCATGTTTATTAATGATGAAATAAACCTTATAATCACTAACAAAAGCAGTTGCGTTGCTATCTGCAACAATGGTAAAATTGAAACCGTTATTCCGGATAGGTCGGTTTATACTGTATACCTCATCAATGATTTGCTTATCACCAATGCGCAGCTTAAATTTTGTTGAAGAGATAAAATCAACGTAGATACGATTGTAATACCGCTGTTCACCGGAATCCAGTTTTACTGTAAAGGGACAATCGTGATAAAGCTCTATATCATTAACCTCGCCGGTATGATAATAAGACACATCAAAATCCAGTTCATTAATGGTCTTCTCCACCATATCATAGGATTGGATAAATGCCATTTCATTTCCGATGGATTTAGACTGGCTGAACAATGACATTTCTTCCAGACCCACAGCCTTGGTATCATTGATAAATATAGTGGTATGAGCCTTAAAAATTGGAATCGTATAATGCAAATACACTTTTGCAATTGTAAAACATAGTCCAACCGAAAGTATAAAAAAAGGCCAGTATGATAATACTTTATAAAACAGAACCGTAAAATCTATATTATTTTCTTCTTTTTTCACTATGAGATAATTTAGATGGTTCTTGAAACATTTAAAATAACAACTACCAAACTGATCAGACTGACAAATAAAGTAATCTGAGAAAGGTTGGAGCGGACAGCTTTCACTTTAGCCGCTTCCACATAGATCACGTCATTCGGCATAATATAATATGCCGGAGATTCAACCAGTTTAATGTCTGTAAAATCAAGTATGGTTACGGTTGTCTTGCCTTCAACCGTGCGTAATAACTTTACATTTTGTCTGTTGGCATAATCGGCAAAATCCCCGGCCATGGCAAGCGCTTCCAGCATGGTCGTAACATCCTTAGGGATTATCTTTACTCCTGGATTTTTTACATCTCCCAGGAAACTGATCGTAAAATTCGCCAGCTCCACCAACACATAGGCATCTGAAATATAATCGCCCATCAGCTTGGTGATTTTTTGCTGCGTTTCCATGATGGTAAGCCCTTTTACCTGCACACTATCCAGGATCGGGATCACTACATAACCATCATCACTTACTTTGTATCCCACTCCTACCGGGTCATCATTCTGATCAGATGTCTTCATATTGAAGAAATCCGTGGTTTTCTGATTAAAACTGGTAATACTGACATAAAGAATATCTTTGGGCTGTATTTTATAAACAAATTTATAATTGTACAGCGTATCATTCACAGATACGGTCTTATTCTGAATCAACGTAGACTTTTTTCGCGATACACAGGAGAAAAATATAATGCTGCACACAAAAAACAGCAGGATGTGTTTGAAAATATTCATTTTATAGAAGGTTATTATGTAAATATAATAATTCTTTTGACAAAATATAAAAAGTACTATTTAATTGTTATTCACTTAATAATATACCTATTTCTTCTTTGCATTGTTATATCCTGCGCCTCAGCAACAATGCAATTTGGCTGCTGAACAGCAACGGCAATCCGCAACAAAAAAGATTTATCCCTACCTTTATCAATCATATTTTCGTAACAGTAAAAAACAAAACAGACATTGAAAACACAGTCGTGGCAAACGCTCAAACCTGCAGTATATTTTCTGGTGAAATTGATTCTGTTCTACACCATGCTCATCTGGCTTTTCTGGAATTACATCGGCGTTTCTGATCCCAATGGCAATTATTATTTCCCCGTTCTTGATCACTTTAATGCATTAAGAATGGTCTTATGTTTTCTTCTTTATCCCGTTCAATACCTGTTTCAACTTTTAGGTTATGATACCACCATTTATTTCTATGAAGATTTGTATCGCAATGGCGCCAATATTGGTGCACAGGGCTTTTTCAAACTACAGGTAGCATTTCCCTGTCTGGGATTTAAGATCATGATTGCATTCACCTCGTTGATGCTGGCATATCCGGGTACTAAAAAATGGTTTTTTATTCCCTTGGGATTACTATTTAACAAGGTGTTTTTGTATACCAATGTTAACAGATTATTAAAAGGATTACACAATCCTGTTGCATAAGGAAAACGAACCTGCATCACAACTTCTACCCTCCGCCTACCCAAAGCCTAAGGAACGCCTAGGGAAAGCCATATATATTCCGCCTCTGTTCCGCCTGTGTTCCGGGTACCTTCCGCCTATGTTCCGCCTCTGCAGTTCCGGAGTATGGTTTATATTGCTGTTGTGAATGGCATGTTGGCCCTATGTATGGCCGGGAAATGAAAAAATAATGGATGCTTTACATTCAGATTATAAAATGCAAAGCTCGGGAAAAATCAATTCACCTGAAAGATTTAGCTGTTAAAATTCTTGATTTTTATCACGAAAGCCTGTAATCAAACGGGTTCATGCTTTACAGTACCGGGCCTGGACTTTTTTGCCAAAATTGATTTAGCGCCTTGGGCGTTTAGAATACGTTCAATTGCATGCAGGAAATTTTCCGGATCAAAGCGCTTCTGTGCAGCTTCTGCAGTGGCCTGCAGGCCTGATTGCAAGGTTAGCCGCTGTGCTATAATGCTCTCCAATGTATAAGATAATGCTACTGAATTCTGAGCTTCTGCTTTAAAAAATGTTTCATAATTGCTTATATCCTTAATCCCGCCCTGGTGGGTAGAAATTACAATATTGCCGGTTACATACGCTTCTATAATACTTAAAGGCTGGCCTTCCATGATATACCAGGTTGGCAGAACAAAAATATCTGACCAGTACAGTAATTCCTTTTTCTTGTCAAAATCGGCCAAACCGAAGAAATGCACACGGCCCTCCAGAGCATCAATCTTTTGTTTTAATGTATCACCAATCCCTTTTTCAATATTACCTGCAAGGGCAACCTCAAATTCCAACTGTTTATCATTTTTCAGAATAAGCAGCGCATCTAAAAAATCCAGTACCCCCTTACCCAACATCAGATTGCTTAAAAACAACAAACGCGGTACTGCATGTGACTTACGTTCAATAGGATTCTGAATCAACATTGGGTCGTAAAAATTTTCGACTACATCAATGTGAGCATTCGGAAATGTTTTTCCCAAATCAGTGGCCAGACTCGTAGACAAGGCGATCACAGATCGACTTCCTTCCAGTAAACTCCGGAAAATTCTTTTTTTCGAAGCACTCATTAACGCATATGCATTACACACATAACCGCCATGTATATGCAGGATATAGGGAATGCCCAATAGTTTACAGATCAGAATAAAAGGAGAATATTTAACAAGCCCCCAGAAAGTTTGTCCGATGGCCATATAAACGCTCGACTTGCCCGGCACTTTAAAAATATGGACATAAATGCTTAAAAAGGCCAGAATTTTGGAAATACTTAATTTATCTCCCTGCTTAGACGCAATTAACCCTGTTTCAGTATTAATTTTTGACACATCTTGCCCTTTGGAAACCAACCACCTATACAAAAAATCATTACTAACTGTTACTCCGTTTACTACTGGCGGGAAAGGGCCAATCATTAATATTTTCATGTATGCGATTACGCTATTTGAAAAAGTAAGTTTTATTTAGGCAAGTAAGTTATTGATCTGATAAACAGATTTTCTTCCTTACAATGTTACAAAACTTCCCTTATTCAAGTTCTTAACAATTGTAAAGTTCGGACAAAAAAAATTCTTTTATAGCATTTTCGGTGTAATTAATTTGATGCAATGCAAATTAATACCCCACCCTGATCCAATGAATAAAAACAAATAAATGAATATTTACAGAATCACTGCCGGCATTATAGGAGCTTGTTGCCGGATTATGCTCTATCGTGTCTATATAAGACCAGCATAATAAGCACATTAAACAGTTTACTGGCACAAACTTAATACAGTCCATGCATAGCCATTACCTTGAAGGAATTTCCTTCAGGATGTCTGATTTATAAAATATTGCTATCCAGGATTCCTGCGACTGACATAAAATCATATTCTTTTAAGATTTAACGATAAAGCGCGCTTTTCAATCAGGTTCCAGGATAGCCATGCGATTGGAATAACAAGTATCACAGAAATTATACTAATCAGATCTGGTGCTAAATGAATGCCTACACAGGCTATTACCGTTTGTTGTACAGGCATACCATAGATATAGATTCCATAACTATAATCTGTTTTTTGTCCCCATTTACGAATAACATTTACCTTAGGTACAAATGCTAAATACATAGTAACATACGCAATTGTTATATACTTCATCACCCAGGCCACATTCGCATATATTGAAACTACATACAATAGTAAAAGAACAATGGCTACAGAGTGCTTATATGTAATTCGATCCTTGTACAGATAAAGTAACATGCCAGCAATAAAAAACAATCCAAAATCTGAAAAGTGATCTAACTGTAAATGTGTATGTATGAGAAAATAAAATATTTTAGGAGGTACTTCTGCATAAAGTGTATAAAGCCTTATAGAGAAGAATAGAACAAACAAGACAATCCCGAGCCATTTCCGTTTAAAAATGCCGACTGCACACAATGCCATTACCATGATATAATAGGAGAATTCATATGCGAGTGTCCATAAGGATCCATCTATAATATGAGCGATATTGTTTTCAAATACGGTTGGAATAGTGCCTACAACTCTATACACGGTCATGTTCCATAAATATTCCCAGGTAGTACTACGGGAAAAATAATCATGTAACGGCACGTTGGTAAAACATGCACCAAAAATAAAAATGATACTAAGCACACAAACAATCAAGCCTGGGAAAATCCGCAATACACGTTTTACAAAGAATGTCATATAATCCTTGCTTCGCTCCATACTTTGCGTAATTAAAAAACCGGAAATTATAAAAAACATACGCAAGCCTGCAGTACTGATCATTATTTCACCATTGCTGATTTTATATAAAAAATCATGTTTAACGTCTAAACCAACCAGCACATAGGTATGAGTAATAATAACCATTATCGCAGCAACAACACGAATGAAATTAAAGTTGTTTTCCTGATTTGCAATCCGATCAATCATACATATTACGTTATGAGTACAAATACGTCTTTAAATTATTGTTTTGACTTTTCACTTTCATACCCAAAAAATCACCTTGGTTAAACAAAAGAAAATCCCGCTTAAATATTTAAGAATAAAACAGAATAACTATTGAAGCACTATTAGGCTTTGCCTATCATAGCAACGATTTTTCCAGCCCAGGTTTGCGGAGTAAATGCTCTTATCGTATTGATCGAATACAAAGACATTTCTTTGCGCTGCACAATATCTTTATCTGCGAACTGATCCAATGCAATGACCAACTCCAATTCACGATCCGACTTAAATGACCAGCCATTTTTATCTGTATGTAATAAATCCGGAAGACAGCCGCATTCTTCTGAAAGTATAATCGGCAAACCCGCTGCCATTGCTTCGTTTACTACAAGTCCCCATGGCTCAAAGAGGCTTGGCAATACCAAACAAGCCGCAGTTTCATAGATGCCAGGCAATTCAGTATATGCAACCCATCCAGAAAGATTAATTTCACCCTCAAGCCCTAGTGATACAATGTGTTGCTGCAGCATTTTTCTATCAGGTCCATCTCCTACCAGCAATAACTTATATCCTTTCCGGGCCTTTGATTTAGCAAAAGCATTTATAAGCTGAATAAGATTTTTCTCTTTACTATATCGGGCTACACAGACTATATTTTTCCTTTCATCTGTGTAAGAAGAATTACCCTTTTCGAAATGACTATTATCAACCACACTATATCCTTGCGCAACCTTAGTTGGGTGAATTTTATAACGTTCAGTTAAGTGTGTAAATGCTCTGTGACCGGACACAAAAAAATATTGCCCGATTGTTTTCAATAAAAGAGATTTGAGAAAATCTTTTATGCCACCTCTGCTATACCAGGATTCACAAAACACTATCGTTCGTACTCCCGATAGCCGGGCATAAAGTAAGAAAAGATGATATTCCATCCTTCCGTAAGGCATTGCAACAAATTTTATATTCTTTTCCTTCATTAGTTTTCTGAAGGCTTTAAATCGATTCAGAATATCTGATTCTTCAGCAGACTTATCAGATAAAATAGTATGTTTCGATGAATCAATACTTTCCCATTTATACAAAGCATCTGTACCTGCCAAATCAGCTGTATAAACAGAAGCTTGTACTACTTTTTCACACGCATGTACACGAGCAAGATGATAGTCTCCTATTCTATCCCAGATCAACAGTAAATTACCTTCTCTCATAATATCAACGCAATATCTTCTGTGAATTTTTGCACACTGAATTTCTCTACGGTACTTAAAGAGTTTTCAGAACAGAATTTTATTGACTCAGGTTTTGCAATTAAATTCTTTAACAATGCGACTAAGGCATCAGCATTGATATTATCCAATATCCAACCATCGTGTTCGTGTGTTACCACTTCCCCACACTGTCTGGTAGCTACAACGGGAAGCTGCCAGGACATTGCTTCCAGCTGCGTAAGCCCGAATCCATCTGAAAATGTAGGAAATAAAAAAACATCTGATGCTTTATAAAATTGATTTGTTTCTTCTCTGGTAACAATACCAACATAGCGCATATTCGGCAAATTAATTTCCTGCGTTTGAATTTCAGACCGTCCAACCAATACAAACTCTACAGGTAATTCCTGCATTTTTGCTGCTGCATCAATAACGATGTGAATACCTTTCCTTAATGCAAGTGTCCCTAAAAATAAACAACGCAGGGGTCGTTCTTTTGTGAACGCTGAAGAATAAGAACGTTTAAATTTTTTGTTCTGCTCTTCAATCTCATACGGAAGAGGAATCACCTGAATTTTTTCTGCAGGCACACCCTGTTTAATTAAACCGCTTTTACTCCATTGCGAATTCACGATAATTACATCTGATAAGTTATGTTCCTCCTTACATTCTTCCCAATAATGCAATGGAGCTGGCTCCCAATCAGTCTTTAAAGAAGTTGAATTTATTAATCCTCTTACAATATTTTCTTCTTCTAATCCCGGATCAATTTGAAACAATATGGTTTTAAGCTTTTTTTGCCGTGCCACCCGAAAAGAATCTAATGCAGTATAGCTGATTGCAAAAACACTGGTCGCATCTTTGATGCGGAGTATTTTTTCAGCTGCTTCCTTTTTAAATTTTTTATCACGCAAAATATTTAATGACCAACTGTAGCCATATTTCAAACGCAAATAAAAATCATACAGTAAAAAAGAAATACCCAGGGAATATACACGGGAAGATGAAAGAGCTTCTGTATAGCGGCCGGCAAGTGCACGCAAAGATCTTAAAGGAAAAATAGTCAATACCCTTCTCAAGAAGGCTGATCTGATCCATGTATCTGTAATCATCGAATGTAAAAGCCCTGAAGCCAATACAGCTTTCGGTATCAAATAATGTGCGCGAGCACCGATGTGTACACAAATCACCTTAGACCTTTTCAAGCAGCAATTGTTTTTTTACAAACTTTTTATATTCCCGAACGAAATAAATAACCGGCCAGTAGCTCATTAATACAATCGCTATATCTCCCGGCAAATCACCGCTTCGAAAAACAGGGATCATGGCGGTTAATAAAACTCCCGTTAACAACCAGGACAGATCTGATCTGAATTGATTGATGTATCGGTACAACCATACAAGGAAAAATGCCCACAGCACTGAAAAAATTATAATTCCTTCTGTCCCCATTTCGCCATAAAATACCCCATAGATCGTTGGTGAAAAACCGACCGTTGTTTTTTCAAGACCGTACTTTTTCTGATAATTCTGAAACCAGCCTGCCAATGGTTTATCCGGCCACAAGTTGCGGGGGATGGGTCTTAATAAAATATTCAAATGATCTAACCCATAATTGTAATCCAAATATTTAGGATACACCTGATACATCATCATGAAGCCGTCAATAAAGTTCACATCATCAGACTCTTCCATACGTTCGACGCTTTCTTCATAAAGTTCATCCACAGACAACGCCTCTGAACTGGCATTTGCATAACGCAATACCCGCGCGGCAGAAAATATCACCAGGATTACGAATAAACCTGCAGCCATGAACCAGAGCTTCTTCACAGGTTTAATATTCCGTGTAATAAAATATCCGACAGGAATCATCCAGCCTAAAAACTGAAAACGCAATTCCGGACTATATGTAACAACTGCGATGAGCAAAAATACAGCAAAGTATACAACCTTCACCTGCAGATTGGAAACACGGGTAACAATAAACACCATAAAAAACAATAATATGAATGAGCTATTGGCAAGTTTGGTTAAATAGCTATAACTGTTCGCAACATCATGTAAAACAATTTCAAAAAAAGTAAATATGCCCAACCCAATAAAAATAACTGTCTTCCGCTGCAATAAAAATTGCCTTAAATATTCATTAGAGTCTTTTATTTTTTTAACCGGCTCCTTAAAAAAATACATAAATCCATACATCATTACTGAACTGCCCAGTAAAATAAGTTCTGCTACTTTGTAAGCTATTTCAAAATTGAAAATAAAATCAATTTCATAATTAAAACTCACAAAATGACTGGTACCCATTTCAAGAGATAGTATTCGATATTGTACCATCATATTAAAAAGTGCTATAAAAATGGGTACTTCAGAGCGTTTCTGTAAATAGAACACCACAGCAATAACCAGATTTATAACCAATACAATGTATATTAAATCTTTATCCATTCTTCTAAGCTACCCCAGGCAATATTGCTTCAATCTACTTAAAAAACAGTAAAATGAATACAATATCCATTGATAATGGTAATCTATTCATCTATTTTATTTGCATTGACCGGCCTAAAGCCATTTTTCAATGTAGATTTAGTCCGTAATTCAATTGCAGGATTTTGCCATGACAAAATGCTTGGTAATGGCAAATCCCAAACAACTTCACTTTTGTAATATGAAACATGATTGATATTCTGTATCTGAATTTCTCCTTCAGGAAAAGCAGCCTGTTGAAACACTATATTTTTATAATTACCTGAAACATCTTTGCATGTACGTACGAGATTCATACTTGTCATGATAACAACAAAAAACAATATCAACTGCTGAGTATACTTTCTCAAAACTACTATCTCCTGTAACAGAAAATATATTCCTATTCCTACATATACTAAAATATATCCCCACGCAAAACGGAAATCGGGATATTGAGTAATCCATATAACAATATTCAACAGAAGCATTCCCTGAATAGCTATAAACAAACGATCATTCAGCGTACGCAGGTGTTTTTTTAGCGTAACAATATGATAGAGAGAAATCACTAGAGCTGTGATCAAAAATGCCTTTTGCTCAATCGGACTTTTTTTAAACCATTGCGGAAACCATTCTGAGAAAGACATTTTAAGAACCTCTTCTATAGATAAGCTATCGAAAATCGGAAAACATTTAACAGCATTGCGTTCATAGATTACTGACTCCAAAGGTACTTTCCAATCAGGATTAAAAATATCGATACCTGCGATTGGAAAAACCAGGTAACCGGTTGTTATGTAAAAACGCACACACCAGGGAATTATAAACATTGCTCCTATACATACAAGCCATACCATTCTATCAAATTGTTTATTCAATAAAACAATACTAATTGTTGGCAAATAAATAAGCAGCAAATAGATTGATGATGGCTTTATGGTAACCAGATAGAAGGAAATAAAAAACGAAACTATAAATGTATAATCGATTTCACCCAACGTTTTATTTTCGTACTTACCAACCATCCACAAAATTACCAGAGAGCCTAAATAAATATTGGGCAAATCAGCTGCTGAAGATGTTAAAAAATTCCTAAAAACAAATGAAGCGACAAACAAACCGCAGATATAACGTATAGGTGAGACTGTCTTTGAAACACCCAGTAAGTAATAGCCGAGTATAACTAAGGTAATAAAACCATTTAAATCATAGAACAATGTTCCTGACCATCGCAGACTAAGTAGAGCACTCAGAATATGCCAGGATGAATTAAAGCCAAACCGGCCTTGTAAATTAGCGAGCCCCGGAGTAATACCATATGTTTCAACCCATTTAATGAATGGAAGATAATATCCTTTTTCGTCAAGTATTTCTGAAGGAGCTGCACTTTTACAAACAACAATAATCAGTATAGCGAAAAATACACCTCCGGTAACTGTAAACAAACGAACCTGTTTAATTGCAGCAACTACAATTTCTCTTTCTTTAATTATCGCTCCCAGGGCAAGAGCATATAGAACAAGTAACAAATAAGGACTATTACCAAGCGAAAAAAACAACGAACACACATTCGCAATGAATCCAACGATCACTACTCCGATCAGGATAAAAACAAATAAACTTTCGGAACTCTCATGCTGGTTGAAATACTTAACAACAGAACGATGCCCCAATACTCCCCAACCTAAAAATAAAGGCAATAACAAAAACCAATATGCGATTAATAAGATCATAACATGTCGTGATTAAAATACTATCCGATCGGTGTATGTTGTTTATTCATTAATTTCTTTTTCACTTTTTGAAAGAAATATATTCCCAAATATTTCATATACCCAACCCAAAAAGAGAATGATTTAAACGGCATATACTTCACCATAAACTTTTTTGCCTTTGCTCCCTGAAAATGCAGGGTATGAAACAATACAGCTTTTTGATTCAGCTTCAGTATTCCAAATGGCTTTCCCTTTTGAAAGAAAATTTTTTTTATTCCCTTATCCATTTCAAAATATTCCTTTCCTACTTCCAGAGAAGGATCAAATGAGGAAGCTCCGTTAAAGCAATATGTATTTTCTACTTTTTGTTTATTTTTTTCAGCGTAAGCTGTTAGTAAAGTCATATCCGACACTCCGCCTACACCATGAATGGAAACAAAGTCTTTATAATATTTTTCTAATGCATTCAATGCATCCGCACCTGTATAAGAGTCAATAACAAATGTGCAAAAATCCATGAGTACATCTTTATTAACAAAATTGGTATGCCCGGAGATGCCACATAAAGTCATACCTGCATGCTTATATGTATCCGATAAATGCTGAACATCGTCGTAAACCAACACATCAGAATCCAGATACAAACAACGTTCAATACCTTTCTGTATCATAAACGATTTAAGCACAAACCAGCGCTGAATACACATCAATTCAAATGCTTCCGAATTTGTACTATAATGTTTATATAACTCTGCAAACTGGTTCGCTTCCTCTGATAATACATCAATTGAAATATGCTCAACAATAGGTTCATATACATGGCTTTCATCTGTACCAATAAAATAAACCGGTGCCTGCGGATTAGTTTGCTTAAGCTGATAAAGTGTATTGTATATATATGAGCTATTTCCTTTATGAATAAAAACAACAGGTATCATACAATTCTCTTTTTTCGTTTGTGTAATTCATGCACATGCTCAACAACAATCCGCACATGGTTATGCCAGCTTGCATACTCCAGATAATGTTCCCATGCTTCCAGTTGGTCAGTTGAAACATCTGCATACAGCGCACGGGAAACACTGTCTATAAATTCTTTTTTATTGACCGGAATAATCTCAGCCAATGCAAACTTCCTGACAACATTCGTAAGTGCCGATTTACTATCGCTAACAATGAATCTCTTTTTGTGCGGAGCAATCAAATTCAACAATCCACTCTGAGAAGTGAAGCTATGTTTGTAATACAAAAGTACCAGATCACACGCTTTGATAATTGCCTGCATTTCATCGTCTGACAAATGCTTTTCAATCCATATTACCTGGTGCAGTACATTCAGTTTTTTAATTTGTTCTTTATATGTTTCGATTACTACTGAAGAGCTGGAAGGTTTCCCCGCAATAAGCAATACTACATGGGGCAAATCAGGTAAGCAGTCGATGATAAACGAATAGTTTTTTTCATCACGGATATTGCCAATAATTCCCATCATTTTCCGTTCTCCTTTTTGAGAAACAAGCGAATTTAAAAGTGCTTGATCATATTCCGGATGTTCATACAGGCCATGCGGAATATTTATTTTGGGAATTTCTTTTTTGTAATATGTTTTATCAGGTAATATTTCGTGATACAGTGCCATGTCCATGATTGACATAACAGCCTTCATCGTTAATTCTGATAAAAATCTAACCGGCAGGTATGCGTCCCGATCGGGATCATGTAACAATACAACAAACGTATGCTTTGGTTTTAGCAGATAAAAGAAAGGCACCCAAAGCATGGATGAAATTTGTTCGTAATCATTTACAATGACTAAAGATGGCGGAGCTTTTCTAAGAAAAGAAAAAACAATAAAGGGATTTATAATGCTTCTGAAAAGAAAATAAAATTTCCTGAATAATTTATTTTTATAACGGGGCAAATCCGATATAAGAATTTTTTTATAACAAGCATTTTCCTGTTGCGTAGCATTCGCAGGAATTAATACCTTACAGTCTGTTATATGTTCGTTGTCTGAATAGGCTTTAGCAATACAACGGGAATATTCATAATTACCTCCAAAACTATTGGTATTTAGAATTACAACATTCATTATGCCAGACGTTTTTTTAGTTCCAAAGCTGCGCTCTTACGAAAAGCAGGTGATTTAAAATATCCTTTATAAAACCCTTTCAAATAACTATAACGAGTACTCTCAAGTAAATAAAAACTATATAAAAGCACACCAAAATTATATTTATCTGTTTTGAGTCTAAGCCAATTCTTAATATGATAAATATAAGGTCTGAATCCAGCAAGCAAAGGTATTAATACTAAAAAAAAATAGTTATTTATAAGATTGAACAATGCCAGCACACTAAGTCCGATCAGACAAATCAGGAAAGATAGCCTTAACATTAAGTCCATACATTTACCTAGCGTACTGCGGATATTTATTCCGGATTCTCCATCTCCTAACCCATAACGAAAAGCTTCTTTATTATATGCACTGGCCGTTTTATGTCTACCCCAAAATACATATGGCTTCTCAACCGGGTAAAAAGTAATGCCGGACTTTTTCACTAAACGTCCGAATATAGTATCATCAGCAGCCAATGTGAGCCATTCACAATACCCTCCAACGCGATCAAAGACTTCTTTATAATATGCGACAGACCGAGAAGTTGGTGTAAACCATTCTTCCTTTATATCATCTTTGTATCCATTAAACAATAAATAAGCCGCCTTTGCAGATATAGATTGAAGATCTTCGTCTTTAACCGTAAACGCTCCGGCTACAGCTTTTACAGAAGGATCCTTAAATGGAGCGATAATACTTTCAAGCCATTGAGGATGAAAGCGGCAGCCGAAATCAGTACTGGCAATCAATGGATAAGCTGCTGCCTGTATAGCCATATTTCTACCTTCGGCTACATTACATTTATGCTTTTGTAAAACCTTAATGGGTATTGGAGATTCTTTCTGCCATGCTAAAAGGGTTTCATATGTGCCATCGGTAGACCCTGCATCGGTAATAATGATTTCAGAAGGTTGTACCGTTTGGTTTTTCAATTCTTCTATTGTTTGATCTAACCGGGATGCCTCGTTATAAACAGTAGAAACTAATGTAAAGCTCAATGTCATACAGAAATACTAACAATGAGCAATTTACACATTATTGTCTGGATGACAATGTATTATTATCATTAAACTTTGTGTAATGCCCAGCTAAAGCAGACTGATATCAGATCAAACACCAGCGCTGTTCCTCAATAAACAAATCTACCTTTCAGGTTATTTAAGGGTTTTTCAATCGCATAAAAAGAAAGTGTTGCAATCGCATATACCAGGCAAACATCAATAGTCAGGGCGAGGTATGTGTCTGAGATCTCTATAAAATATTTTCGGATGTAGGGAACAAACGGATGGTATAAGTACATTCCATAACTTATTTTTCCTGTATAGCGCAGCACACCGTTATTAAGTATTTTGCTATCCTTCCAATCAGTAATAGATTTATATAAAATCAGAGAAAAAATTATCGAAAAAATGGGCAGTGTTTTTAATAAAAAACTTTTCCCTTTATGATCAACGATCGGAAAATTCAAATGAATATACAAACACAAAAATAGCAACAATAAAATTGAAGGATATGGAAGCTTTATATCATGAATACGCATATAAGCAAGCAGCAGCCCGAATCCAAAATAATCGAAAGCTGACAATGTAAAATAATCATAAAAGTAATTGTATTGAAAATGAAGAATCATTCTGGAAACGACGCCTGCAACAATAAATCCAACGATCAATTTTAATATATTTTTTGCGGGAGTTAAAAACAACAGCAATGGGAAGACAAGATAAAACTGCTCTTCAATGCTAAGAGTCCAGAAATGAGATGTTGGCCACACAGTAAACTTATCAATGATGAGTTTAAAATTTGCTGTATACGTAGCATACCATTCCGCATAATTGTATATATAATGGGGCAAGCCCAGCAGCAGCATTACAAGCAATAAAAGATAATACACAGGAAAAATTCTAAGGGAACGCCGGATATAAAAAACTTTCAAAATATTTTTCGTTGGTTCATTTGTAACATCTTTTTGATATCGTTGCTGAATCAAAATATTCCCAATTAGGAAACCACTCAAAACGAAAAATATTCCTACTCCTAAAGCACCAAAATGTAAATTAATAAACCAGCCTTTATCTACAACCAGATGTTCATACATAACAGCAAGCAAGGCCAGCCCTCTTATACCATCCAGAGCTGAAAAATATACTGGTTTTGCTGAGCCTTCAACCTGCATTAAGATTTTTTATTTACAAGTTGATTTTTCAGTTCAAATGCAGCTTCCATGGCCTTATCCATGTTATAGTATTCCCATTCAGCAAACCTGCCTAAAACATATATCCCATAAGGAGCCAGATATTCTTTATAAGCTTTAATAATTTTCCGGGTTTCATGATCCTGTATCACATAAGAGTTCTGTTCGTTATTGAAGTCAATAGGAACTAAATTACCAGGCAATAAAGCAAGTTCCTTTATCATTTCTTCTTTCGTACAAATTCCTGAAAACTCTACTGTACAAGACGATCGATTTGATTTTTTTAGCACATCAGAATTATTGGTATAACTGAAATTACCTGTATATATAATACGGTGTGCTTTAAATGAGGACTCGGGAATATATAACCAGGACAAATCATTTACATCACAACTGCACAGCACGCTTGAGGTTCCATTTGAACGCAGCTGTTTAATGGAGTTCTCATATTGAAAAGGTTTATCGGCAGATATAATGTCAGGCAGATTTCTAACATCAGCCGTATAAATAACTTTATCAAAGGTTTCGCCAAAGAGTGTTATTTTATTTTCTTTTATTGAAATACTTTCCAACGGCTTATTACACACAACTGAAAGTCCCTCGGCGAGCCTATCTACGATAAACTGCGAACCTCCGGATTTGGGATAATAAAAATTTGCATGAACCATGTCCCGCTCATCCCTGCGAATAATGTTGTTTGTAATAATCTCAAGAATATTAGGCATCGGAAGTTTTCCGTCCAACCATTCCATGGATACAGTACTTAAATCTGTTTTCCATATTTTTTGATTATACGGTTTGAAATATAATTCATATAAGGTATTTCCAAATGTATTCTGCAGAAAAGCTTCAAAGTGTTCGTAAGACATCGGCTGCTTTATGCCAGCTTTATTTATTTCAATCAGTTCCTTTATGACCTGTTCTACAACCGGCACTTCGAGTTGATATAAAAAATTCTCTATCGGATAACCTACAAATGCTCCTTTATAAAAAATTTTCGCATTCCTTTTGGCCTGCACAAACTCCTTTTCTTTGTCGAATTTATTCCAAAACCATTCTAATACTTCTTTATTTTTACTATTAAATACATGCCCGCCAACCCTATGATAAAGCACATCATCCGGACGGTTACAGTATACAAGCCCACCAATATTAGCATTCCTTTCAAAGACATGTACATCATATGTATCCTGCAACACAGCAGCGGCTGTCAATCCTGAAATTCCCGATCCTATAACAGCGATTTTACTTTTCATTGATATTATTTAAAATATGCTCTTTAATTTTTTCAAGCAGCGACATTGACAAAGACGCATCAAACTTACGGGCAAAGAAAGCTTCCGAGTGACTTATAACATCATAATCTTTTTCTTTTAAATTATTAGGATGCCAGTTAACAGCATTCGTCCAGTCAATATACCTGTAATTATTATTATTTAAATTCATTGCTTTGTTATTCGCCAACAGTGTTTGAAAAACAACTTCAGGAGGACAAACATTCAAATCCGGATATTGATTTACATCTCTTAAAAATTCTGTTATTTTTTTAACATCCTTTTTGTTCTCCAATATATATTTCATGGCCTTTCTATTGATCATAAACCAATCAGAGCCGTGATAAGGTATATATAAGTCTTTAAAAATATTTGTATATTTTTTTCTTTTAACCCGAATAGGTTTCCAATAAAACTTTCCGCTTTTCCTAAAAAAGGGAATCTGAAACAACATTCGTGTTTCAAAAGCTTTTCTGAAGTACTGATAAAAATCGAAATAATCTGTATTAACATTATTACATTCAATATATCCATCAAACGTACTATTCTTTAAAAAATCGATTAATTGAGCGGGTCTTTTAATTGGAAAACAATTGGCGCTGAGCGTAACAAACCAGTCGCAGTTTTTATCATATAGTAGTTCAAATGTTTTCAATAAAGCCTCAATGTTATTTACATGCGACCAATGAGTTATTACGGTTTCTTTTACTATATCAATATTTGCTTCTTTAAAAAACGTTGCATCAAATGCAGACTTGGACTTATCGTGATGTATTGCTATTGAATAATCGGGGTATTGCGCTAATTGATTAACCAGTTCTATATATACCTGATCAGGTTCTTTGTGTGACAATATGGAAAATCCTATTTTCATACATTAAGCATTTAATTTAAAGAAGTATTAAAATATTTTTCAAACATTACTTTATCAGAACTTATGCCATGTAAGGGTTGCCAATCCGTGCCGGTTTTCATGCGCCCATATTTTGAATAAGCTTTACTTATGAATCCAGCCAGATGATCTGCAAAACTTAATGGATAATGAATCTGATATTGCTTACAATACTTCTTGTAATTTGTAATCGTCCCTCTTAGCACATATTTACTCAATAATGACATACGTTTTTTATCACGTTTCAATATATCAGAAAAGATGGCTATGCCATTTTGGGTACGCTCTATCTCTTTGGTGTATTTATCTGTAATTTGATATTCATGTTGCCGGTAGATGGTTAAGCTTTTATTCTCATGTAAAGGAAAGGGTGTAATCAATGCAACACGGGACCAATATTCTTTATCTTCGTGTGTCATTACATCTTCACGCCATAAACCTACCTGATCAACTAAAGCTTTTGAAAATAAACATGCTTGAGTAATTGAGCACCAGCCTTGAGCTACGATATCCGATAAGGGCGTATTGGGTAATGGATAATACTGCATTACAACATCTGTCTGTACCCACCCCTGCGGCTCTTTTCTAGCTGTCACAAACGGACCAATCACACAGCCCTTTTCAATATTCGTACTTAGCTGCTCTGCCTGAACTTCTAATTTATTCGGCGACATTATATCATCTGAATCAAAAAACTGAATAGCTTCTCCGCGGGCAATTTCAATTCCTGTATTACGAGCAGCTCCAGGACCATGCCCCTTACTTTTAAGTAAAATTATTTTATGCATGTATGGCTGCAACACCTCTGTTAAATTATCCGTTGACTCATCATCTACAATGATGATCTCTATGGGCGGCAAGGATTGTGTCAATACACTTTCCAGTGTCTCAACAATCAAATGTGCCCGGTTTTTAATCGGTATAATAACAGATATTTTCATTTACAGCCTTACGTATTCTTTGTCTACCGAATCTCTAATTATAAAATAAGTATTTAGTTTACGGCCAGATTTTTTTAAATAAAAACCGCAATAAAAATTTTCCTTCTTGAGCTTTATCTTTTTTCCTTAACGTAAATTCATGTATTGCCTTTGTAAAAAAATAAAGATATGTATATAGCGTTCCTTTATTTTTCAACAAAAATTCAAATTTATGAGGTAATACTTTAGTTCTATATATAC
>NZ_JAGKWP010000182.1 GCF_021151785.1 Flavobacterium sp.
AGCTTACATTATAAAGAAGAAAAGTGTGAATATAATTTTTAAAATTTAATTTAATGCCTGTATAGCTGCGAGGAGAGGTATATAATAAGCTTGCCGACACATAATCAAGATTTAATGTGTTTTTATTTTCGCCATTGATGATGCTGTCCTGAGTAGTATAATTGTAAAAGTTCTCTCCTGAATAATTGAAGCGTGTGTCTTTCAATCCTATAGCTGCCGCGGGCGATAATACATGGTCTTGTTTATTCTCTTTTGAGGATGTTATATGAAATTTGGGAGCCAACATAAAGCCCATGAGCAGATTAGTATATTTATAGTTCATATACTTGGCATTGGTTTGGGTGTTGTTTTGATAAAAATTATATGTGTCGTTAATTTGATGCCATTCGTTTTTTATATATCCGGCAATGCCCAGCTTGTTTTTTAGTATTAAACCATCCATACTAACCAAGCAGCTATATAAGTTTCGGTTTCGGAATTTCTGCGAGGTGTTTCCATTACTATCCCAGCCTTCTCCAGACAAATAATTTGCATGGAATGCAGAAAGAGCAGTACATATTCTCGTCTGTCCTTTAGAACCTGCTAATCCAGGGTTAGCGAAGATTGCATTCTGGTTGATTTGCGGCGCTTGTAATTCCTGAGCAGATGCTACGATACAGATGCACAAAAAAAACGTGAGTAATAAAAATTTATAAATCATTGTTTATTGGAACTAAGTGTGAACCATTTCTTTTAATCCGCGGATTTTGCTTTTTGCTTTTTTTAACGAATGTTTTTTGTGTAGAAGAAGAAGTATCAGTAGTATTCAAAGATTCATTTTTTGAGTCCTGAGATGAAACAGTATCTTTTGGCTGAGACACTTCATGAAGCATGTTTATTTCCTGATTATGGCCTTGATTAATTGTATGGCTACTGCTATCAATGAGTACAAAAGTTTTTTTGCAGGAATTGTTTTTGGATATTGCCCGCTCTTCCACAGTTGTATAAGAAGGAACGGCGGTTACTTTTATAAATGGAGCAACAGGTTTTTTCGAAGATATTTTTCTTGTGTGCGCAAAAAATACCAGCGTTAATAAAGTTGCACTGACGATAGTAAACTCAGCCAGTAAAAAAAGAAATTGACCTTTATATCTGAATAGAGATTTTTTATAATTAAAACCACCATCAGAAGGCAGCGGTGATTTTAGGATCGTCTTTTTCCATGAAGCAAGCTCTTTTTTTAGTACAGCATTATGTTTTAATTCTTTTTCAAAAAAATGACGCTCATATTCATCGAGATCTTTTTCAAGATACCTGAAACACCACTCTTCAATATTTTCTGTAGTTATGTTCATTTCAGACTTCATTTTTCTCAATGATACTTTTTAATTTTTGTCGCGCCCTGAATAAATATACTTTCACCTGACTTTCTGATAAGGAGAGTATCGTACCGATCTCTGCGTAATTATATCCTTCAATATCCCGTAACAAAATAACAGACTTAAATAACGGCGAAAGTTTATCCAGATAAACATAGATCATATCTGTTGTATCTGTACTAATTGAATCATCAGTTGTTATATAATCATCATTAATATCAAATTCAGGCCTTTGTTTCCTGATAAAATCAATCATGGTTCTATAGGCACACGTAAATAGCCAGGCTAAAATTTTTGTTTGATCAATATTGTTTTTGTTTGTCCATAGCTTGACATAGGTTTCCTGCACCACGTCTTTTGTATTAGCGTCGTTTTTTAAATTTTTATAAACAAACCTGTATATGCGCTGAGAGGTTTGTTCAACGATTTTATTAAACTCCTTTTCGTTCAATGGCTGGAATTTTACGTGAGACGAAACGAAATAATTAAAAGTTACAGTTCTTAAAAATATTTTTTCAATAAAAAAAGCCTCCCGACCCCGATAACTATCGGGGTCGGGAGGCTTTAATTTCATATCAGTAC
>NZ_JAGKWP010000038.1 GCF_021151785.1 Flavobacterium sp.
AAATTATTGTATTATAATTGTTTGAAATTTATTTGTGTTGCGAAAAATATACAAATTAAAGTTTCTAAAGAATTTAAATTCAATAATTTACAAGTAATTTTAAATCCTATTGAAAATACAAAAATTAATCAATCCTTAGATGATAATATAGATCTAGATTTTGAATTCATTGTTGCTGCTGGTAGACTTCATGAAAGTAATGTTAAACAAATGGATGTTATAATTGAATTGTATGCTAAATCAATTTTGCCTTTAAAAAATATAAAACTTGTAATTTTAGGTAGTGGAGATTTAATACAAAAACTTCAAAATTTAGCTCAAAATTTAAATGTACAAGATTTTGTGATTTTTAAAGGTCATGTTTCTAATCCATTTCCCTATTTTAAGCAAGCTAAATTTTTAATTATGGCAAGTAAATTTGAGGGGTTTCCAATGGTGATTGTTGAATCTTTATATTGTAATTTACCAGTTGTTTCCTGGGATTTTAAATCAGGGCCAAATGAAATTATTGAAACAGGAATTAATGGAATATTAGTTGAAAACAAAAATGAAATCAAATTGATTGAAGCAATGAATAAAATGGTTACTGATTTTGATTTTTATAATGAATGTAAACTTGGAGCAAGAAAAAGTGTTGAAAAATTTGATATAGAAGAAATTGGAGCAATTTGGATGAAATTATTTGAAAAATTACAAAATAAAGGTGCATGATAATTAAATTAATTGATATTCCGAAAATAACCAATACTAAAGGAAATATTGGTGTTATAGAAAATGAAACAATTCCTTTTGATGTGAAACGGGTCTATTATTTATTTGATGTACCAAGTGGAGCCAAAAGAGGAGGACATGCGCATAAAAAATTAAAGCAGATCTTGATCCCTATTTCGGGCAGTTTTGATGTGGTGTTGAAAGATGGAAAAAAGAAAGAGGTTATAACACTAAATCGTCCAGATAAAGGTTTGTTAATTGAGAATAGCATTTGGCGCGAATTAGAAAATTTTTCATCCGGTGCCGTTTGTTTGGTATTAGCTTCTGAAGTATATGATGAGGAGGATTATATACGTAGTTTTAAGGAATATAAAGCCTTTGTCTCCAGTTCGTTATAATATTTGTTATTTGAAGTATAATCAGAGGATAAATAATGATATGAAAGCGATCTCCTTGATCTGTTGAAATAGCAGAAATTCCTATAATGTAAAGTATCATTAATGCAATAATAAGGTTTCCTTTTTTTATTTTTTTTAAATTGAAAAGAACTATTAGGGAAGAAATCAAACCGAATATGGTGAAAATACAATTTTGAATTTTACTTATAACTTTAAAAAGAAACTGGCTCAAATCAAAATAATTAGTTTTATTAATGTTTTTGCAACCATGAACCGAAGCACTTCCTTTTGTACTATTTATATATAAATTTGAAAAATAGGCTTTTATTAAGTTTACTTTGTTATTCCTTAATTGGTTTGAAATATCTTTTTGGGCTAAACTTTTCATTTCTTGATGTGAAAGTTTTGAGGTTTCCATCACTCGTTTGTTTTTACCTTGAATAAACACTTCATTATTTTTAAAGCAATCTGCTTTTGTTCCTAAATAATTGTAATAGGTAGAACTATCAATATAACTCAATGTAAAATTGCCATAGGTTAGTTTCATCCCAATTAGTTGAATCATAAAAAGTAAAAAACTGAAATATAAAGCAATTGAGTATCGACTTTTAGTTATTTTTAAAATGTCTTTATAGTAAAAAATAATACAAATCAGAACTATACCTAAATTTAATGGTTTAATTAGACATGCTAAAATAAGCACTGATAAGGCATAAATTAAATGTTTAATTTTTTTATTTTCTGAATAGTTAACTAAATAATAAACAGTTAATAGTATTGTAGAAGTGAAAATCGTTTCTGTTAGTAAATGAAAGATAATAAATATATTTCCAATGCAAATTGAAAATACAAGTGAGGCATAAAAGGCTATTTTTTTTGTAGTTATTGATAGGAGTGTTTTAAATAAAACATTGATAGTCGCAAACCAAAAAAGGATATTTAAAACTAGACTCCACAAGAAAATGGATTCAATATTTTTAGTAAATAGCAATGGAATTCCATAAATTAAACTATACAAAAAAGGTCTGTGATCGTCTAATTTTAAATCAAAATACAACTCTTTACAAGCTAAAATATAAGAAAAACTATCTGGAAATTTATAGGTTTGAATATTAAGTTGACATAAGAATGCGATGATTATAAAAATCAAAAGTGAAATCAAATTTAAAAAACATTGATATTTTCTACTCATTTTGAATATATGTCTACATATTTTTGAGCTATCATTTTTGAATCATGATACTTCTCTACAAATGTCTTAGCTTTTTGTCCAATTTCATCGATTTTTGCTCTGTTTTCTATTAAAAAGGATAATTTTTCAATCATGTAGTTTACATCTGGAAGGGCATTTATACAAATTTCATCTTCTTGTAAATTATAAAATTTTAGAAATTGAGTTTCTGCACCTGTAAACACTACTTTTCCTAACAACATGGCTTCTAATGCGTTATAACCTTGGTCAAATGAATAGACTTGATCTAGAACAATATCCGCTTTTTCAAAATACAATTGGTATTCTGAATAGGGTGTGTTTTGAGCTACTAGTATTTCAACTTCATTGGGATATTTCTTCTCTATGACTTCCAAAGCTTTTTGGAAAAAAGGAATCCCTTTTTTTATCGCATTACCAGAATTAATTCCTAATAGGATAGTGATTTTTGAATTTTTATCATTTGTCTTTCGACTTTCGACTATGTCAATAGGATAGGGGATGTAACCACAATACTTTGTATTTGTTTGCAATGCATCTATGTAATCAAAGTCAGTAGCAATAATTCCAGAACAATTGGAATAAATGAGTTGGGTTATTTTTTGAAATGAAGGTTGTATATAATCAAAATAATAATTATATATTTTTTTATATCGAGATGGGTGCTCCAGATAAGGCGTCATCACCGAATATTTTGGTTTTTTGCTCAACATATACTTGACTTGATACGAGTCTACTCCACAACTCAATAAAAAAATCTTATTATTTTGTTTGAATAACTTTTTAAGAAGAAAATATTCTAATCCAGTAGAAGTTTGTATAGGCCATTCGTTAATTAATTGCACCACATCATAATTCTTGAATTTTGATAAGTTCCACCAAAATCGGAGGCCGTGTTCTAACAGCGCTAAATCAAAGTTAAAAATGCGATACCAAAGTTGTCTAGGAATATTTCCTAATTTCGATTTAAAAAATGAGGCTTTAATGGATACATCAGCTGGAAAATCTTTAAAACCATCACCATTATTTACTAAAGTAACCTCGTGCCCTAATGCATTAAGACCTTTTTTTAAATTATTGTGTAAACCACTGAATTCTCCAACTAAAAGTATTTTCATTAATTGTAAGTTGAAATCTTGATGTTAAATTTAAGTAATAAAATTTTAATAGAATCAATTGTTAAAAGCATAAAAGTTGGTAGACTTAATAAAAACGCCTGTTTCCAATTCAAATTTTCTTTATGAATGGGTGAAATTACTTTTTTCCATCGTGAATCACCGCATTTTTTTAATCGTTTACCCAAAACATAGCGCTCAAAATCCAAATACCTTTTCAAATTGGGAAGATTTTTAGCCCAATCTTCATACAAATCAAAGTTAGGAATAGTTTTGTTTTTAATGCTGCTATTCGTTATTTGATTACTGGTTTGCATGAAATATATCATTTGCGGAGAATTCGAATAAGCCAATTTAAAATGATAATTGGCTCTGATGTTAAAATCTAAATCTTCAGAAAATTGGATGTCTTCATTATAAAGACCAATTTTTTCAAAAACCGATTTATGAAAACAAACACTACCATGACAATAAATCCCTTGTTTTAAATTAAGAGCAAAAAAATCAATATATCCCTTAAAATTGGGGGCTAAATTCTCCGAACCATTAAAAGGTGTTTTGAGCGTTGTTTCCCAAATTTCTTCATAATTGGTTGCAAAAATTTTGGCATCAGGAAATTCTTGAGTTAAGGTAAAGATATGTTCTAAAAAAGTAGGTTTCCAGACATCGTCAGCATCTAAATATGTAATGAAATTTGAAGTAGCATTTTTAATACCCGTATTTCGTGCAGCTGCCAATCCTTTATTTTTTTCATGATGAATTATCTTTACCTTTTCAGATAGAAATTCTTCTACAACAAAAATACTATCATCAGTTGAAGCATCGTTTACAACAAGGATTTCAAAATCAGTAAAAGTTTGATCCATAATACTTGTCAAAGCATTTCGAATATAACTTACTTTGTTGTACAATGGAACAATGACTGAAATGAAAGGCATCTTGAAATATGTTTTTTAAGCGTTGAGCATGTAGTCAAAAACAGCTGGCCAATTCTTTAATTCTGTTGAAGAATCAAAAGTAACAGAATTTCCAGAATAAACTATAGTTTGATCAACAAATTGAGTGATTAAATGAGCTAATTCTTTAGTTTTTGTTGTGTCAAAAAATGAAACTAAATCATAAGTTCCACATGCTTCTTTAGCATAAGGTAAATCTGCTAACAATAAAGGCTTGTTATAAGCTTTGGCTTCAGAAATGGGTAAGCCCCAAGTTTCAATTTTAGAAGGGAAAATTAAGGCATCCATACTATTGTACATTGCTAATAATTGTTTCCGATTTACCTTTGGATGAAAAACAACCGAAGTTAAATGACCATAAGTAGATTCTAAATATTGTGCATATTTAGACGGATTATCTTTGATTGTGGTGAAGTGAAATTGTACTTTATCCCTAACAAAATCAGGTAAAAGGGGAATAGCATTAAGAATCACTTCATGGTTTTTATAGCTCCTTGGGAAACTAGGATATAGAAAATGAATTTTTCCTGAATCAAAGGGATATTTTTCTTCGGTTAGTTGCTCAACAAATGGAGGAGGAGTGACTATAATATTAGACAATCCAAATCGTTTTTCAAATTCATCTTTAATCCAGTGTTGTTGCACAAAAACACAATGGTTTTTTTTGATATTAAATTGGAATAAATAATCATATAGCAAATGGAAAATACCAATTTTGATATCGAATTGCCAATCTTTCCATGTAGGTTTAAAAAAAGTAGTAGGATGATGGCAATACACAAATTGCTTTTTACTTACAACATTAGGGGTGGTATCATGCAATGAAAACCAAATGTCTGGTTGTAGTTCTTGGGATAGTTTTTTGAAATAAAAATACTCATAATACAACCTTTTGAACCAAGATTTTTTTGAATCAGGAAATTCTAAATATTGAATATGAGGAAATTCTAATCCTTTTTTTGATGGAACCAAAGCAATAAGTTCAAGTTCTGCAGGGTTACAATAAGTAGATAATTCTTTAAGTACATTGTGAAGAATGGTGAAAATTCCACCTTCAACCATATTGATACCTGAAATAATGATTCGTTTCTTTTTCAAAATGAGGATCTTTTAATACAAAAATAAAACTAAGTTAATAAAAAGGATCTAACATAGTAATCACTTATTTTTCTATTAACATTTTCCCAGCAATAATCAACAATACAATACCAAAGATTTTCTTTAACATTTTTTGATCCAAGTTGATGGCTAGTTTGCTGCCAAGAATACTTCCAATAACAAAGAAAACAGCAATAATCAGTGCAAATTTAACATTGATATGGCCTTCTTGATAATAATTATATACGGCCACTGCGGTTACTGGAACAGCCAGTACAGCCAAACTAGTTCCCTGCGCTTGATGTTGCGACATGCCAAAAAATAAAACCATTAAAGGAACCATAATGACACCACCTCCAACACCGACAAGGCCACTCAAAACGCCGGCTAAAATTCCAATAATAAGTAACGAAAGAACAGTTTGTAAGGTCATGGTTGTTTTCATGTTAAGTGGTTTTTACTTTTGATATCCCTCAATTGGAATATGTATCTCGTATGCTTTTTTAGTCGCATTTTCTAATTTTTTATCTCGAAGCCAAGGATTGTGCGTTTTTAAAATTTTATAATTAATTCCTTGTTTTAAAGCAAAATCAGCTAAATCTGTAATTGTACTATCAACGGTAATTTTTTTAACCATTACATTTTTATAAAGAGCTTGTTCAGGAATTAAATAACCGTATTTCTCAGGATTTTTCATAATTTCTTTTAACGCTAAAATGCGAAATACATAACGAGCCGTTTCTTCTGTTAGCCACAAATCATAATAATCGTTTGATTTTTGAAATTCAATTTGTTTCTGTAAACCACTCATACCTCCGTTGTAAGAAGCTGCAGCCATTGTCCAAGATCCAAACTTTTCTTTAGCACGTTTCAAATATTCACATGCCGCCTGAGTTGATTTTTCTAAATGATATCGTTCATCTACTTGCTCTCTAACTTCTAGTCCTTTTTCTTTGGCCGTTTCAGGCATAAATTGCCACACCCCTTTGGCTCCTGAAGGCGAAACAGCATTGACTAAACCACTTTCAATTACAGCTAAATACTTAAAATCATCCGGAACACCATTTTTGGCTAAAATAGGTTCAATAATTGGAAATACCCTATTGGCACGTTTAATTAATAAAGACGTAGTAGAATTCATATTGATGTTAATCGACATTTCTCTATCTAAACGCTCCTTTACATCGGTTAAACTAGTAGGTACTCGTTCTCCTGCAAAATCCATTTCTAATGGATAATCTTTATGGTATTTTGAATAAGCCACATTTTTGGTAGTAGAATATATCAAAGCACTACCAATTACAATTAATAAGGCTAATAAGCCTATTCTATTCATCACTTTCATAATCATAGTCAAATTTATGCGTTTCAAGTACAAAGTTAGGTAATAAATGTTACATAAATCTATTCTAAAATAAGTTGAGGTAAATGTTCATTAAACCATTTAAATTTAGTAATAATCATGATATGTGTGCCACCATGAAGGGTAATACAGTTTTTGATGTGTTTAATAGGAAAAACGATGTCATTATCACCGTGAATGTGAATAACACGTGAATCAGCAACAGTTCGATTCCAATGGAGAATATTCTTTATGGACCAATCTAAATATTGTGTTTGCTTCATGTATAAGTATTTGTTGTAGAGTTTAATTTGTTTAGCGATGACACTTTTTCCTTTTGCATAACGAGCTAAATAATTTATTTTTCCTAACCAACTCGTAGGTAGTAGTTTATAAAAATGGGTAGCCTTTGCAAAACGCATAGTAGCTGGTAACTCTTGATTGCTTTTAACGCTTGAAATAATAATTATCTTTTTTATTTTTACAAATGATGCCATTTCCTGAACCATTATTCCACCAAAGGAAACACCAACTAAAACTACCTCTACATTTTTTGGAATGGGAGCACACATTCTCTCAGCATAAGAAGCAATGGTATCATCAGGCTCAGGTAAAATCCAATCAATATAATGCACATCAAAGAGCGATTCAGGTAATTGAATATATTCAAAAATACGAGTACTAGCGGCTAAACCCGGAACAAAATAAACAGAAATCTTAGGCATTATGCTTTTCTAAATTTGTTTAAAATTATAACTTTATTTTTATACCATTAAATTATATCATCAAATTAACGTTAATTTGTTAATCTTTTTAGTAATTCAATGAATTTCTTTTAGTTGGGTATTGACTTGATTTAATTTTATCACTAATTTTGCAAAAATTTTCAACAAATAACAAAACATTTTTGAAATTGTTTACATAGAATACAAAATTACCCATGGCTACTATTAAAAACAACGAGTTATTACGACAGTTTGAAACTACTACGGATAACGGACTATTGACAATTGAGTATGCAGTACAAGAAAGAAAAATCTTTTTAACCAAGTTGTGTGCTGTAGAAAACGAAGCAGAAGAAAATGTAGATGATTTTATTAAAGATGTACTCGAAATTGCACAAGAGAAAAAATATAAAGTAGTACCTACTAATACTAAAATAGTAGCATTCTTTAGAAAAAACAAGTCTTATAAAGATTTACTACCTCCGGGAATTAAAATATAAAGGTATAAAAAAAGAAGCTCAAGGCTTCTTTTTTTATGCTTCAACTTCAACAAAAGCGATACGTACACTTCCGTCTTCGTCAATATGAGTTAAATTTACTTCGTGTAAGGTGTTAACCAACTCAGGATTCCAAGGAGTTTTTACTTTTACATAATTTTCTGTAAACCCATGAATGTAACCTTCTTTGTTTTCTCCTTCAAATAAAACGGTTCTTATCGTGCCTAACTGACTTTCGTAAAAAGCTCTTCTTTTTTTAACAGATAAACCTCTAAGCATTTTACTTCTCTTTGCGCGTACATTACTAGGTACTACGCCTTCCATTAAGATGGCTTCTGTATTATCGCGCTCTGAATAGGTAAATACATGTAAGTAAGAAATGTCTAAATCATGTAAAAATTGATAAGTGTCTAAGAAATGTTCGTCTGTTTCCCCAGGAAATCCAACAATCACATCTACACCAATACACGCATGAGGCATTACTTCACGAATTTTTGCTACACGTTCACTATACAATTCACGAAGATAACGACGCTTCATTTTCTTTAAAATATCATTACTTCCAGATTGTAATGGAATATGAAAATGTGGTACAAAAGTTCTACTTTGCGAAACGAATTCAATAGTTTCGTTTTTTAATAAATTGGGTTCAATAGAAGAAATACGTAAACGTTCAATACCTTCCACTTTATCCAACGCTTGAACTAATTCTAAGAAGGTATGCTCATGTTTTTTATTTCCAAATTCTCCTTTACCATAATCACCAATGTTGACTCCTGTTAAGACAATTTCTTTTATGTTTTGTTCTGAGATTTCTTTGGCATTTTTTAAAACATTTTCCATAGTATCACTTCTAGAGATACCTCGTGCAAGTGGAATAGTGCAATAGGTGCATTTGTAGTCACAACCATCCTGTACTTTTAAAAAGGCTCGTGTACGGTCGCCAATGGAGTAGCTGCCTACATAAAAATCGGCTTCATCAATCTCACATGAATGGACTTCTCCTTGTTCATTTTTAGATAAATCGTTAATGTAATCAGTAATTTTAAATTTTTCAGTGGCACCTAAAACTAAATCTACACCATCAACAGCCGCTAATTCTTCTGGTTTTAATTGTGCATAACACCCAACAGCCGCTACAAATGCTTTCTCATTTAATTTCATGGCTTTTTTTACCACTTGCTTAAATTGTTTATCTGCATTTTCAGTAACAGAACAGGTGTTTATTACATAAATATCGGCTACTTCTTCGAAATCTACACGTTCGAAGCCTTCATTTTGAAAATCTCTAGCAATAGTAGAGGTTTCAGAGAAGTTTAATTTGCATCCTAGGGTATAGAATGCGACTTTCTTTTTATTCTCCATAAGTAATTCTCAATTAATGAAATCGTTGTCAAAAAATTGAGAGGGCAAAAATACAGATTATGTGTCAATTAGGCAATTTGAAAGTGAGTTAATTTTCATTCAAATCAATTACTAAGTAATTTTACGTTTAAATTTTTTATAAATAGATGTTTATTGTTTAGACTTTTCTTTTTTGAAAGATAATTGGATAAAAAAAACTGGATATGCTCTAAAAAGTTTGATTTTATAGAATCAATACTTGTACATTCATAAAATAGTAGTATATTTGCACCTCAAATTAGAAAAAAGTATAACAAAAGGTTATAAGGCGTTTACACCTTTTACAGTATAAAAGCCGCGAAACGAGTTATAATCATAAATTAAAAAGATTTATCATGAAAAAAGGTATTCACCCAGAAAATTACAGATTAGTAGCATTCAAAGATATGTCAAACGATGACGTATTCATCACTAAATCAACAGTTGAAACTAAAGAAACAATCACAGTTGATGGTGTAGAATACCCAGTATTTAAAATGGAGATTTCTAGAACATCTCACCCATTCTATACAGGTAAATCTAAGTTGATCGATACAGCAGGTCGTATCGACAAATTCAAAAACAAGTACGCGAAATTCCAAAAATAATAGAATTTCCTATTCATACAGAAGCCTCGATTTTTTCGAGGCTTTTTTTATGTTTTCTACTTCAAATCCATTAACTTTGGCTCTTCACTTAGAAAAACAAAACCATGAATTATATTCTTTTTGATGGTAACGTACGTAATGCGTTGTTACCTTTTACTTTTACTAGACCGGTAGCTGATATTCGTGTGGGTATTTTAACCATTCGTGAAAAATGGGAAAAATATTTAGGCAATACAACAACTACAATTACCGAGGAATACTTATCTGAAAAATTCCCGATGGTAGAAATGGAAGAGAATGTGATTATCAATGCTTCTTTTTTACCAAATCAAGTTTTAGCTGAAATGGTGCGTAACTTGGAAGAAAACCAAGCCATTTTTTATGAAGATGAAGTAATTGCATTTTACACAAAAGAAGGGCAAGAGGTGGATTTTGAAACTTATGAGATTATAGAGTTTAATGACGAGTGTATTCGAATTGAGCATACTTGGGATATTTTCCAAAAAAATGATGCAGCCATTAGAGAAGATTTTGATTTACTAACAGAAGATCGTTTTTCTCAGCCTATTCCAAAATCAGTTAACGTTATTGCCCCTGAAAATATTTTTATTGAAGAAGGAGCTAAATTAGAATTTGTTACGCTTAATGCCTCAACAGGTCCTATTTATATAGGTAAAAATGCTGAAATTATGGAAGGTTCTGTGATTCGTGGCCCATTTGCTCTTGGTGAAGAAGCGCAAGTAAAATTAGCAACTAAAATTTATGGTGCTACAACTGTTGGTCCTCATTGTAGAGTGGGTGGAGAAGTCAATAACTCTGTGTTGTTTGCTTATTCTAACAAAGGGCATGATGGTTTTTTAGGTAATTCAGTTCTAGGGGAGTGGTGTAATATTGGTGCAGATAGTAACAACTCAAATTTAAAAAATAATTATGAGGAGGTAAAACTTTGGAGTTATGAATCAGAACGTTTTGAAAAGACTGGCCTTCAATTTTGTGGATTAATGATGGGAGATCATAGTAAGTGTGGAATTAATACTATGTTTAATACTGGAACAGTTGTGGGAGTGAGTACTAATATCTTTGGAAGTGGTTTCCCTAGAAATTTTGTACCGAGTTTTAGTTGGGGTGGTGCTACTGGATTTACCACTTATATTACTAAAAAAGCATTTGAAACAGCTAAAATAGTGATGAGTAGGAGACATGTAGATTTTACAGAAGAAGATGCTAAAATCTTAGAGCATATTTTTGAAGAAACAAAAAAATATAGAAATGAAGCTTAAGAGTAAGTTTTAAAGAATTACAATTATAAAAGCTATTCAACAAAAAACCATTAAAATTATACTTAATGGTTTTTTTTATTCTAAGCGCGTTCCGCTATTTTTTTAACTATTTCTAATCCTCTAGGAAAATGCTCGACAAAATAGTCTATATATTGTTCTAGAGTATCAATAGTAACTAACAAGGTGCAAAAAGTATTTTTGGGAATAATGCGATAGGATTCCTCGGCTTCAGTCCACAATAAACTATGCTCGTCTAACGGTTGTTCTTCATAGTTTTTTAATTCGCCAATGTGACAAAAAGCGATGTATTCATTTTCAATTTTTTCAACAATATCTGCATACATACCTTCTCCATTAGGGGCAATAAAATGAATTCGACTTCCTAAATTAAAATCTGATTCATAATAAGTGCCTTCGCAAAAGGCGTGACACCATGTAGAATAATTATTAGGATCCCACAAGGCATTCCATATTTGTTTAGGATGTGCCTTTATGTCAATTTCAAAATGAAGTTTTTCCAAATGCATGACTAAATTATTGCTCACAATAGTTTTTGAAATTATGAAGAATGGCTTGCCAACCTTCTCGTTGAAGGTCGTGAGAATGTAGTTCTTCAGGTTCAAAGCTTTCGATTACTTTTACAGCATCTTCTTCAACCTCAAAGCTAATATTAACTTTTCTACCGTCTTCTAAACGATATACTATTAGTTGTTCTTCTTTAATTTGAAGAAAGGTACCTTTTAAATCAAATTGTGTATTTTCATTTTTGGCGGCCATTGTATAATTGAAATTACCTTGCTCTTTAAAGTTGGATTCGGCTCTTGGACAATGCCAATCTTGAGAAGCAAAGTTCCAATGTAGGACATGCTCAGGTTTTGTAAAACATTCCCAAACATGGGCTAAAGAGGCATTAATTGTTGTTTGAACGGTGATCATAATTTGTAAATTAATAGTATCAAATATACATTTTTTATTCAAAATTTCTTCTCTTTTCACTGTGATTTAAGAACTGCAACTTAACATGGAGCATCCTACTTTAGTTCGAGCCCAATCTGGTCTTTTGGCAAACCATTTTTCAAATTCGGGTTGCTCTTCATAAGGTCTTTTCAAAACTTGGTACAGTTCGTTTATTAAATCATAATTTCCTTGATTGGCTTCATCAATGGCTAATTGCGCCATATAATTGCGTAAGACATATTTAGGATTGACTTGATTCATCTGTTGTTTACGGAGAGCATCTGTCGTTGATTCTTCTTGTAATCGTGCTAAATATTGTTCCAACCATATTATCCAACGTGTTTTAGTTAATTCCTTAATTTCGCTCAATTGATAAAAAGCAAATGTTAATCGATCCAAAGCTTCTTCAGCAGTGATAGTAACAGAAATAGTAGCTAGTAAACGAAAAAAAATGGTCATATCTGTTTCTGATTGTTCTAAATTATCTAATAAAGAATAAATTAATTTTTGATCTTCTGCTTTAGTAATTTGTAGTCCTAATTTACCTCGCATCATCTTTAAATATTGAGATTCATATTGCGTAGCAAACGAGTTTAAAACGGCTTCCAAAGGTTCTGTTGCTTCTATTAAAGGGTATAAGGAATTAGCCAATTGGTATAAATTCCATAACATAATATCGGGTTGATTACCAAAACGATAGCGACGATTTTCGCGGTCAGTAGTATTGGGTGTCCAGTCAGTATGATAGTCCTCTAACCAGCCATAAGGGCCATAGTCAATAGTAATGCCATGTACCGACATATTATCAGTGTTCATGACGCCATGTACAAAACCTACACGTTGCCAATGAAGAACTAAGGCTAAACTACTATCAACTACTTGTTGTAAAAAATCAATATATTTTTGTTTTCCAGAACTAGTAATGTTAGGAAAATAATGAGTAATAGTATAGTCAGCTAATTGTTGAAGATGTTCAAGATCTCCTTGAGAAGCAAAGAGTTCAAAATGACCAAAACGAATAAAACTTGGAGCCACTCGGCAAACAATGGCTCCTTTTTCTAAAGCAGGATTTCCGTTATATAACATATCTCTAACCACGTCATCTCCGGATAAAAATAAAGCTAACGAGCGCGTAGTAGGAACACCTAAATGAAACATAGCTTCACTACATAAATGCTCTCGAATAGAAGACCGCAATACGGCAAAACCATCCCCTCTTCTAGAATAGGGAGTTGGTCCAGCACCTTTAAGTTGAACAGACCATTGGTTTAATTCGCCTAAATTAATAGCACGGCCATCTCCTAATTGACCAGCCCAATTACCAAATTGATGCCCAGCATAATTCATCGCAAAAGGTTTGGAATTAGTTCCTGTTTTCTGACCTGAAAATAGAGCTACAAAATCGGAAGATAACAGATAGTCGGCAGACAATCCAAGTAATTCGGCTACTTCTTCACTGTAGTGAATTAGTTGAGGTTGGGAAGGGATTTTAGGACTTACATAAGAAAAATGAGCAGCAGGAACTAGACGAACATAATTGTTTGAAATAGAGTCAGCTACAAGCTGATCAGTAAATTGATTTTGAAAAATAGGTGTTTTCATAGCAGTGAATACATAACTCCAAAATTACTAATAAAAAATGGAATAAAAAGTTGAAAAGGAAAATACCAAAATTAGTATCTTTGGTCCCAAATTTTCAAACCATGTCTGAGACAGCTACCCCAACACAACTAGAACATTATTTTGATACGTTTCGTAAGGATATCATAGGAATCAATCAAACATTTGAATCTCCCTTTGGTAAACAAAAAATTATTTACACCGATTGGACAGCCAGTGGACGTTTGTATAGACCTATTGAGGAAAAACTGATGAATGAGTTTGGTCCTTTTGTGGCTAATACACATACGGAGACATCGGTTACTGGTACCGCTATGACTATGGCTTATCATGAAGCGCGTCATATTATCAAAAAGCATGTAAATGCGAATGAAAATGATGTGTTAATTACAGATGGAACGGGGATGACTGGAGTCGTGAATAAACTACAACGAATTCTTGGTTTACGTGTATCTGAAAATTTAAAAGCTTTTACTTCCATTCCAGAAGAAGTAAAACCTATCGTATTTATTTCGCATATGGAACATCATTCTAATCAAACGTCTTGGTTAGAAACTATTGCCGATGTAATTGTGATTCCAGCTACTGAGGACGGTTTGTTTTGCTTAGAAAATTTTAAAAAGTTAGTAAAACAATACGAACATAGAAGTTTTAAAATTGCTTCAATAACTTCTTGTTCTAATGTAACAGGTATTCAAACGCCTTATCACGAAGTAGCTAAAATCATGCATCAGCATGGAGGAGTTTGTTTTGTAGATTTTGCTTGCTCTGGTCCTTATGTCACTATTGATATGCATCCAGAAGATCCGGAGGCTTATTTAGATGCTATCTTTTTTTCACCGCATAAATTTTTAGGAGGTCCAGGTACTTCAGGAGTGTTACTTTTCAATAAAAACTTATATAAGAATAACGTACCAGATTGTCCTGGTGGTGGAACTGTTAGTTGGACCAATCCATGGGGCGAACATAAATACATTGATAATATTGAGGAAAGAGAAGATGGAGGTACGCCAGGTTTTTTACAAGTGATTAAAACCGCTTTAGCTATTCAATTGAAAGAGAAAATGGATGTGCAAAAAATATTGGAGCGTGAGCATGAAATCGTAGCTTATATTTTTGAGCGTTTAGGAGCTATTTCTAATATTACTATTTTAGCAGGTCAACATCAAAATCGTTTAGGAGTAATTTCTTTTTATATTGATGATTTGCACTATAATTTAGGGGTAAAATTATTAAATGATAAATTTGGAATTCAAACGCGTGGTGGTTGCAGTTGTGCAGGAACGTATGGGCACTATTTGTTACATGTAGATCAAGAAACATCAAATGAAATTACATGTAGCATTACTTCTGGAGATTTAGAAAGAAAGCCTGGATGGATTCGAATGTCTATTCACCCTACAACTACTTCAGCAGAAATTCAATATGTTTGTGATGCTATTATTGAACTGGCAGAGAACTTTACCAGTTGGGCAAGTGATTATGAATACAACCCTAAAACTAATGAATTCTCATATAAAGGAGCGACTATTAGTATAAAAAATCAGGTGCTTGCTTGGTTTCACTAAAAAAGAATAGCTTGTCTTTGACAAGCTATTCTTTTTTGTGTTTCCAGCGTTTATGTGTCCAAAGGTAATATTCTGGAGCAGCATAGATTTGTTGTTCCACTGTCCGTATAAATTTTCTAGAAACTTCAAATTCGGGTTCGTTTTGAATAGCGTCAGTTAAAGGAATAAATGTAGCCAAGTAATGCCCCCTTTTTACTTTTTCAATTTTCATATATAATACATTCAAGTCTAATTTACGGGCTAACATTTCTCCTCCCGTGTGAATAGGAACGGTATAGCCCATAAAATGATCCCATAATTGAGCTTTGTTAGGTTTCGGATTTTGATCGCTAATAAAGCCATAAACTCCTTGAATCCCTTTTTCTTCATTCTCTATAACTTCTTTAATAGCGTGTTTGGTATCAATTAAGACGGCATCAAATCGAGAGCGAATTTTATTAACTAAATTATCAAAATAAGGATTTTGAATTTTTTTGTAAATACCAAAACCTTTAATATTAATATGAGTACCTAAAGCAGTGGACCATTCATAACTAGCATAATGAGCATAGAATAAGATAATGCTTTTTTTCTTTTGCTCATATTCATGGAATAAATCCATATTAGTGAACTGAAATCGTTTCTGCAATTCTTTTTTAGATATGGTTAATGATTTAATCATCTCTAAAAATAAGTCACACATATGGCTGTAAAATCTTCGTTCAATTTGTCTACGTTCCGTTTCAGATAAATGGGGCAAAGTTAGTGCAAGATTGGATCGAACCGTTTTCTTTCTGTAACCAATGAGGCGATACACAATAAAACAAATAACATCCGAAAATAAATAGAAGAGAGGAAAAGGCAATATAGAAATCAGCCATAAAATAGGATATACTAAAATATAGAGTAAAAACTGCATGTAACTATTTTTTACAAATATACTATTTTGAATTAGTATAATAAATAGTACCTTTAGCATAATTAACGATATATTATGATTCCAATTACCTATTTCATTATTGGTGCCACTGTTCTAGTGAGTCTAAAAGGGTTCAACGATCCCTATTTTTTTGAAAAATACAAGTTTAATGTTGGTGCAGTTAAACAAGGTCAACAATTCCGTTTATTCACCTCAGGGTTTTTACATGCCGATTTTTTTCATCTTTTCTTTAATATGTTTTCATTTTGGAGTTTTGCTCCTATTTTATTAGCTAATTTTGATAACAGAAATATTTTTCTTATTTATTTTGGAAGTATGGTGTTAGGCAGTCTTTTTATGTATTATTTCCATAAAGAGGAGCCTTATTATTCTGCTATTGGTGCTTCTGGAGCGGTTTCTGGTATAATTTACAGTGCAGTAATCATGGAGCCTAATATTCAAATGTTGGTCTTTTTTATTCCTATGCCTGGCTATGTCTTTGCGGTTCTTTACTTAGCATATTCGATTTTCGGAATGAAAGGAAGATTTGATAATATTGGGCATACCGCACACTTTGGTGGCGCATTAGGAGGATTGGTATTGACCTTAGCTTTAAAACCTGAATTACTAAGTCAAAATCCAATTTTCATAATCATAATGGCTATTCCAGTCTTAGTGCTATTCCTATTAGTTAAATTAAAAAAAATATAATTGGCACACTTCTTGTTTGCTAGTTAACATAAGAAAAAACAAAAGAAATATATGATGAGAAAAGCCATTTTAATTTTAACGATGATGACCACTTGGATATCGCTGAGCCAAGAACAAAGCAAAACGATTCCTCAAATTGCAATTAGTGGTGAGGGTAAAGTAAAAGTTACTCCAGATATAGCTGTCATAACACTTGGGGTTCAAAATAGTGGTAAAGAAGCTAAAGAAGTAAAAACACAAAATGATGTAGTTGTTGATAAAGTGTTGAAATACATTAAAAAGTTCAATATTTCTGCTTCAGATTATCAAACTACACAAATGAGTTTACATAAGAATTATGATTATGAAAAAAAGAAATACTCTTATGAAGCTAATCAAACAATTACTGTTACGTTGAAAGACCTTTCAAAATATGATCTTTTAATGATGGATGTAATGGAAACGGGAATCAATAAAATAGATGGAGTGGAGTTCAAATCTTCAAAAATAGAACAATATGAAACAGAGGCTCGTAAAAAAGCGATGTTAAATGCTAAAAAGAAAGCCGAGGACTATTTATCTGTTTTACCTGGACAAAAGATAGGTAAAGCTATTTTAATTTCTGATAATTCATCGACTTATTATCCAAGACCAGTTTTTTATGCAAAGGGTGTTGTAATGAACGAAACAAGAGATGAGAGAGAAACATTAGCAGTGGGTGAAATTGAAGTGATCAGCAATGTAAACGTGAGCTTTGTATTAGAATAATAATGACCCAAAGGATAAAAAAAGCATCAAATAAAAAGGATGCTTTTTTTTTGCTATATAACCAAATAAAAAAAAGCACTTCAAAAGAAGTGCTTTAGTTTGGTGGGGAGAGCAGGATTCGAACCTGCGAAGGTTTCCCAGCAGATTTACAGTCTGCCCTCGTTGGCCGCTTGAGTATCTCCCCAGCCCTGATTAGCGGTTGCAAATATAGGGTAGATTTTTAAAGTTCCAAAGGTTTTTTCAGGTATTTTTATAAATATTTTCTAAACTATTGATAATGAAGAATAAAAAAATCTCCTCGTAGGGAGATTTTTTTTTAAATGGAGTTTAGAAGGATTATTTTACCCCTAAAAGTTCTTTTACTTTAGCTTTTAATTCCTCACCTCTTAAATCTTTGGCTACAATTACTCCTTTTTCATCTAGAATAAAAGTAGTAGGAATTTGTTCTACATTGTATAATGTAGCAATAGGATCTTTCCAACCTTTTAAGTTAGATACTTGAGTCCAAGTTAATTGATCTTTTGCAATAGCTTCTTTCCATTTCGATGCATCTTCATCTAGAGAAACGCCAATAATATTTAACCCTTTAGCGTGTAATTCAGCATACAAAGCCACTACATTTGGATTTTCTTTTCTACATGGACCACACCAAGAAGCCCAAAAATCAATAATAGTTACTTTACCTAGTGATTCTTTAAGAGAAACTATTTTTCCATCAGGTGTTTTTGCTTTAAAATCTGGAGCTGATTTATCGCTAGTCTTTTTTTTCTTACTCGCATTCATTTTAATCATGTCACTGATGCTTTTGGCATTTCTAGTTTTTTGTAGATTTGTATCTAAACCGTCAATTACTTTTTTAGCTTCATCATCAGTCATTTTTCCTTTAAAATAAAGATTTTCTGTTAGTAAAATAGAAACAAAGGTATTCGGATTAGCTTTAATGAATTTCAATGATCGTGTATTCATTTCCTCCTGAAGTTTCATGAATTGTTCAACTACGGCTTGACCTTTAGCCTTTTCTTCGTCATTACTAGGAGCTTTGCTTAAAATAGCAGCATTTTCTTCATTAATCTTTTTCGCTTTTTCAAAAATATCTTTGTTAGCTTGATTGTATTGGTTATACAAATCATTATTAGGTGTTCCTTCAATTTTAGTATTTTCTAATTTTTTAGTATCGATTGTTACTTCAATAGTTCCTTTTTCTAAAATGAAAAAAGGTAAATAACCTATATTTTGTTTGTCAAATGAAACTTGTGCAATTTCAGGTAGTTCACTTTTACCATTAAACTCAAATTTACCGTCTTTAACTTCAGAGGTATCAATTGGTTGGGGACCACCCATTTCGTTTTGCGTGTATAAAATAACTTTGGTACCATCATTTATACCTGTAACTGATCCGTTGATTTCATACTTGTTACAAGAAAATAAAAGTAGGGCAATAAAGGATAATAAAATTGTTTTTTTCATTGTTATGATTTAATAATTTGAATAAAAGACAAAAATAGGTATTTATAATTGGCTAGGACAAACAAAAGCGGTTAATTTAACATTCGTTTTTCTGATACCAGCCATTCCTTCCGCTACATTTATCATATTGTGGTACCCTCTAGCCTTTAGAATAGAGGATAGAATAACCGAGCGATAACCACCCGCACAATGTATATAAAAACTCGTTTCTTTAGGAACTTCTTGGTACAACTCATTAATAAAATCTAATGGAATATTTTGAGCTCCCTCTATATGTTCGGCTTGGTATTCACCAGGTCTCCTAGCATCAATTACAGGCTTGTTAGTATAATCTTGTGCAAAAGTGGCTGGACTAACTGTTTCAATGGCATCTGTTTCAAATCCGGCTTTTTTCCATGCTTCAATACCACCATCTAAAATTCCCAAAGTATGATCAAACCCAACGCGAGATAAACGGATTAAAGTTTCTTCTTCTTTTCCCTCTGGCGTAATCAATAAAAGAGGTTGTTGCACATCACGAATTAAAGCACCCACCCAAGGCGCAAATTGACCTTGCAAACCAATAAAAATAGAGGATGGAATATGCTCTTTTACAAAATCATTTTCATGACGCACGTCTAAGACTATAGCCTGCGTTTGTTGTGCCAAAGCTTTAAAATCTGTTGGGCTCAATTTCACATTTCCTTTTTTGAGTACACTTTCTAAACTAGCATAGCCTTTTATATTTAGCAACACATTTTGAGGAAAATAGGCAGGAGGTGGAGTCAATCCGTCAAGTAATTCTTTAATAAATTCCTCCTTAGTCATATCGGCACGAAGTGCATAATTTACTTTTTTCTGGTTACCTAAGGTATCGGTAGTTTCTTTACTCATGTTTTTGCCACAAGCACTTCCAGCACCATGATTGGGATAAACAATTAAATTGTCTGATAGGGGCATAATTTTCGTGCGTAGCGAATCGTATAAGTAACCCGCTAAAACTTCTTCTGTTAAATCGCCAACTAATTTTTGAGCCAAATCGGGTCTTCCCACATCACCAATAAATAAGGTATCTCCAGTGATAATTCCATGAGGGTTTCCGTTTTCATCTATCAATAAATAACAAGTACTTTCTAAGGTATGACCCGGTGTATGTAAAGCTTTAATGGTGTAATTTCCGATTTTAAATTCTTGACCATCTGTAGCGATGATTGCTTCAAAATCAGGTTTTGCTGTAGGACCATAAACAATTGAAGCTCCCGTTTTTTGTGCCAAATCTAAATGTCCTGAAACAAAATCAGCATGGAAATGGGTTTCAAAAATATATTTTATTTGAGCTCCATCAGCCGTTGCACGATCTATATAAGGGCCAACTTCTCTTAATGGGTCAAAAATGGCTGCTTCACCATTGTTTTCTATATAATAAGCTGCATGAGCAATGCAACCTGTGTATATTTGTTCTACTTTCATCTTTTTCTTTTAGCAAAATTAATGTTAATATTAAAAATCTAAAACTTCAATTTTGTTTCGATGAAGTTTGATTTTACCTTTTAATTCTAATCCTTTTAATAAACGCGAAACAACCACACGAGAAGTATGCATTTCTGAAGCAATTTCTTGATGTGTATTCGTGATTTCTGTAGTGCCTAGTACTTTTACTTTGTCAGACAAATATTTGAAAATGCGTTCGTCTAAATTTTTAAAAGCTAGAGCGTCTATGGCTTCAAGCATTTCGTTTAATCGAATATTATAACTTTCAAAAACAAAATTACGCCATGTTTTATATTTAGTTAGCCATTCTTCCATTTTTTCAACAGGAATCATAAGCATTTCACCATCGGTTTCAGCTACGGCTCTAATTTTACTTTTGTGTTGTCCCATACAACAAGTCAATGTCATGGCACAAGTATCTCCACGCTCTAAAAAATACAACAAAAACTCATCTCCATTTTCATCTTCTCTCAAAATTTTGATAGCTCCATGTAACAACAAAGGCATAGTTTTGATGTAATCTCCAATTTCAATCAAATAGTCTTCGGCTTTAAATTTTTTGTATTGCGAAAGCTGGACGATTTCATCCAACAAGGCTTCTTCAAAAATATAGCCATAAGCTTGCTCTAAAATTTCGCGCATCGTAATTATTTTTTTTGTAAAGATACTTTTTTATTCTCTTAAAAAAATGTTACCAAAGTTACAAAGGGCAAAAAATAGAAAAACTTTAGAAAGCACCGCCCTCAAATAGGATTTAATTTTTGGAGCAGTGCAAAAAAGGTTGAAATCTATATTTTTTGTAGCTTATTTTAAAAAAAGGAGGTTGTGTTACAGCTAGCGCTGTTGTATGCTGTATTTTTAATCTTTTGGTATTGCAATTTCGTTTTCTTTTATATAAAGTAAACCATCAAAAACCTGTAACCACTTTCCTTTTTGATTGTAATGCCCTAGCATTATGCTATTAAATGTTTCATTACGCTTTTCTGGATTGCTTCTGTAAATTTCATTAAAATCAATAAATCCAAAACTGAATTTTCGTTTGTCTAATTCAAATTCTAATGATTCTTGAGGTGCTATAATTTTAGTTTCTTCAATGCTGGCAATATTAAAAGGCATTTTTGAAAAACCTTTAGAAGATGTGGTTGCAATACTGTAAACCTTATCCATATATTTGTTCTTAACATGTTCACCGAAAACCGTAAATTTAGAATACATATTCGGGTCACCATCTGCATAAGTAACTTCTCTTAGGTTTGTTGCCCCATGAAAGTTGGCAAGCCAGACAATAATTTTAGCATTTGGATTTCTTTCTTTGAAGTAGATTAAATTCCTAGCCATTTGATGATCTCTGATTTTTACTCGGTAAGCTTCTTCTTCGTTATCATTTGCAAAAGTTTTGGGACTTAAGTTCAAATCTACATAAGTAATCAGGTTATCAAGCATTTGCACAAAAAAATTATCATTGAAAAAAATAGTTTCGTTAGTTTCTATTATTT
>NZ_JAGKWP010000183.1 GCF_021151785.1 Flavobacterium sp.
CATTGCTGGAGCCACAGCAGCAAGTTACACAGCAACTGCAGCGGGGAGTTATACGGTAACGGTTACCAACAGCGGTGGTTGTTCGGCTACATCAGCAGCTACAACGGTCACAGTAAATAGCTTACCAACAGCAGCAATTACAACGTCAGCCCCAACGACGTTCTGTTCAGGAGGATCAGTAGTATTAACAGCGAGTGCAGGTTCATCATACAAATGGATGAATGGTAGCACAGCCATCACAGGAGCTACTTCACAGACCTATACAGCAACCACAGCTGGATCTTATACGGTAGAAGTAAGCAATGCAGCAGGCTGCAAAGCAACTTCAACAGCAACAACAGTAACAGTAAATACTGCACCTAATGCACCGACAGTTACTTCAGCAGTTTCATACTGTCAGCATGCAACAGCAGCAGCACTTACAGCAAATGGCACAGGTTTGAAATGGTATGCCGATAATACAACAACAACGGCACTGTCAACAGCGCCGACTCCTGCAACAACTACAGCAGGTACAACAAACTATTATGTATCACAGACTTCAAACGGTTGTGAAAGTGCAAGAGCACAGATTACGGTAACAGTAAATATCTTGCCAACAGTAGTAATTACAGCATCCACACCAACGACGTTCTGTACAGGTGGCTCAGCAACACTGACAGCCAGTGCAGGAAGTTCATACAAGTGGATGAATGGGACAGCAGTAATCACAGGTGCTACAGCACAGACCTATACAGCAACAGCAGCGGGGAATTATACAGTAGAAGTAAGCAATGCATCAGGTTGTAAAGCAACGTCACAGGTGACGGCTGTAACGGTAAACGCAGCACCGATGGCAACGATCACGACAACGACTTCAACAACGTTCTGTGCGGGAGGCAGTGTAACATTGAATGCCAATACCGGCACAGGTTTAGCCTATCAATGGTATAATGGAACAAATACTACAGGTACAGGAGCTGCATCCTTGTCTTTATATGTAAGCTCAGGATCATTTACTGTAAAAATTACTGATGTAAACGGTTGTACATCTACTTCAGCTCCGGTAACGGTAACGATCAATTCATTGCCGAATGCGCCAGCGGTTACTTCAGCAGTGTCTTATTGCCAGAATGGAACAGCAGTAGCACTTACAGCAACAGGTACAGGTTTGAAATGGTATGCCGATAATACGACAACAACGGCACTGGCAGGAGCACCGACACCGTCAACAACAGCAGCAGGCACAACCAGCTATTATGTATCGCAGACAACAAATGGCTGCGAGAGTGCAAGAGCACAGATTGCAGTTACTGTAAATACACTACCAACAGCAGAGATCACTACATCAACGGCAACGGCGTTCTGCGCAGGTGGCTCTGTAGTATTAACAGCCAGTGTAGGAAGTTCATACAAATGGATGAATGGGACAACAGTAATCACAGGCGCTACAGCACAGACCTATACAGCAACGACTGCAGGAAGTTATACGGTAGAAGTAACAAATGCCGCTAACTGTTCGGCCACTTCATCAGCAACGGTTGTTACTGTGAATGACCTGCCCCTGGCACTGATCACGGCATCGGGTTCAACAACCATTCCTGCAGGTGGAAGTGTAAGCTTAAATGCGAACACCGGATCAGGACTTACTTATAAATGGTTCAAAGGTGCAAACCAGGTTGGCACCGCAGCAAGCTATACTGCTACCGAAGCAGGCGTATACACGGTAGAAGTAACCAATGCAGCAGGTTGTTCTACAACTTCTGCCGGCACAGCCGTGAACATCAATACCAATAAGCCCTCACAAATTACTATAACATCTCCATCCACAAATACAAGCGTACAGGGTGCAATCACAATTACTGCTGATATTACGGATCCGGATGGCAGCATAGTGTTGGTTGAATACCTGGATGGGAATACAGTTATTGGTACAAGTACATCGGCTC
>NZ_JAGKWP010000039.1 GCF_021151785.1 Flavobacterium sp.
TTTTATTTGTTATTATTAAATTAATACAAGCCAAAGAAAAAAGCGATTTTAGTTTTATAAGTAAACTTCTGAAAGTAATCATGTTAACTATGATGTTTTCTATAACAGCCATAGTATTGTTGTCAAATTAAAAATATATTAAAAAAAGCTCTTGTTTTACAAGAGCTTTTTTTTTAATTTGGAAATGGATTACTCCATTTTGGATTAGTATACACATCTGTACCTGACAATGTTTTTAAGAAAGCAATGACAGCATCTACTTCGGTTTGGGTTAAGTTTAACTGTTGTCCAAAACCATTTGGCATTAATCTTGGGTCTAAATTTGTATTACCAGGAGCAATATTAATAGTTCCGTAATGACCAATAGCAGCTTGTAATGTGGTAATAACTCCAGTATGCATCATTTGTCCATTTAAGACACCATCTGTTCTAATTAAGTTTCTTAGCGAAGGTGCTTTGGTATTACCTATATCAATACCTGTCCCCGAAATTGTTCCAATAATTCCATTATTTTTAGATGCTGGGTCAATGTCGAATTCTGGAGCCCTATGACATCCTGCACAACCTAAGCCACCACCAGTTCTTGATCCTGTTGTGTTAAATGTAGGAGGAGCAAGGAATAAATTTTTTCCTTGATTTTCTTGTGGAGTAAAGTTAGAAAATGGTGCGCCATCATTAGGTGCCGTAGCTCTACCTAAATCATATTTTGAGTCAAATGATTGAATACTTCTTACAAATTGAGCTAAAGCTTTTTGGATTTTTGCTTCTGTTATTTCTTGTGATCCATAGGCAAATTGGAATAATTCTTTGTAGTAGTTAATAGCTCCAAGTTTAATTAATAAATCGTCAAAAGACATGTCGCCATTTAATCCACTAAATCCCATTTCGCCATGATCTTTAATAGGCATAGTTGTTTGCTGTTCTAATGTTGCTGCTCTCTCGTTCCAAAAAAAGCGAGTTTCGGTTGCAAATCTACTATTAACCAAACGCATGGAATGCCTACCAGTAGTTCCATTAACTCCAGTACTTGCCACTGAATTATCTCCAAAAGCAAGAGCTTGCTTATGACATGAGGCACATGCAATGGTATTGTTAGAAGATAAATTTTTATCATAGAATAAAACTCTTCCTAGAGTAGCTATTTTATTATCAATAATATTTCCTGCAGAGTTATCTTTTGTAATGTAGCTTGGAATGGTTTGATTCGCATAATTATATAAATTACTTAAATTTAGATTTGAACCAAAAGTAGCTGTGACATTTGGATAAGCATCGGAAGGAATAGCTTCATAATTATCATCATCACTACATGAAGTGAAAGACAATATAGAGAGTAATCCTAATAAAAATTGTAAATTTCTCATAAGATAGTTGTTAAGTTAGTTCTCAATAAGACACTAAAATAGATAAAAGGTTTAATCGTACTTTTTAATTACTTTAAAATATTACTATATTTGACTTCATTTTTAACGAAACAAACAAAACCATAATTAAGAAGCAAGTATTGCTTTCTTTTAAATTTAAATTTTATGAAATTATTAGAAGGAAAAGTAGCAATTATTACGGGTGCTAGTAGAGGTATCGGAAAAGGAATTGCAGAAGTTTTTGCAAAAAATGGAGCTCATGTAGCTTTTACATACAGTTCATCTGCTGAGTCTGCAATGGCTTTAGAAAATGAATTAAAAGCTTTAGGAATTAAAGCCAAAGGGTACAAATCAAATGCAGCTGATTTTAATGAGGCTCAAAAGTTAATTGATGATGTAATAGGTGAATTTGGAACAATTGATATTTTAATCAATAATGCAGGTATTACAAAAGATAATTTATTAATGAGAATGTCTGAGGAAGATTTCGATACAGTTATTGATATCAATTTAAAATCGGTTTTCAATATGACTAAAGCGGTTCAAAAAATTATGTTGAAAAATAGAGCTGGTTCAATAATTAATATGAGTAGTGTAGTAGGAGTTAAAGGTAATGCGGGTCAAGCAAACTACGCAGCTTCAAAGGCTGGAATGATTGGATTTACTAAATCTATTGCTTTAGAGTTAGGTTCAAGAAATATTCGTTGTAATGCCATTGCTCCAGGATTTATTGAAACTGAAATGACTGCCAAATTGAACGAAGATGTTGTAAAAGGATGGAGAGAATCTATTCCATTAAAACGAGGAGGTTCTCCAGAAGATATTGCTAATGTATGTGTGTTTTTAGCATCAAACATGAGCGCTTATGTAACAGGGCAAGTTATTAATGTTGATGGTGGAATGTTAACATAATTTTAAAATATTAAAGATAAAGTATGACAGCAACAACCTATTTTTTACTATTTACTTCATTAGTATTTTCTGCTGTTGTGGCATTTTATCAATATTTATATAAAGCTGATAGCCAATTAAAAATCAATTGGTTATTAGCTTTTTTTCGTTTTATTTCTGTTTTACTTTTGTTAATTTTAGTAATAAATCCTGTAATTTCGACCAAAACAAATGAAATTAATAAAATTCCATTGGCTATTGTTTCTGATAACTCCTCGTCGATTAGAGATTTAAAAGCTAATGATAAGGCTTTGGAATTAGCTCAAAAATTGAAAACGAATTCAGTTTTAAATGAGAAGTTTGAAATTCAACATTATGCATTTGATGATGAATTTAAAGCTGGTATTAATTTAGATTTTGAAGGTAAGCAATCCAATATTGATGTAGCTGCTCAAAATTTAAAGCAACTTCATAAGAATATGTTCTATCCTGTTGTTTTATTGACAGATGGAAATCAAACAATTGGAAACGATTATGTTTATAGTTTTCAAGAGACAGCAAAGGTTTATCCTGTTGTTTTAGGTGATACAACTACTAATTTTGATTGTAAAATCAATCAAGTAAATGCTAATAAATATGCTTTCCTGAAGAATAAATTTCCAGTAGAAGTATTTGTTCAATATAACGGAAGCAAGCCATTGAATGCTTCTTTTACAATTGAAAAAGGTAATAGAAAAGTGTATTCTCAAACAATATCATTTACTAAATCATCAAAAGTTCAATCTTTTCAAGTTCTGTTAGAAGCAGATAAAGTAGGTATTCAGAAATACAAAGCCACATTAAACGCTTCTTTGTTTGAAAAAAATAAATATAATAATGTTAAGAATTTTGCTGTTGAAGTAATCGATCAAAGAAAAGAGATTGCACTTGTGGCAGACATTACGCATCCAGATATAAGTGCATTAAAAAGAGCTATTGAATCAAATGCACAACGTAAAGTGACTTTGGTTAAACCGAAAGAAGTCAGTAACTTAAATAAGTATAATTTATTGATTTTATATCAACCAAATATCAACTTTAAATCTATTATTGATATTAATAAAAATTTAAAAATTAACACTTTTATCATTACTGGTTTAAATACTGATTTTAATTTTGTTAATCTAATTCAATCTGATTTGGAGTTTAAAATGTCGCAACAAAAAGAGGATTTCAATGCCAATTATGAGACAACTTTTAATTTGTTCGCCCAAAAAGATATTCAATTTAGTAGTTTACCACCTTTACAACACAAGTTTGGTAAGATTATTGAAAAGTCAAGTTTGAATACACTTTTGAGAGCACAAGTTAATGGAGTTGCTTTTGATAATCCAATTCTAACTTTTTCAGAAAAAGGAGCAAATAGAACAGCCTATTTTTTAGGAGAAAATAGTTGGAAATGGCGATTAGAGAGTCATTTAAGTTCAAAATCTTTTGATAATTTTGACCAATTCATAGACCGAATTATTCAATATCTATCAACAAATTCTTCAAAAAAATCATTAATTGTTGAGCACGAAAGTTTTTATAATTCTGGAGAAAACATTGAAATTTTTGCTCAATTTTTCAATAAAAACTATGAATTAGATGAAAATGCTAATTTAGTTATACAGTTAATCAATAATAGAACTAAGAGAACTAAGAATTATAATTTTTCAAAGATCAATCAAGGTTATGCTGTTAAATTTGATGGTTTAGAGCATGGCAGTTATGCATTTAAAGTTCGAGAAACGAATAGTAATGCTATTTATTCTGGTAGTTTTGAAGTACTAGATTTCGATGTTGAAAAACAATTTGTAAATCCAGATCAAGAAAAACTTACTCAACTTGCACTTCAAAATAAAGGCCAGGTTTTCTATCCTAATCAGATAGAACAACTTATACAAAAATTAACTGAAAAAGGAACTTATTTGCCTATTGAAAAATCAGTTGTGAAAACTACTCCATTAATTGAATGGATAACATTACTTATTTTACTAATTATTTCTTTAGCATCAGAATGGTTTATCAGAAAGTATAATGGTTTACTTTAATTATTTTTATTTGGTATCATTAGTGACTGATATTTCTTCTTTTTTAATATGCTTGAAGCCAGCTGATAGATAGCAATCGTTTCTTTTTTATATTTATTATTTATGTTTTCTGTTGGTATTTCATCATAATAAATTTCATAATTTGAATTTGATTTAGGCTTCAATAAAAATTGTTTTACTCGCTTTACGGGAGAAATAATAGTTAAATAATTGTCTTTTACATAACCTAAATCTTGATAAGTAGCTATGAAGGCTCTTGGAGAATAATGAGGAGTAAATACATCTTGTCCAAAAAATTTACTTTTATAATTAAAATGCAGTAAACCAAGTGTTGTTGGCATCAAATCGATTTGTGACATAAGTGTGTGACATTCTTGAGGTTTTATAAAACCAGGAGCATAAATCATAGCTGGAATTCTATATTTTTCTAATGGTAATTCGACTTTTCCAGAACTTGATGCACAGTGATCAGCGACAATGACGAAAACAGTATTCTTAAACCAAGGTTGTTTTTCAGCAAGTGTAAAAAATTGTTTCAAAGCATAATCCGTATATTTAACACCACCATTTCTTGATTTTGAATTAGCAGGAATATCAATTTTACCATCAGGATAAGTAAAAGGTCTATGATTACTAACTGTCATCCAATGGTTGAAAAAAGGTTTTCCTGTCTGATGTTCTTCATTCATTACCTTAATAGCTTTCTTTGCCATGTCCTCATCACAAACTCCCCATATATTTGAAAAGCTAATTTCGTTAGATTTTAAGTTAGCTTTATCAACAATATCATATCCATTTCCACCATAAAAATCTTGCATATTATCAAAAAAGGCATCTCCACCATACAAATATTTTATTTGATAACCTTTACTTTTAAATATACTACCAGTACTGAATTTGTTTTTATTATCTTTTCTTTTTACAACACTCTCTCCAGGTGTTGGAGGCAAACATAAAGTTACTGCTTCTAAACCGCGAACAGTTCTGTTACCTGTTGCATATAGATTGGTGAAAAATAAACTTTTATCTGCTAATTCATCTAAAAAAGGTGTAATGTTTTCATTGTTTCCATAGTGTTTCATAAATTCAGCACTCATACTCTCAATGGTAATTAATACAACATTTTTTTGTACTTCTTTTTCGGTAGGTTGAATATGGACAATGTTTTGATTCAACTTGACATGCGTTATATTTTCAAAATTAGCTAGTTCATTTTCTGGCATTGTGTCATAAAATTTCATGAAATCTAATTCACTATTCATAAATGCCAAATAGAATTTATAAAGTCCGTTACTTTGCAATTCATTAGTAAAAACATTAGATGAATCTTCTTTTTTTGCAAGATTTGGAATAGTAAATAAAGCTAAAGCAATCAAAGCAAGTTGACCTAAAACAATGCTGATTTTAGCTTTTATATTCGGAATTTCATCTAAATATTTTTTAGATTTTTGAATAATAAAATAGGTAGATAAAACAGCTACAATTCCAATTATTGAAAATAAAGGAACTACAGGATAAGATTCCATTATATTTCCAATTACAGTATTCGTGTAGACCAAATAATCTACAGCAATAAAGTTATATCGTACACCAAATTCATTCCAAAAAAAGAACTCGCTCACAGCGTTTTGAATGATTAACAAAACAAATAGAAAAAGAGTAAAAGAAAATAATACAAAACGAATTTTTTTTCTATACTTTTCAAAAAATAATAACAGAGCAAACAGAATTGTTTTAAGTCCTACAAAAGCTAATCCTATTTCAGGAAGCACACCGCCATATTCACTTAAAATGCTTTTTCCTGATAATATATACAGCAGAATGGATACAAATACTCCTAAAATTATATACCCAAATGGTTTTTTATATTTTGTATTAGAAATAAAAATTAGGTATAACCACAATAAGGAACCTATAGGTATAAAAACAAAAAGGTCATTTAAAATTCCAATTGAAAAAATTTTTAGATAATCAATAAATGAAAAATGACTTTGTGTTATGGGATGAAATAATAAAACAAGACGAGTTAATAGACTTACAATCAGATAAAATAGAGCAATATTTTTATAAACAACGTAGTGTTTAAGTAAATTTTTCATACATTTGAGTAATTAATTAGGTAAATATATAAATTTTATTTTATGAATGAAGCACATATCCACATGTTAGTAAACCATTTTCCTATTATTGGTTTGTTTTTTGGTTTGGGAGTATTACTGTTTGGCGTAGTAAAAAAGAATTTAGTTTTAAAATCGGCAGCTTATGTTATGTTAATTATCTGTGTTATTTCTGGTCAATTAGCCATGATGACAGGGGATAAAGCAGAGCATTTTGTTGAAGATTTACCTGGTTTTACACATAATGTTATCCATGAACATGAAGAAGCAACTGAGGCATTTATGATTCCAATGTATGTTTTAGGATTAGTTTCAATTGTTGGTTTATATGCTCAATCAAAAAAACATTCTTTTGAAAAATGGATTTCCTATTTAGCTCTAGTTTTGGGGGTAGTTTGTGTATTTTTGAGTAAAAATTCAGGAACAACTGGAGGGAAAATTCGTCACACTGAAATCCGAGAAAATAGTTCAACTCTTTCTAATTCAAATACTTCTAGTCAAGTTGAAGAAGAAGAAAATGAATAATTTTAAATTATTATAAATAAATATTTGTTTTTTAAATTCTTATTCTATTAAATTTGCAAAACAAATAACAAAGAAAATATGTTTTTAAATCAATTACATCATCATCATCATTTATTCCACGCTCAAGCGAGGTAGTGATGCTATGATTGTAATCTAAATATAACTACTAACCCGTTTGAGTTCATCAGGCGGGTTTTTTATTTTAGTTAAGTTAATTTCTCCTCCCGTCTGGTGTTTCTCAAACAAATTTAAAATTAAATTTAACATGAACACCTTAAAAATTGCTATTCAAAAATCGGGTCGACTTAACGAAGACAGCCTTAAAATTTTAAAAGATTGCGGGATTTCTGTTGATAATGGAAATGATCAACTTAAAGCAACTGCTTCAAATTTTCCATTAGAGATATTATTTTTACGAAATTCGGATATCCCTCAATATTTAATTGATGGGGTGGCAGATATTGCTATTGTTGGAGATAATCTTTTAGTTGAAAAAGGAGGTGCTATTGAAGTTGTTGAAAAATTAGGTTTTTCAAAATGTAAAGTTTCGATAGCTGTACCTAAAACAGTGAGTTACAATTCTATTGAAGATTTAGATGGGAAACGCATTGCTACTTCTTACCCCAACACTGTTTTAAATCATTTTAAATCTAAAAATGTCAATGTGGAGATTCACCAAATATCGGGTTCTGTTGAAATTGCCCCAAATATTGGTTTGTCTGATGCTATCGTAGATATAGTTTCAACAGGAAGTACGCTTTTTAAAAACAATTTAAAAGAAGTTGAAGTTATCTTGAAAAGTGAAGCTGTATTAGCGGCATCTCCTAATTTATCGGAAGAGAAGAAAGTGCTTTTGGATAAATTAATTTTCAGAATTCAATCGGTTTTAGAAGCAAGAAAATCGAAGTATATTTTAATGAATGTCCCAAATAACAAGATTCAAGAAATTAGCTCAATTCTTCCCGTATTAAAAAGTCCGACGGTATTGCCACTGGCAGAGGAAGGCTGGAGTAGTGTACATTCTGTAATTAATGACGATCAGTTTTGGGAAGTTATCGATCAATTAAAAAATGCAGGAGCCGAAGGAATATTAATTTGTCCAATTGAAAAAATGGTTTTATAACAACACGTATTCAAATATGAAAATTTATCAAAATCCAAAGCAAGAACAGTGGTTTGATTTAATTAAAAGACCCACAGAATCTATTTCAGATTTACAAATTACAGTAACTGATATTTTTAAAGAAATTCAACAAAAAGGAAATAAAGCAGTTGCAAAATATACCTCTCTTTTTGATGGGGTAATTTTAGATTCAATTGAAGTGGCGAGTGTTGAAATTCAAGAAGCCATTGAACAAGTACCGGTTGAATTAAAAGAAGCAATTCAATTAGCTCAGTCAAATATTGAAAAATTTCACCAGGCACAAAAAAGAGAAAAGGTTGCAGTTGAAACCGCTAAGGGTGTAATTTGTTGGCAAGAAAAAAGACCTATTCAGAAAATAGGGTTGTATATTCCGGGAGGTTCGGCGCCTTTATTTTCAACCGTTTTGATGTTAGCGATTCCTGCTAAATTGGCGGGGTGTAAAGAGATTGTGTTGTGTTCTCCTCCAAACAAAGAAGGCAAAATCAATCCGGCTATATTATATGCGGCTCAATTATGTGGCGTGACTAAAATTTTTAAGGTTGGTGGAATTCAAGCAATAGCGGCATTAACATTTGGAACAAAAACAATTCCTCAAGTATCTAAAATATTTGGACCTGGGAATCAATATGTAACTGTAGCAAAGCAAATGGCAACAAATTATGGAGTTTCTATTGATATGCCCGCCGGTCCGTCTGAATTATTAGTTTTAGCTGATGAAACGGCAAATGCTTCTTATATCGCATCAGATTTATTAAGTCAGGCTGAACATGGCGCGGATAGTCAGGTGGTTTTAGTAACTACTAATTCAGATTTACTTTTTGCAGTTCAACAAGAAATTGAGCTACAAATTAAAAAGTTACCTCGTAAATCTATAGCTGAAAAAGCAATTTTGAATTCCCGCTTTATTTATTTAAAGGATAAAGAATCGGCAATTGAATTTGTGAATGAATATGCTCCAGAACACTTAATTATTGTCTCAAAAGAGGAAGATTTTTATTTAGAAAATTTGCAAAATGCAGGTTCAGTATTTCTTGGTAATTATACTCCAGAAAGTGCAGGAGATTATGCTTCAGGTACTAATCATACATTACCTACGAATGGCTATGCTAAAAACTATAGTGGTGTAAATCTAGATAGTTTTATGAAAGCCATGACGTTTCAAAAAATTTCAAAAGAAGGTATACAAAATATTGGTAAAGCTATAGAAATAATGGCAGAAGCTGAAGGACTTCAAGCGCACAAAAATGCCGTAACATTACGATTAAAAGATTTAGTATGAGTTATAATATCGTTGATTTAGTCCGACCAAACATTAAAAAAATGCAATCTTATTCCTCTGCTCGTGATGAGTTTAAAGAGGGTAGTGAGTCGTTTGTTTTTTTAGATGCCAATGAGTCACCTGTCGATAATGGAATCAATAGGTATCCAGATCCACAGCAAAAAAAGTTAAAAGAGGTAATTTCAAAACGAAAAGGAATTGATAGTAATCAACTATTGTTGGGTAATGGTAGTGATGAAGTTTTGGACTTACTTTTTAGAGCTTTTTGCGAACCTAATATTGATAATGTCATTACGTTGCCACCGACTTATGGAATGTATGCCGTTTTAGCAAATTTGAACGCTGTTGAAAATAGAGAAGTGTTACTCGATTCAAATTTTGAACCCAATGTTGACGGTATTTTGAAAGCAATCGATGACCGAACTAAAATTGTCTTCTTGTGTTCTCCAAATAACCCAACCGGAAATACTTTTTCAAGAGAACGAATTGAAAAAATTCTATCTTCATTCAGTGGATTGGTTGTAATTGATGAAGCTTATATAGATTTTTCAGAAAAGATGAGTTGGTTGTCGGAATTAGAGTTGTATCCCAATTTAATCATTTGCCAAACGCTATCAAAAGCCTATGGGATGGCCGGATTACGAATTGGTAGTTTGTTTGCTTCTGCGGATATCATATCAATTTTGAACAAAATTAAACCGCCGTATAACATTAATGTTTTATCTCAAGAAAAAGCATTTGAAGAATTGCTGAATATAAATAAATTAAAAAAAACAATTAATAGTATTAAAGAAGAAAAAGATAGATTAATTAAAGTATTACTTGAAGTAAGTTTTGTCAAGAAAGTATATCCATCAGATACCAATTATTTATTAATTGAAGTCGATGATGCTTTAAAACGTTACGATCAATTGCTCAAAAACGGAATTGTTGTTAGAAACCGATCATCACAACCTTTATGTACTAATAGCTTGCGAATTACAATTGGAACTTCAGAAGAAAATGACAAATTAATTCAAATTATAAAACAACTCTAATGGCACAAAAAATATTATTTATAGATCGAGACGGGACTCTAGTTTTAGAGCCTGAAAATTATCAATTGGATGATTTATCTAAAGTAGAATTTTACCCAAACGTATTTAATTGTCTGAATAAAATCGTAAATGAATTGGACTATGAATTAGTAATGGTAACTAATCAAGACGGATTAGGAACAGTTATTTTTCCAGAGGAAACTTTTTGGCCTACACATAATTTTATTATGAAAGCTTTTGAAAATGAAGGTGTTGTGTTTAAAGAGGTTTGTATTGACAAAAGTTTTCCTGAAGAATTAGCACCTACTCGAAAACCTAGAACCGGTATGTTAACGAATTATTTTGATAGTGATAAATATGATTTAACAAATTCATTTGTAATTGGAGATCGAATGACTGATGTTGAATTAGCTAAAAATTTAGGTGCGAAAGCCATTTATATTAAAAATGATGTTCAATTAGGTATCAATGAATTGGCTAATGATAATACTACCTTAGAAGAGTCAATTGCCTTGCAAACAAACCAATGGCAAGATATTTATGAATTTTTAAAATTAGAAAAGCGAAGTGCCACGATTCATCGCAAAACAAATGAAACGGATATTTTTATTTCATTACAATTAGATGGAACTGGAAAAAGTAGGATTGAAACAAGATTACCCTTTTTTGATCATATGTTAGACCAAATTGCGCGTCACGGTCAAATGGATTTAGAAATTAACGTTAAAGGCGATTTAGAAGTGGATGAACACCATACAATTGAAGATACTGCAATAGCTTTGGGTGAAGTATTTGCTTCTGCATTGGGAAATAAATTAGGTATTGAGCGTTATGGATTTTGTTTGCCTATGGATGATTGCTTAGCTCAAGTAGCGATTGACTTTGGGGGTAGAAATTGGTTGGTTTGGGAAGCCGATTTTAAACGTGAAATGATAGGGCAATTGCCAACAGAAATGTTTTTTCACTTCTTCAAATCCTTTACAGATGGGGCTAAAGCGAATTTGAATATAAAAGCGGAAGGAACGAATGAACATCATAAAATTGAAGCTATTTTTAAAGCTTTTGCTAAAGCAATTAAAGTAGCCGTAAAAAGAGATCCAAACAAAATGATTTTACCAAGTACAAAAGGAATGTTATGAAAATTGCACTAATAGATTATGGTGCCGGTAATGTGCAAAGTGTGCTTTTTGCACTCGAACGTTTAGGGTATCAAGCAACAGTCACAGATGATCCAGATACAATTAAAAAAGCAGATAAAGTTATTTTTCCTGGTGTTGGAGAAGCGAGTAGTGCCATGCAAATGATTTATAATAAAAAATTAGATACAATTATTCCCGCCTTAACCCAACCTGTTTTAGGGATTTGTTTAGGAATGCAATTGCTTTGTCGCTCTTCGGAAGAAGGAAATGCAAAGGGATTAGGAATATTTGATATTCAAATTAAACGATTTTCAAATCAATTGAAAGTACCTCAAATGGGTTGGAATACGATTGCTAATTTGAAGACAGAATTATTTAAAGGCATAAAAGAAGAAGAATACATGTATTTGGTTCATAGTTATTATGCACCCGTCAATGCGTATTGTATTGCAACTACGAATTACGGTATTAATTATGCCACAGCCATTCAAAAAGATAATTTCTATGGAGTCCAATTTCACCCTGAGAAAAGCGGTAAAGCGGGTGAACAAATCTTGTTTAATTTTTTAACTATTTAAAAATGAGAATCATACCTGCAATCGATATCATTGATGGAAAAAGTGTACGATTATCTAAAGGAGATTATTCAACACAAAAAATATATAATGAAAACCCTTTAGAAGTAGCTAAAGAATTTGAAGCACACGGAATTCAATATTTGCATTTAGTGGATTTAGATGGGGCTAAATCAAACTGTATTATCAATTATAAAATTTTAGAACAAATAGCAACTAAGACAACTTTAATAATTGATTTTGGCGGAGGATTAAAATCGGATGAAGATTTAAAAATTGCTTTTGAATGTGGTGCAAATCAAGTTACAGGAGGAAGTATTGCAATTAAAAATCCGACTGTTTTTGAAAATTGGATTCAGAAATATGGTCCTGATAAAATTATTTTAGGTGCTGATACAAATAATAAAAAAATAGCAATTTCAGGTTGGTTAGAAGAATCAACGCAAGAAGTTGTTCCCTTTATTAAAAACTATCAAAGTAAAGGAATTGAATATGTTATCTGTACAGATATTGCTAAAGACGGCATGTTAGAAGGTCCGAGTTTTGATTTATATCAAGAAATTTTAGAACAAACGAATGCTTGTAAATTAATTGCTTCGGGAGGAATTTCTTCATTTGAAGAGTTGCCAAAACTGGTAGAATTAGGATGCGAAGGAACAATTATCGGTAAAGCAATTTACGAAGGTAGAATTCGTTTGAAAGAACTAGAAAAATATATTAGTAATCAACCTTCTTAAGGTAGCACCTTGCAGGAGTTAAAATGAATTAAAAATGTTGACCAAAAGAATTATTCCTTGTTTAGATATAAAAAATGGAAGAACAGTTAAAGGTGTAAATTTTTTAGAATTAAAAGATGCCGGTGACCCTGTTGAATTAGCAAAAAAATATGCAGATACTGGAGCTGATGAATTGGTTTTTTTAGATATTTCTGCCACGGAAGAACGAAGAAAAACATTAATTGATTTAGTTCGACAAGTGGCAAGTACTGTAAATATTCCATTTACTGTTGGGGGTGGAATTTCCACAGTAGAAGATGTTGATATCCTCTTAAGAAATGGTGCGGATAAAATTTCCATTAATTCTTCTGCAGTTAAAAATCCAGATTTAATCAATCAAATTGCAGCAAAATACGGAAGTCAGTGTACTGTAGTAGCAATAGATGCCAAACAAATTAACGGAGAATGGAGGGTGCATTTGGTTGGGGGTAAAGTTCCAACCGAAATAAAACTTTTTGATTGGGCTAAAGAAGTAGAAAAACGGGGTGCAGGAGAAATTTTATTTACTTCCATGAATAACGACGGTACTAAAAACGGATTTGCGAATGAAGCATTAGCACAATTATCAGATTTAATTAATATACCCATTATTGCGAGTGGTGGTGCTGGTACAAAACAACATTTTGCAGAGGCATTTACGATAGGTAAAGCAGATGCCGCCTTAGCAGCTAGTGTTTTTCATTACAATGAAATTGCTATCCCAGATCTTAAACAGTTTTTAAAACAGCAAAATATTGAAATTAGAATTTAAAAAAATGAATATAGATTTTACTAAAAATACGGAGGGATTAATTCCAGCCATCATTCAAGATGTTGAAACTAAAAATGTCTTGATGTTAGGATACATGAATCAAGAAGCAATAAATCGTACATTAGAAACAAACAAGGTAACTTTTTTAAGTCGAACTAAGAATCGTTTATGGACAAAAGGGGAGGAAAGTGGTCATTTTTTAAACGTGGTTTCACTTGCTTTGGATTGTGATCAGGACACATTGTTAATACAGGTCAAGCCGGTGGGTCCCACTTGTCATAAAGGATCAGATACTTGTTGGAATGAAAACAATAGTCAAACTTACGGATTCATAACCAAATTAGAAAATACAATTCGAGAACGTAAAGAAAAGGCAACTTCAGAAACAAGTTATGTAGCTTCTTTGTTTGAAAAAGGAATAAATAAAATAGCTCAAAAAGTGGGTGAGGAAGCTGTTGAAGTTGTTATTGAAGCTAAAGATTCAAATGATGAATTGTTTTTATCGGAAAGTGCCGACTTATTATTTCATTATTTAATTTTATTGCAAGCAAAAGGGTATGGTTTAAATGATGTGATACACGTGTTAAAGAATAGAGAAAAGTAATACTCATATCAATAAAAGAATTTTAAATATTCATTTACAATGTATGATTTTTTATAATTTTATGAAAAATAAAAATTATGAGATTTCATACACGTAAATGGGTAAAACCCGAAGATTTAAATGCCAACGGAACGCTTTTTGGAGGAAAATTATTGGCATGGATAGACGAAGAAGCGGCTTTATATTCTATTGTACAGTTAGAAAATCCCAAAGTGGTTACTAAATACATGAGTGAAATTAATTTCATGAGTGCAGCTAAACAAGGCGATATAGTCGAAATTGGCATTGATGTTGTGAAGTTTGGAACTTCTTCATTAGTGCTTCGTTCAGAAGTTAGAAACATGATGACACGTGAAAAAATAATTACTATTGAAAATATTACAATGGTAAATTTAGACGAACAAGGTAAACCAAAACCTCATGGAAAAACACAAATTGAATTTGTAGAAGATAGGTTAGGGAAGTAGGTTGCTAAAATTTCAAAATTCTAATTTCAAAATTCAATATGCAAGTAAAACTTCATCATTATAATTTACAATTAAAAGACAATTTTAAAATCTCACGATTGTCTTTTGATGTTAAACCGTCTTTAATTGTTGAACTAATTAGTGATGGATTTTCGGGTTATGGAGAAGCGACTGAAAATGCTTATTATCACTTAGATACCTTTCAAATTGCAGAAGATATTCAGAGAAATATTAATTTTATTGAAACTTTAGAGCAAGTTCCTCCAGATGTTTTTTGGCAAAAATTAAATCCTTTGTTTCATGATAACCATTTCGCTTTATGTGCTTTAGATGAGGCTTATCACGATTTATATACCAAAAAATTAGGTGTGAAATTATATGAATATTGGAAGCTTCAACCTAAAAATTTACCCTTAACGAATTACACAATTGGTATTGCTGAAATCCCGAAAATGATTGAAAAAATGAAGGCTATGCCTTGGCCTTTGTACAAAATCAAATTAGGTACAGCTGATGATATAGAAATAATTAAAGCCTTACGAAAAGAGACCAATGCTATTTTTCGTGTGGATGCCAATTGTGGCTGGACGGTTGAGGAAACCATTGAAAACTCAAGAATTTTTAAAGACTTAGGTGTCGAATTTATTGAACAGCCTTTAAAAGCACACGATTGGGAAGGCTGTAAGGAAGTAATAAAACATTCGGTTTTACCCATTATTGCTGATGAAAGTTGTATTGAAGAAGAAGATGTTGTGAAATGTTTCAATCATTTTCATGGTGTAAATATTAAATTGATGAAATGTGGCGGATTAACACCTGGTTTGCGAATGATTAAAAAAGCAAAAGAATTAGGTTTGAAAACAATGGTAGGCTGTATGACAGAATCTACAGTTGGAATTTCAGCCATTGCACATTTGTTACCTTTATTAGATTATGTGGATATGGATGGGGCTTTATTATTAGAAAAAGATATTGCAACGGGTGTTGCTATCGAATTCGGTAAAACGATATTTGCAGATGAAAATGGGACAGGAGTTAAATTAATGTACCAATAAGTCGATTTGAATCTGTACCAATAAAAAATAGTTGATTTTATAAAACTTAATGTAAATTTGTGTAAATCATGTTAACAAATAACTATGCTTACAAATTCCACTTTCGAATACTTAGATTTATTAAAGAAAAATAACAATCGTGACTGGTTTACAGAAAATAAAAAACGATTTGAGGTTGAAAATAAAAACGCCAAAAACTTTTTTACGGAAGTATTAACGGATTTAGAAAAAATAGATAGTATTGAAAGGATGCAAGTTTTTAGAATTTATCGTGATGTTCGTTTTTCTAAAGATAAAACGCCTTATAAAACACATTTTTCAGCCGGATTTACAAGAACTAAACCTTTGTTACGAGGCGGAATGTATTTACATATTGAAGACGGCGGTAGCTTTGTTGGTGGTGGTTTTTGGGAACCAAACAATGAAGATTTGTATCGTATTCGTAAAGAATTAGAATTAGATGCGTCTGATTTAAAAGAACTTTTGAATGATGAAAAATTCAAATTTTATTTTAAAAATGGTTTAGAAGGAGAGGAATTAAAAACAGCACCAAAAGGTTTTGATAAAGCCCATCCAGATATTGACTTAATTCGAAAAAAACAATTTTTACTAACTCGTCAATTTAGCAACAAAGAAGTTTTAGCACCTCAATTTAAGGAAGAAGTTATTGCTACATTTGCGGCTATGCGACCTTTTTTTGATTATATGAGTGATGTGTTAACAACCGATTTAAATGGCGAAAGTCTTTATTAAAAGTTTTTGTTTTATCTTCTTGGAGGTGGTGGCGGACCTTTTCTATCTTTTAATTTTTCTAAAAGTTTTTTATGAAATTCATGTTCAATTTTTTGTAATTCCACTACTTTATCAGCACCAATAATTGGAATAAGTTCGGCTCTCATTTTCTTTTTAAGTGACATGATTTCTACTTCGGCAGCTTCTGCTTCTTCAATTTGTTTCAATGCTTCCTCATCTGATGCCTCTCTTTTTTGTAGACGTTGTCTTAGTTGGGTTTCTTTTAAATCCATGATTTTATCTTCATACTTATTGTAAACAGGCCAAAATTTTTCTGCTTGCTCAGAAGTTAAATTTAACTTTTGTGAAATAAAAGCAATTTTTAATGCTTTTATTTTTTCTTTTTTATCTCTAAATCCTTGTGAAAATCCAACAAAAGAGATTAAAAATAATAATAATAAAATATTTAATTTCGGTTTCATTTTACTTGTATTTATTGTTTAAATAATTTATTTTAAATTATTGTATATTAATTCATTTTCTAAAGATTCTATATCTTCATTATCTAACATAACACCTACTTCATATTCTGATAATTCATCTTTTTGTAATTCTAAATAATTTTGTGTTGCCCACTCAGTCTTTGTTATTTCTTCTGTGTGATAAAATAATGGAAGCATTATAACAATCAATAAAATAGCGGCAATACTTGTTATCCAATACAATTTTGGCTTTAAAGAGATAATTTTAACTTCTTTATTATTAATTAATTGAAATAATTTATTCTCATTTTCAGAAAAATAATCTTCGGGAACCACAAAACCAGATTTTTTAGGTAGAATTGAAGAATGAAAATCTCCATTCCATTTTGAAAAAAGCTCAGAAGATAGATTTTCAAAATAATTCTCGGGTACTTTAAAACCTGTTTTAATTTTATTATTTTCTACTATTTTATTCATGCTAATTGGACTATTCCTATTTTAAAAGGTTTAATCATTTTTTAAATATTCTTCAATTTTTTTAACGGCGTGATGGTAACTAGCTTTTAATGCACCTACACTAGTATCTAAAATTTCACTCATGTTTTCATATTTCATTTCTTCAAAATATTTCATTTTAAATACTAATTGTTGTTTTTCAGGTAACGAAGCTATTGCTTTTTGTAGTTTTAATTGAATAATATCACCCTCAAAATAAACATCACTTTCTAATTTATTGATTGATTTTTGTTGTAATTCCTCGTTAGAGATGCCTTGTTTTCTTGCACGCTGTTCAATAAATGTTAATGATTCATTAGTTGCAATTCTGTAAATCCATGAATATAATTTACTTTCTCCTTTAAAATTTTGAATATTTGAAAACACTTTAATAAAGGTATTTTGTAAAACATCATCTGCATCATCGTGATTTAAAACAATATTCCTAATATGATAATACAATGGCTTTTGATATTCATACACCAACTTTTTGAAGGCTTCATTTTGAGTCTTCGGATTGATTAATTGTGCAATAAATATTTTTTCGTCTTGCAAAGTAAATTGTATTTATTCAATAGACTAAAAATAAATAAAAAGGTTTAATCGAAGTCTTTTTTTATACAAAAAGATGTAGCTTTGTTCGAAATTCATTTTATGATACATACTGTAATTTTTGATATGGATGGGGTGATTGTCGATACTGAACCTGTTCATCATTATGCTTACCACCAACACTTTGAATTGTTAAATATTGATGTTAATGCAGAATTGTATGCCTCTTTTACTGGAAACTCTACTAAGAATGTGTATCAAAAATTAAAAGAACTATTTAAACTTGAAGCTGAAATTGAGGAATTAATAAAAGTTAAAAGAAATTTATTTAATGCTGCTTTTGATACTAAAGAAGATTTATTTTTAATTGATGGCGTTGAAGAATTAATCCATCAATTTCATCATCAAGGCAAACAGATGATATTAGCCTCTTCAGCTTCAAAAGTAACTATTGAGCGAGTTTTTAATCGTTTTAATCTAAAACCTTATTTTACACATATAGTTTCAGGTGAGGATTTTCCTCAATCAAAACCTAATCCAGCTATTTTTATTGAAGCTGTACGACTTTCAGGAGTAAAAAAGGAGCAATGTGTTGTAATTGAAGACAGTACGAATGGTATACAAGCGGCAAAATCGGCGGGCATTTATTGCATTGGTTATAAAAGTAGAAATTCAAAAAACCAAGAGTATTTATTAGCAGACCAAATTATTGAACACTTTTCTGAAATACGTATCTAAGCTTTTTTACTATCAGAAAATGTATGTGTTGCTAAAATTCTTGAACTATCTTTTTTAGCTTCATCAGATTTTTTGATATCCCAAAAAAAATTAGTTGCTTTTTTTCTTGCTTCATCAGGTATGATTATTGGTTTAGGATAAGTTAATCCTAAGTGAAAATCATATAATTGTTCTTCGATGGGTGTTATTTTCCAAGGCTCATGTACTAATGAAGATGGAATATTATGCAATTCAGGCACCCATTTTCTGATAAAAACACCTTCTTCATCATGTTCGTATGAATTTTTAACAACATTATAAATTCTAATTGTATTAATGCCTGTTACGCCTGCTTGCATTTGTATTTGAGGATAATGGATACCAGGTTCAAAATCTAAAAATTGCTGAGCTAGATAATGAACACAATCTTTCCAGGGTTGAAATAAATCATGAGTGAAAAAAGATACTACCAAAGCACGCATTCTAAAATTTAAATATCCTGTTTCTTTCAAGCAACGCATGCACGCATCAACAAGAGGAAAGCCAGTTTTACCTTCTTCCCATGCCTTTTGAAAAAAGAGATTTTTATGCTGTTGTAAGTTTCTATAAGCCTTATTAATAGCCTGGAATTCCATTTCTGGTTCCATTTCAAATTTTTGAATAAAATGTGCTTGCCATCTTAATCTTGATGCAAAATTATCAATTGCTCTTTTGTTTTTACCTTCTTGTCTTTTTTTCCAAGAAGCATGATAAATTTGTCTTATAGATAGATTTCCCCAAGTAATGTAAGGTGATAATCGACTACAACTTTTTCTTCCAAGCTCTGGTTTAGAAATATGTTTGGAATAATTTATTACACGTTCTTCAAGAAAGCTATTTAAGTATCTTAAGCCAGTTTTTGTACCCCCTTTTTGAAATAAGGAAGTTGAATTAGTTTTTAAATTCGGGATTGAAAAATAGTTTTCTAGCTGTTCGATTTCTGAATATTTAATAAAAGCTCTTGAATTGGTTGGTGCAGGTAGTACTTCACTTTCCATAAACGCATACCAATCATTCTTCCAAGTGTTTCTATTTCTTCTTCCTCTGAAAACGCCATTCCAAACATATTCATGCCAAATGATATGCTCACTTTTTAACCAGTTATTGATAATTTTATCTCTGTTATAAGTAATATTTATACCTGTCTCTTGGTGAGAAAATACTTTTTTGATAGGATGTAATTCATGCAATTTTTTAAATATGTCAATTGCTTTACCTTCAACAATTAAAATTTGGGTATGTAACTTTGATAATTCAATTTGTAATTCAATTAAAGATTGTTTAATGAAATCAAAATGTCTTTTGCTATAATGTGGATCATTGAATAATTCAGGTTCAAAGATGTAGAGTAATAGAATTTTCCCGCTACTATTTTGGGCTTCAAAAAGCGGTTGATGATCTTCTAATCTTAAATCTTTTTTTAACCAAACAACGTTCATTATCCTACAGCTTCTTTATAAGTTCTAAGACATTTTTCTCTTGCTATTTTATGTTCAACAATTGGTTTAGGGTAATATAAAGTTTCTAGTTCAGGTAGCCATTTTTTAATATATTTTAAATCCTTATCAAATTTTTTTATTTGCTCTGTAGGATTGAAAATTCTGAAATAAGGTGCAGCATCAACTCCACTACCAGCTGCCCACTGCCAATTCCCAACGTTACTAGCTTGTTCATAATCAAGAAGTTTTAATGCAAAATAGGCTTCGCCCCAACGCCAATCAATTAATAAATGCTTACAAAGAAAACTTGCAACAATCATTCTCACTCTATTATGCATATGCCCCGTAGCATTCAATTCACGCATTCCAGCATCAACAAATGGATAACCTGTTTTACCTTCGCACCATTTTTTGAACCATTCTTCATTATTATCCCACTGTATTCCTTCATATTTTTCTTTGAAAGATTTGGTTGTTGTATGTGGAAAATGCCAAAGTATTTGCATAAAAAATTCTCTCCAAATCAATTCATTCAAAAACGTTTCATTAGGAAAATTTAGAGCATATTTAACTAATTTACGGATGCTTATTGTTCCAAATCGTAAATGAATTCCTAATAGGGAAGTACCTTTAACTGATGGAAAGTTTCTAGTACTCTCATAATTTTTAACTAAGTTTTCTGAAATATCATAATTTTGAAGTTGTATTGTTGACTTTTCAAATCCTATATCATCTAAATCCAAAAAAGGATTATTATGTTGGATACATTTGGTTAATAATTTTTCAGAAGGATAGTGGATGATTTCAATTTTTTTAACTTTTTCTTTCCATTTTTTAGAATAGGGTGTATAAACTACATAAGGACTGCCATCATCTTTGACAATATCCGACTTTTCAAAAATTACTTGATCCTTACAAGTTTTAAAGCTACAGTTTTTAGATTTTAATAGTTCATTAATTGCTTTGTCTCTTTTTCTAGCAGCAGGTTCATAATCATGATTAGTATATACATTTTTAATATTATATTCTGAAGTTAATTGATTAAACACTGTGATAGGATCACCATAGAAGACAGCTAAACTACTATTGTATTTTTCTAATTCCTTGTTGATTTTACTCAACTCTTTTTGTATGAAAGTAACACGAGCGTCATTTTTTGGTAAATGCTCTAAGATATTTTTATCAAAAATAAAAATAGGTAATACAGATTCATTTTCATTTAAAGCATGAAATAAAGCGGTATTATCCTCAATGCGTAAATCGCGTCTAAACCAAAAAACTGTCATTTTATATTATTTAAAATCACCAAAAATTTCAATTAATTTTTTTCTTCTGTATGCAAAAATTTCATCTAATTTTGGTTTTACTATTATTGGATGAACCAGTTGTCCAACTATCCCAAAGGGTACTTTATAATCAATAATATCTTCCATTTCTACACCCCCCTCAATTTCTTTAATAAAATGTTTATGATGCCAAAGATTATAAGGTCCAAAACGTTGTTCATCAACAAAATATTCATGATCTACTACATGTGTTATTTCTGTAACCCATTTGGTTTTTATTCCAAAAATTGGAGTTACTATGTATTGAATGATTTGACCTGGAAACATTTTTCTGTCTGCACCACTTAAAATATCAAAACTCATATAATCTGGTGTGATTGTTTTTAAGTTTTTGGGATCAGAAAGAAAATCCCAAGCTTCTTTCTTAGTAATAGGTAGGTTTTGTTTGGTATGTAAACGATATATTTTCATAATTAAAATAGTAAAGAAAACCACAAGTGAAATGAAAACACTCATGGTTTTCTGATTATAGCAATTTTTTACGAAGATAAAAATTTGTTTAACAAAAAACAAAAAAAAATAAACAAAATAATTATAGCTTAATAAATAAATCTTATTGGATTTTTTATAATTATCTTAACACAAGGAGAG